>JADLBL010000020.1:0-300000 GCA_020847735.1 Candidatus Eisenbacteria bacterium
GGTTCAGCAGCGCCAGGTTCTGGAAACGATCGGGTCGAACTACCGCGTCACCGCGCGGAAGGCGCTCTACGACGCGAAGAAACCGTTCACGCTCATCAAGGCGACGGGGTCAGATTCTGACTGGTGCGCCACTCTCCGAGACGTTCGAACTTGGATCCTCGAGAATCCCGACTTCTACATGCCGGCCTTCGAGTGGAGCGCCCTCCCAAGCCGCGACAGGGCTGTCGCCTGACACCCTCTTCGAGGAAGCGAGCTAACCTTCGATCAGCTGACGCAAGTACCCTCGGAGGGAACGTTCGATGTCACTGCGCGGCAAGTCGAGCTTCCGAATCAAGCCGATGCCGTAGTGCCGAAGGATAGCGCGTTGGCTCGGGCTTCGACGAAGGGGTGCGCCGAGACGCGGCAGCTTGGCGAGTTGCTTGATGATGGCCGCGACATCTGCGGGTTTCGTTGGTCTGTAGTACATAAGGGGAGTTGTGTGTAAGTGAATGTAGTTCGGCCGGCCCGCATATCAGCGCGCAGGAACAATCGGTTCGCTCACGCGAGCGCAGATCCGCTGCCATCAGCGGGCGGGGTTCACCGCGAGGCGAGAGGTGCATCGGCCTGGAAGGCTCGAACGTAGAGCGCGCATACTATATCACAAATACAGATTCTTGCAAGCAGTTCGCCTTTAGCGCGCTGACCGTCGCCGGTCTGTGTAGTTGCCCCAGTGGCGAACCTATCGCCATTTCGTCGCCGACCACGGCCTTCCGCCGGTCACTTGATCCATCCAACCACTGCGATACGTCGTCACCGATTTTGGTCGCTCCTTCGGCGGGTCGGCACCCCAAAAGTGCCGGCCCTCGGCGTTCGTGCCAGTGGACTCAATGGAGGTCTCCACCGTGACGTGATCGGACTCGGGCAGCGGGTCGAGGTGCATCCGCAAGTCGATCGCCTTCGCGGCGGCGATCTCCTCGACCGGCACCACGGTGAACCCCGACATCCGGATCCGGCCGGGGCCATCGACCACCACCTCGTCGGCGCCATAGTGGATCGTCTTGGACTTCCGCTCACCCAGTGGCATCAATCCGCCGCGGAGGTCCACAAACCCACGAGGTTCGCCCCAGCGTGCTTCCATCGAGCACTGGTGGAGCGGCAGCACGAGGCGCTCGGGGGTCTGGGGGACGACGTACAGCGTGACGTCGACGCTCAGCGATGGTTCGTGTTTGTCGGTGAGGCCGGTTGCAGCTTTGGCTCGCAACACTTGGAGTTCGGGCACGCGCGCTCGCGGAACAAGCAACCGGATGAGGTCGGTGTGACGCGCCGAGCGGGTAGCCGTGCCCTCTCGCCACGGCACCTCCCACAACCCCGAGCTGTCCGTCGGATCCTGCCGGTGCTTGACGACGTATGGCGGGCGATCGGGCTCGAAGTAGAGAACGTGCACGCCCTCTACGATCAGGTGCTCCAGGCGTGGCGGGGAGGGATCAAGGAAGCTCGCCACCTGTGTCCACCAACGCGAGAACTCCGGATCCTTCGGCAGCGCGACCGGCCCCACGCACTCCTTGATGCCGATGAGGACGAGGAATGGCTCTGTCCGAGCGGCGTTCGCCAGCCCCGCAATGCGACGAGCGGCCTTTGCCGGCTCCACGAACGACTCCTTCAACTCGACCCGGTCGTCCTCGACGCGTCGGCCGGCGCGTGAGTCGTCGATGACCGCAAGTGCCCACGCTTCGATCTGCGCTTTCGACTTCGGCATCGTGTCCTCTCGAGAATCGTGCGTCGCGACATCCGCGCCCTCGGCCGTTGAGAGATCAGACGGCGTAGGTGTCGTCGAACTTGAAAGCCTTCCACAGCGTCTGCGCATCCTGAAGGGCATTGGCCAGGACTGCTTCCAGAGCGGCCTTGTCCTCTGCTGCGGGCGGTTTGCGTTCGGGGTGTTCGCCGTAGTGGAGCTCGAGCGTGGTGCGCCAGAACCGCTCTCGGATGAACCAGCGGGCGACCAACCGCCGTATCGAGGCGTCGGTGATCAGGACGAGCCGTTCGCGATTCTGGTCGTAGCACTCACGAGCTCTGTCCAAGTGCTCGAAGAAGTTGGCGGGGATCACCGCGTCGTTCTCCACGAAGTTGATCAGGGTCGGCAGCTGCGCACGGTAGAACCATAGGCTCTCGGCCAGCATGTCGACGAAGACCTCGCGCGACGCGGAGTCGTCAGCCGCCCTCTTGCGCTCGTGGGCATCGACGGCCGTCTGGGATGCCGCTTCCCAGCCCTTTCGAGCCGTCTCAGCCGCCTTGCGCCATCCCCTGACGGCAAAGTACCCGGTGACGACGAATCCACCGATGGTCACGAACCATCCCACGACATGTGCCGCGGTGATCCCGCCGTATGGAGCCTGGTGTTCGGCGAGAGCCACCCAAGCCGTGTCGTGAACTACGAGGGTATCAACCCGCAACGAGGTGGCCAGGAGCGAGTCCTTGTGCGCGACGACGCCAAGAAGCGAGTCAATCACAGACATCCGGCCCCCTGACTGCCCTCACAGGACCACGTGATTGCGGCTGGAGAGGGCTGTCATTGCTTTGACTGCTGACGTTCGGCTAGAGTGCCCACGACTGGCACCGTTCGCCGCCCTAACCGCCGCTCCGGCAAGAGGCTCCACGAGTTGACGACTACCGCTCTTCCGCCTGCCCGGCCCGGACAGATCAGACGCCGCAAGGTCCGGATCGCCTACGAGACCACCTACGGCACGGCCTACTACGGCACGGCCGAGAACGTCTTGGGCGACCCGTGGTTTCAGCGGCGCTACGCCGGCAAGGTTCAGCTGATCTTCACCTCACCACCGTTCCCTCTGAACCGCAAGAAGAAGTACGGCAACCTTCAGGGCCAAGAGTACGTGAAGTGGCTGGCCGACTTCGCGCCTCGATTCAGGGAACTGCTCACGGCGGACGGGTCCATCGTGATGGAACTGGGCAACGCCTGGGAACACGGCGCTCCCACCATGTCCACCCTTGCGCTGAAGGCGCTGATCGCGTTCCAGGAGGAGGGCAAGCTCCAGCTCTGCCAGCAGTTCATCTGCCACAATCCGGCTCGTCTCCCTGGGCCGGCACAGTGGGTGACGGTTGAGCGGATCCGGGTCAAGGACACTTACACCCATGTCTGGTGGATGTCCCCGACGGCGAATCCGGCCGCCGACAACCGTCAAGTGCTGACGGAGTACAGCCCCTCGATGCTGAAGCTCCTGAAGACGAAGAAATACAACGCTGGCATTCGCCCTTCCGAGCACAGCATCGGCGACGAATCGTTCTTGAAGGACAACAATGGGGCAATCCCGGCCAACGTCCTTACGATGGCAAACACGAAGGCCAACGATCCGTTCCAAGTCTACTGCCGGAAACATGGTCTCAAGGGGCACCCAGCTCGGATGCCCGCTGGGCTCCCCGAGTTCTTCGTCAAGTTTCTCACGAAGCCTGGGGACATTGTCCTCGACCCATTCGGCGGCAGCAATACGACCGGTGCCGTGGCGCAGAAGCTCAAGCGCAAATGGGCTGCGATCGAGCCGGTACCAGAGTACATCGAGGCGTCTCGCGCGAGGTTCGCCGCACTGCGGATGCTGGAGCCGGCGAGGTAGGGGGGATTCCTCGATGTCCGCTCCTTGGCACCTCGCCCCATCGCCACGCGGCTGGCAGAACGAGGCCTTGGAACTCTGGGCCAAGGACTATCGCGGAATCGCCAGCGTGGTTACAGGTGCGGGCAAGACGGTCTTTGCCGAAATCTGCATGCTCCGGGTTCGCGAACGTTGGCCGTCCACTCGGTTCATCGTTGTTGTACCGACCATCGCCCTGCTCGACCAGTGGTACATCAGCCTCACCGAGGAGCTTTCAGTCCCGCAGGTGGAGATCGCCACCTATTCAGGCGTTGGCAAGGCGGCGGAGCCAGCGCGAATCAACCTCGTCGTCCTCAACACTGCACGAACTGTCGGCCCGGAACTCGCGAAGGGAGTCGAAGCGTGCCTCATCGTCGACGAATGCCACCGGGCGGGCAGCCCGATCAACGCGAGCGCACTTCGCGGAAGCTACGTCGCCACACTTGGCCTATCGGCGACACCGACCCGGGACTACGATGAGGGATTCAAAGAGCACCTGGTCCCTGCGCTCGGGCCGATTGTCTACGAGTACGGCTACGAGCGGGCACGGACTGAGGGTATCGTCGCCCCATTTCGGCTAGTCAACGTGAAGGTCCCGCTCCTCGATCACGAGGCTGAGGAGTACAGCACACTCACCGGACGCGTGGCTCGGTTATTCCAGATGGTCAAGTCAGGGCGTGCCGATCCGGATCAGCTGAAGCGCCTCCTCCAGCGACGCTCAGCCTTCATCGCGAATACACGCCTGCGCATCCCGATGGCCGCGAAGATCATCGACCAGGACAAGCGCCAGCGCGCGATCATCTTCCACGAGCGGATCGCCAGCGCGAACGCCATCGCTTCGCTTCTCCGCGCGCGTCACGTCAATGCGACTATCTACCACACGCGCATCGGCGAGACGATCCGACGGGAGAACCTGCGATTGTATCGCAAAGGCCTCTTTGATTGCCTCGTAACCTGCCGCGCGCTCGACGAAGGCATCAATGTGCCTGAGACGAGAGTAGCAATCATTGCGGCATCAACGCGAAGCACACGGCAGAGGATCCAACGGCTTGGGCGCGTGCTCCGACCGGCGCCCGGTAAGACGTGTGCAACCGTCTACACTCTGTACTCAACTCGCCCCGAGCATCAACAGTTGCTCAAGGAGTCCGAACGACTCGGCGAAGTCGCTCAGGTGCATTGGGTCAAGGGAGGTGTGGCCGCGCGTGAACAGGATCCTGATCAACGATGAGTGGTACGACCCAGTAGACACCGACGCAACCTACGAAAGTGCTTTCGAGGGCGTCGTAATGGGACAGGCCGCTTCCCTGTTCCCGGGGTACCGTGCTCTCCCATTCAAGATCATCGTTGAATCCGAGTACGGGTCCGCCCGGGCTGACTACGCGCTGATTGAGCGGGGCTACCAGAACTGGTGGGTGGTCGAGGTCGAGATGGCCCATCACTCGCTCCCGGGCCACGTCGCGCCTCAGGTGCTTTCCCTCGGGAGCGCGGTCTATGGTGCCGACGCCACTGACTACATCATGGGCAAGGCTCCTGAGCTGGAACGTGTACGCGTGCAGGAGATGCTCCGGGGGCTGGCGCCCAAGATCCTTGTCGTCGTGAACCGGCCGGTCCCGGATTGGGCGCCGCACTTGCAGCCGCTCGGTGCCGAGCTGGCAAGCTTCGAGATCTACCGTTCGGCTCGGAACCGGTACGTGTACCGGGTCGATGGGTTCTTGCCATCGGCCGGAAGCGAGCAGGTCTCGCGGTGCTGGCTCGAGCCAACTATGCCCTTCATGCTTCGCATCGCTTCGCCAGGGAGCGTGCCGCTCGCGAATGCAGAACCCATCCAAGTCCTCTGGCAAGGGCGAGTCACGACGTGGAAGCGCGCTGCGGCACGCGACGCGTTGTGGCTCATTTGCACCGACCGTAACCCCCTCGATCCGGGCCGACAGTACGAGATGGCCTGCCTCGAAGAGGGGGTGCTACTGTTTCGTGAGACTCCGCACCGTGCACCGTATGGAGGTAGGTGATGTCCTTGAAACTTCAGATCGGTCTCGACGCCATCTCGTCGTACCGGCGGCTCTCCTACTCGGCGTGGCACGCGCTCGCCGAGTTCGTGGATAACGCGACCCAGGCGTACCTGAACAATCGAGCCACTCTCGACAAGGTCTACGCGGAGGAGGGCGACAAGCTCGAAGTCTCACTGACGTATGATCAGGAGGGCGGCCTGATTCGGATTGCGGACACCTCCATCGGCATGAGCTACAGCGAGCTGCAGGCGGCCCTCAAGATCGGGAATCGACCGGAGATTGCCACTGGGCGGAGCCGATACGGGCTTGGGATGAAGACCGCGGCTTGCTGGCTGGGCGACCTGTGGACGGTGCGAACGAAGAAGTATGGCGAGACAAGCGAGTACTCGATCGAGGTGGACGTCCCCCGGGTTGCCGGCGGCGACGATGACCTGCGAGAGCGTGTGGCCTCGGGCTTCGCTCCCGAGAAGCACTACACGATCATCGAGATCACGAAGCTCCACCGAGTCTTCCAGGGTCGCACCATCGGCAAGATCAAGAACTTTCTCCGTTCCATGTATCGGGAGGACTTTCGCCACAGCAGGTTGCGGCTGCTCTGGCAGGGCCAAGAGCTCACGTGGGAGGAACTTGATGCCCAGCTCCTGCGCTCGCTGGAAGACAAGATCTACAAGAAGGAGTTTAACTTCGAGATCAACACCAAGCCCGTTCGGGGCTGGGTTGGGGTCCTTGCCTCCGGAAGTCGTTCGATGGCTGGGTTCTCCATTCTGCACTGCGGGCGTGTCGTCAAGGGCTGGCCCGACGCGTGGCGGCCGTCGACGCTCTTTGGCCAGATCCTCGGCAGTAACGACCTGGTCAATCAACGGCTAGTTGGCGAAGTCCACTTGGATGCGTTCGAAGTCAGCCACACAAAGGACGACATCCTGTGGCTTGGCGACGAGGAGGACTTGGTTGAGGAGAAGCTCGAGCAGGAGTGCCGGGCCTACCGCGAGGTGGCTAGGAAGCATCGTGTCCGAGGCGGAGATCAGCGCGGGCCGTCCGAACTCGAGACGAAGACGGCCCTCGATGAGCTTCAGAAGGAGCTCGCCTCGCCTGAGATCATCGACACCATTCGACTCGAAACTGCGCCGGACCCCGACACCATCGAGCGTACGTTCAGGACCATCATCGATGCGGAACGATCTAGAGAGGCCACGATTCGTGTCGAGATCGACGGCATTGTCCTGAAGGCCTATCTGACCGGAGATCACTCGGAGAACGATCCTTACTTCGTGTGCGACGCGACGCAGCTGAACGAAGTCGCGGTGGTAATCAACCGGTCACACCCGCACTGGACCCAGCTCTCAGGGCCGGGGAACGTTCTCAACTTCCTCCGCCATTGCATCTACGACGCCCTGGCCGAACACATGGCACGTCACAAGAAGGCGACGATCCAGCCCGACACCATCAAGATGTTCAAGGATCGCTTCCTGCGGGTGCCGATGGAGATGGAGATGGGATCTGGCGGGGGCGGCGAAGAGGTCGCTGACGAGACGCCGGCCCCTTGAAATGTGGAGCCAGTCGTAACCGTCGTCTGACGCCCACCCTTCCGCGGAGCGTCACGATGCCGGAAGGTTCTCTCGAAGAGGTGGTTGCCAGCAGGGCTGGGGCAAACTAGTTAGCCGTCGTGTCCGCTATCGCAGTACGGCGTGGGACTTGGGCGCTCTTCGCTCGCGTGACAAGGAACATGAGAGCCACTGTGAGTACTAGGCCCAAGGACACGCCCGCTCCGGGATCTCGGCTCCCATATTCGTAGATGCGCTGCTGAACGCTCGGCAATACCGCGAATCCGACCGCCATGCAGCAGCTCCAGATCGCTTGGCGCCGGGATCGCTGAAGTAGCGCAATCGCGCTCAAGACCACAAACACGCCGACTGAGACTTGGCCTCCCACCCGAAGTTGCCTGAAGTAGGATGCATCCGCGGCGGCTATCAGAGCCTGATGAACACCGTCGCAGCCTGGCCCCCCACAGATCTTTGACCAACTCGGTGCGGGCAGGGTGATTTCAAGGAACAGGCTTGCGAGGAGGAGGACAAGTATCGCAAGGAGGATGGGGCGTAGTGATGAGCTAATATGCATTCTGTAATTATATAGCAAAGCGACGCGCTTCGCAAAGCGCGTCGCTTGGAGAGTGGCCGTTGTGGCCGCGTGCAGTCCTGATTACCAGGCGAGTTGGAAGCGGGACGCGAGAGTCTCCTTGCTAATGAAGATCTTGTGCGTGTACCACCACCAGCCGTCCGCGAACAGCATGTAGGTCTGGCAGTTGCTCGAGATGTTCCCGCCGCCACGGCTCGGCCAGATCATCCACTTGTTGAGCCAGTCGTACTGCTGGCCGTTGTAGAAACGAGCCGTCGGGTACGGGCGGCTCATGCTGCACGAGCTCCAGAACCACATGACGACGTGCTCTTGGCTCGGGTTCTTCGGATCGCGCCAGTGCTCGTCCACGTAGTAGGGCCGAACGACGTAGCTGTACGTGGCGGCAGGCGACGCGGGCGGCCTGCTCACTCCCTGAGCGGAATCGCTCACCTGCGCGACATCAGCCTTGGGAGCAGTCGGTGAATCACTGCAGCCAGCCAATGGGATGGCCAGACCGACGAGCGCGACCACCAAGACGATGACCGCACGAAACGGAAGCGTGCGCATCGCGCACCTCCTCGGTGGTCGAGTCGTGCTGCCCTCGTCCATCCCCAGCGGTCGCCGTGGTGTTCGTGGCAACCGCACGACCCGGAGCCACCTTTGCTTGGGCTAGGAACCCAAGTGCAGGATCGGTGATCCGGGTGACCGCGTCAAGAAAAAGCAGCGGCCGGATGCACATGCCCGACGGGCACGGCACCCGACCGCCGCAGGAGACGACCTTTCTCTCAACCTAGGGTTCCTAGCGCCAAGGAGGAGGTTCTGGTCGCCTATACCACCAAGAAAAAGGGAACGGTCGCCGCCATCAGGCAGCAACCGTGGGAGCGGTCGCTAGTGAGCGCTCTTGGCCCCGACGAAACGGAGCACGGTGGACGTACGTCGCATACACCTTCCGACGATCGTTCCGATGCGGCCTCAAAGGAGCAAGCACTCCATGAACGGGGCGGAGACTACTCCGCCATGCGATCCATGCAAGAGGATTCTGCAACAGGGCTAAGGTGTTGTCAATGGCCCTCATGGTCTTCGCCCAGCGCCCGATCGAGTTTTCGGCGTGTTCGACGACTAGGCGGGTGGTTCCGCAGCTCGACGTTCCTCACGGTCCGAATGTCGACCCCGGCCCGCTGTGCCAACTCTCCCTGCGTAAGCCCGAGCCGGAGCCGGGCCGCCCGAACTTGCCCGGGCGGGCCGTCCAGTTCGGGCACGAGGCCGCGCCCGAGGACGGCTTCGATCGACGGCCAACGTCGCGCGAGCGGGAGGGACTCGTCTCGCTCCCAGGCGGCGACGGTCACCTCCCAGACGTCTAGCCGCTGGGCGAGGGTGTGTTGCGTCAGCCCGAGATCCATCCGGCGCTGGCGGATTCGCTGCCCGAGCGTTTCCGGCTTGTGCGGATAACCCCTTGGGAACACGCGTGGTTTGCAGCCGGACAATGTGCGTTGAGTAAATGGCAACGCTGGCCCACGGGTTCATCGCCGCCACCAGCAGCGGCCGCGCCGGGAAGTGCGCGTGGCCGCTCGCGCGCGTGAGGTGCACGGCGCCGGTCTCGAGCGGCTCGCGCAGGGCGTCGAGCAGCGTGCGCGGGTACTCCGCGAACTCGTCGAGGAAGAGCACTCCCTGGTGCGCGAGCGACAGCTCGCCCGGACGCGGCGGCGATCCGCCGCCGATCAGACCGGCGCGGGTGGTCGAATGATGAGGGGCGCGAAACGGGCGCTCGCACATCATGCCGTTGCCGGGCAGGCGCAGCCCTGCGGCCGAGTGGAGCCGCGTCACGACCAACGCTTCCTCGGGTTCGAGGGGCGGGAGCAATCCGGGCAGCCGCACCGCGAGCATGGACTTGCCCGCGCCCGGCGGGCCAATGAGCAGCAAGTGATGTCCGCCTGCGGCGGCAATCTCGAGCGCGCGCCGCGCCATCGCCTGCCCGCGCACATCGGCCAGGTCCGCCCGGCCGTCGGCGCGCGCGTCGGGCGACGCCGGCGCGGCTCGCGGCAGCGATTCTCCGCGCAGCCATTCGAAGGCTTCGAGCAGCGTCGCGGCGGCGAGGACTTCGAGCCCCTCGACGAGCGCGGCCTCGGGGGCGGCTTCGGCGGCGCAGACCAGCGTGCGCGCGCCGGCACGCCAGGCGGCTTCGGCAAGCGAAAGGGTTCCGCGCGTGCCTCGCAGACGACCGTCCAGGGCAAGCTCGCCGAGCGCGGCCGCGCGCTCGAGCCGCTCGGACGGCGCCTGTCCGGTCGCGACCAGCATCCCGAGCGCGAGCGCGAGGTCGGCCGACGCGCCCTCCTTGCGGCGGCCGGCGGGGGCGAGGTTCACGGTGACGCGGCGCTCGGGCGGCGCGAGTCCGGTGTTGCGCAGCGCCGGCCACACCCGCTCGCGCGCCTCGCGCGCGGACGAATCGGGCAGGCCGACCATCACGAACCCGGGCAGCCCCGGGCCCATGTCCACCTCGCAATCGGCCGCGAAGGCTTCGAGTCCCCACAGCAGCGCGGTGCGCACGCGGGCGAGCATGGTCCTCGCGCGGGGGCGGGTCGTGCCCGCGGGTTGCAAGAGCCGTGCGCGGCCGGCCGAGTTCGCGAGCTGCGGCCGCGTGCATGCGCGGCAGCCGGCTTCGAGGTCGCAGAGGGGTCTGCGCGGGCCGTTCGCGACGTGTCCGGCGTGCACGATCCGGCCACGCCGTGCGGGGCGGCGCCGCCGAGACGGGCTCTACCGCGTTCGCTGCGCCGCGCGCCAGTTCACGACGACCGTCATCGGCGTACTGGCTTCGCCCGCGGTGACGAGGAACAGGAAGCGCTTGCCGTCGGGCGCGACGTCGTAGACGTTCCGGCGCGCGCTGCTCTCGACCACGACACGGAAGAGCGGCTGCGGCGTGCCGGGTGAGAACGTCGTGCCGACGGTGACGGGCACCGCCATCAACCGCCGGTCGGGCGAGAGGTAGAAGATCTCGCGGCCGTCGTGGCTCCAGAAGGGATCGGTGCCGCCGCGCGTCGAGATCTGCCACTTGCCCGCGGAGCCGTGGAACGGGACGACGTACACCTCGGCGCGGCCGGATTCGTCGGACTCGTAGACGATCCAGCGCGCATCGGGCGAGAAGCGCGCCCGGCCCTCGCCGAAGGGCGTTCCCAGGACGCGCTGGGGCGGCGCGGCGCCCGAAGCCGGCACGGCGAATACGTCCATGCCGCTGCCCGCCGTGATGCCCTGGAAGAGGATCCACTGGCCGTCGCGGGACCAGTCGAGCACGGCGCTCCCCCCGAAATGGCGGGCGACGATCCTCGTCTCTCCGAGGCCGGTGGCGGACTTCACGGCCACGGCGTCGGAGTCGCCGGCCTGCACGGTCCACGCGATGCTGGAGCCGTCCGGCGACCAGACGGGATTGCCATCCGGAGCGGGGTCGAACGTGAAGCGCGTGCTGGTGCCCCGCACGAGATCCATCACGCGCAGATCCATGTTGGTGCTGCCGACTTCGCGCAGCCGGATGGCCACGCGGTCGGCGCCCGGCGACAGCGCCGGTGCGCGGAAGTCGGCGGCCGGCGCGAGCTCGGCGAGCTCGCGCCCCGTCCGGTCGAGCCACACCAGGCGATTCTTGGTCTCGCCGGTCGAGCGGTAGACGAGCACGCCGTTGCGGGAGACCGTGAAGTTGGCGAGGGCATTGCCCGCGACGGGCAGATCCTCGGCGACCGGGAAGGGCTCGCCCTGAAGCTTCATGGCCCGGGCGTCGAAGCGCTGAGCGAGCAGCGTGCGGTCGCGCGCGAACAGCAGGTACCCGTCGGGGGAGTACTCGACGCGCGAGCCGGCGATCTCGAGCCGGCGGGTCGCGGTGTCGCCGAGCGCGCCGAACATGATCTCCGACGTCCCGGTGCCGCCGCTGATGCGGCTGAAGAAGAAGTGCCGGCCATCGGGCAGGAACGCGGGCCAGCCGACCTGGGCGACGCTGTCGCCGCGGATCGCCACCGTCGGCACGCCGCCCGCGGCGCTGACGCGCCAGATGGGGTCGGATCCGCCGCCGTCGAACAGGATGACGTCGTTCCTGCTCCACGAGCCGTCGGAGCCGGACGGCGCGTCGCACACCACCGTCGCGGGACCGCCCGCGAAGGGGATCTTCTTGAGCTTGCCGCCGGCGATGAACCCGAGCATGCGGCTGTCGGGCGACCAGAACGGCGCCGCGGCGCCCTCGGTGCCGGGCACGACGTTCGCGGCGAGCGCGTCGAGCGGTCGCACCCAGATCATCTTCCGCCCGGCGGAGTCCTCGGCCGCGAAGGCGATCACCCGTCCGTCGGGAGAGAGCCGCGGCATGCTCATGGTGCTGACCGAGGGTGGCACCGGAACGGTGAAGCGGATGACTCCGGCGTCCGCGCCGCCGCCGCCCGTGCCCGCGCGCAGGGCGAAGTATCCGGCCGCGAGCGCCGCGAGCACCGCGGCGCCCCAGGCGAACGGTTCGCGCCGCAGGCGGCGGCGCGGCGCGAGCGGCGCGGCCACTCCCGACTGCGAACCGGACTGCGCGATCCAGGTGAGTTGCAGCTTCACGTCGTGGGCGGTCTGGATGCGCTCCTCGGGGTCCTTGGCGAGCAGCCCGCGCACGAGCGCCTCGAGAGCGGGCGGCGCCAGCGGCACGAGCGTGCTCATCGCCGGCGGCTCGGTGCCCATGATCGCGCCGATCAGGCTGGCCTGGGTGCGGCCCTCGAACGCGCGGCGGCCGGTGACCATTTCGTAGAGCACGCAGCCCAGCGCCCACAGGTCGCTGCGCACGTCGGACTCGCGGCCCTCGAGTTGCTCGGGCGCCATGTAAAGGAAGGTGCCGACGATCGCGCCCTCGGCGGTGAGCGGCGAGGCCACGGTGGGCGATTGCGTCAGGTGCGGGATGCCGCTGCCGCTGCCCGTGCCGGGTCCCGCGACGCCGGCGGCGCGCGCCAGCCCGAAATCCATAAGCTTGGCGCCCGAGCGCGTGAGCATGACGTTGCCCGGCTTGAAGTCGCGGTGGACGATGCCGGCGCGGTGCGCGCGGTCGAGCGCGTCGGCGATCTGGATGCCCAGCTTGAGCGCCTCGGGGACCGGCACCGGGCCCCTCGCCAGGCGTTGCGCGAGGGTTTCGCCGTCCACCAGCTCCATGACGATGTACTCGATGTCGCCCGACCCGCCCTCGCCGGGCGCCCGGCCGACGTCGTGGAGGGTGCAGATGTGCGGGTGGTTGAGGCTCGAGATGGTCCGCGCCTCGCGCTCGAAGCGCGCGTGCACCTCGGCGTTCTCGCGCAGGTGCTGCGGCAGGACCTTGATGGCGACGTCGCGTCCCAGGCGCGTGTCGCGCGCACGATAGACTTCGCCCATGCCGCCGGCCCCGAGCGGCGAAAGGATTTCGTAGGGCCCGAGTCTGGTGCCGGTGGTCAGGTGCATGGGGCGGCACAGTACGACACGCCCGCGCCCCGGCGATACGGAGAAATCGCCCGTCGCGTGCGGCGCGGCGAGCGCAGCGACCGGCCCAGGGCGCGCGGCGACTACTTCTGCTTCGTCCGGGGCAGAGGCTGCACCAGTTCGGCCGCGAGCTCCCACGGCTTCGACTGCCCGCGGTGCCACACGTGCACGTAGAAGCCCGAGTCGGGCGCCGCCGGATCGCCGGTGACGTACGATCCGTACGTGTAGCCGAGGTCGCCGCTCCTCGAGGTGAACTGCGCGAACGACATGAGCGTCGCGCTGCTCTCGCGAACGCGCAGGCTGTCGCAGGCGGGCTCGATGCCGACGACGCGCGGCATGCCCTCGCGCATCACGATCACGAGATCGGCGCCCAGTTTCGCGAGCGCGGCGGCGGCGCCGCCCTGCTTCGCGATTTCGCCGAAGTCCGCGTCGGCCTTCCACAGCGAGCGGCGCCGGTCGAGCGGTCCGCGGCCCGAACGCGGCGCGGTCGCGGGCGGCAAGAAGACCGGCTCGTGCGCGGGGGCGGCGTGCCGGGAATGCGAGACCCCGATGTCGAGCGCGGCGAGGAAACGGCCGTCGGCCTGGCGCCGCCAGACGGTGAGGTACTCGCCCCACGCGGCTTCCTCACGACCCCGGTCGGGCCGCCAGGCCCACGGCCCCGTCGTCCAGCCGAGGTCGCCTCCGCCGCTGATCGCCGCGTAGGCCGGCCGCCAGGACAGCACCGCCCGGTCGGGCTTCGCCGCGTTCCAGGACTTGCGGCCGTTGACGGGTCCTGGCCGGAAGACGACGCCCGTCGGCGCGAGCCATGTGAGGAATGCCGCCCGGGTGCTCTTTTCCGCCGCGTCATGGGCGAAGGCGCGCTCGCACTCGACCAGCGTTGCGGCCGTCGGCGGGCCCGCGGGTGCCGGAGCGGTGGCCGGGGTCGCGCCGGCGAGCAGCGCGAACCAGGGGAGCGTGATGAACAGGATCGGCTTCATGGCGGGTGTTCCCATGGACCTTCGGTATCGAACCGGTCCGAACCGGGCCGGCCCGCGAAACCCTCGCGCCGAGTCATAGCACCCGGTGCGCGCCGGCGCGAACCGGACGCGGTGACGGTCCCGGGCCCGGCGCGCGCCTTCGCCGGCCGGTGCCCTTGCAGGATGCAACGAGGGTGCGGAATGCGAAGGTCCTTCCTCAAGTCACGCGCCGGCAAATCCGAAAACTCACTCGGCCCTCGCACCTCCTACCCATTCGGAGAGCAGCCCGTTGCACAGGCCCATCGCGCGATACCTGAGGCGTTACCGGGACCGGCTCGTGGATGCGATGCAGCGTCCGCTCGCCGGGACGCTCGGTCCCTCGCGCGCCCGCGACGAGGCTCAGGCGCTCGTCTCGGAACTGCGCGAGGCGTTCCTCGGTCCCGACCCGCGGGCGTTCATGAAGCCGCTCGGCGTTCGCATCGCCGGCTGGTGCGACGCCGGCGTGGACGAACGCGCCATCGGCGAGGCGCTGCTCGCGATCGTCCGTTCGCCGGCGCTGCCCGATCCGCCCGTGCAGGAGGTGCTGGCCCGCGAGAAGCGGCAGAGCGAGAAGTTCGCCGCGCTGCTCGCCGTGAGCCATGCGGTCGTCAACACGCTCGACCTCAACGTCATCCTGACCACCATCGCCAAGAAGGTTCGCGAGGTGATCCAGACGGACGAGTGCACCGTGTTCCTGTTCGACGAGAAGGAGCAGGTGCTCTACCCGGTCGTGTGCGACGCCAAGGCCTGGATGGAGGAAATGATGGCCATTCGCCTCAAGCTCGGCGAAGGCATCACCGGCATGGTCGCGCTCACCGGGCGCGGCGAGATCGTGGACGATGCCGAGACCGATCCGCGCTCGGTGTCCGTGCCCGGCACGCCGCCCGAGCCCGCCGCGCTGCTGTGCGTTCCGCTCGTCAGCCAGGACAAGGTGGTCGGCGTCATCACGCTCTCGCGCCTCGGCACGCGCACGTTCCAGCAGGAGGACCTCGAGCTGGCCACGCTGTTCGCCGGGCAGTGCAGCGCCGCGATCGCGAACGCCCGCATGTACGAGAGCATGAAGGCGGCCTACGACGAGCTGCGGGACACGCAGGCCCAGCTCGTGCAGGCGGCGAAGCTCAACGCGCTGGGCGAGATGGCCGGCGGGGTGGCGCACGACTTCAACAACATCCTCGCGGCGATCCTCGGGCGCACCCAGCTGCTGTTGCAGACGGTGCCCGAGCACGAACTGCGCCGGCAGTTGCTGGTGATCGAGCAGGCGGCGCTCGACGGCGCGCAGACGGTGCGCCGCGTGCAGGAGTTCACGCGCGTGCGCCAGGACGAACACTTCCAGACGGTGGACATCAACCAGGTGCTGCTCGGCGTCACCGAGCTGACGCGTCCGGTGTGGGAGTCGGGCGCGAAGCGCAAGGGCGTCTCGATCGACCTGCACCTCGAGCTGGGTGCGACCAGCAGCACGGTCGGCAACGCCTCCGAACTGCGCGAGGTGTTCACCAACCTGGTGCTCAACGCCGTGGACGCGATGCCCAACGGCGGCGAGCTGTGGATCACCTCGAGCAACGGCCAGGGTGTGGTGAACGTGCAGCTCCGCGACACCGGCATCGGCATGGACTCGACGATCCTCGGCAAGATCTTCGATCCGTTCTTCACGACCAAGGCCGTCAAGGGCACCGGGCTGGGTCTTTCGGTCGCCTACGGCATCGTTACGCGCCATCGCGGCACGATCACGGTGGACAGCGAGCCGGCGGTCGGCACGCTGTTCACGCTGACGTTCCCGGTCGGGACCGCCCCCGACGAGTCCCTGCCCGCGGCCGACGACGCGCCGCTGCCGAAGCGGCGGGTGCTGGTCGTGGACGACGAGGAGATCGTGCTCGAGGTGCTCGCCGACCTGCTGACCGCGATCGGCATGGACGTCGAGCGCGCGCTCGGCGGCGCCGCCGGCGTCGAGGCCGTCCGCGGCGGTCAGTACGACGTGGTGTTCACCGACCTCGGCATGCCCGAGGTGAACGGCTGGGACCTCGCGACCGCGGCCAAGGAGCGCAGCTCCGCGACCGCGGTCGTGCTCGTCACCGGCTGGGGTTTCCAGCTGGGCGAGGACATGGCGGTTTCGGGCGGCGTGGACCTCATCATGGCCAAGCCGTTCTCGTGGGACGACGTGCGGCAGGCGCTGCGCCAGGTCGCCGTGCTCATGGAGCGCAAGGCGGCCTGAGCGCAGTCGCCGGCCGCGGTCAGCGCGTCGAGGCCGCCGGAAGCGAGCTGCCCTCTGCGGGCAGCCCGAGCGCGGTCGAGGCGACGTTCACCCACGCCTCGCGGGGCAGCTCGAAGCGGTCGAGGCCGCGCACGCGGCCCGCGCGGTCCACGAGGAACCAGGCCGGCGAATCCTGCCGCGTGTACGGATCGAGCACGTTGTACTGCGCCCCGATCGCGCGCTGGCGATCGGGCACGACCGGAAACGTGAGCGACAGGCGCCGGACGACCTCTCGGCACGCGCCGACCCGCCAGTCGAGCACCGCGACGGGAACCACGCCCAGCCGGGTCAGGCGTTCGGACTCGCGCTGCAGCCGCCGCAGGTCCGCCTCGTCGGCGCCGAAGACCAGCAGCACGTCGCCCTGGGCGCGAAGGTCACGCAGGCGCGCGGTGCCGCCGGCGAGCGTTTCGTAGGCGAAGTCCGGCGCGCCCGAGCCGGTCACGACGGTGGCGTATTCGGTGCCGGTGCCGAGCGGAACCGGCGCCGGCGACCGGGGACGATCGAGCGGCCCGCCGGCCGCGCCGGCCGCGAGGGCAAATCCCGGAAACCCGAGCAGGGCGGCGAGGGCCACCGGGAACAGGATGCGATTCAATTTCTGACCTCCGGAAGAGCGACACGAGTGCGGTGCGGACACGAGGATGCACCGGTCGTATCGGCCCCTCCGGGTGCCCGGTTGAATCACTGCGAAACGCGATTTCGCAAAGCCGCGCGCGCCAGCGCTTCAGCGATTCGGATTGCGAAGCTAGAGGCCCGTGACGGCGTATTGCACGGCGCGGGCAGCGTCGCTCGGGACAAGTCCCTCACGAATCTCGATGCGGACGACGACGCCCTTGGGGTCCACGATCACGTAGCCCGGCAGCGGCTGGTTGCGGCTCATGTCGTAGGCCCCGTAGAGCGCGGCGATGTCGCCGGTCATGTCGTCGAGCAGCAGCGCCTTCGTGTCGCGCCGGGCGGCCCACGCGGCGAGCTGGCTCACCTTCTCGGCCACGACGCCCAGCACGACGGTCTGCTCCGGCACCGCACGGGCCAGCGAGTCGAGCGAGCCCAGCGCGCGGCGCGGGCAGAAGCACACGACCGCCCACTGGCCGCGCAGGTTCGAGAGCCGGACCTTGCCTCCGCCCGCGAGCGGCAGATCGAAGTCCGGCGCGCGGTCGCCCTTCTCGACGCTGCCGAGCGACAGGCGCGGCGAGGACGGTATGCCGCCGGCCGCGGCGCGCTTGTCGGTCGGTGGTTGCGCGGGCCGGTAGCGATCGGTCTGCGCCGCGGCGGGCGCGGCGGCGAGCAGCAGGGCGAGGACGAATGCGATCCGCGGCATGTCGGCACCTCCTCCACGGCCTTTCGCGGCGGACGGGCCGCCGTGCGATGAGGGGGGCGCGGAGCCTTCAGCCGGCCAGGCGTCCCCCGGATGCCGGGGCGCGAGCGACCTCGTCGCGCAGCGCCGCGAGGTTGGCCTCGGGGCTGTGGGGCGGGATCGAACATCCCGGCGCGACCAGCCAGCGCCGTCCGCCCGTCTCGGCGAGCGCACGGCGATACTGCTCGAGTACGGCCTCGGGATTACGATCCTGCAGCGCGCCCTCGTGGGCGATGCCGCCCATGACGGCGCCCGGCAGGCGCGCGAGGCCCTCGGCCAGCGACGGGTTCGCGGGCGCCAGCGCGTCCCAGGAGAACGCGCCGACGGGATAGTCCGCGAATTCGAACAGCAGACAGTCGTCCTTGCAGACGTGCATCGTGTGATAGGGCGACGGGCCCGCGGCGGCGAGCAGCCGCAGGTCGTAGGGCCGCGACCAGCGCCGCAGGTCCTCGGGGGTGACGAACCGGCGGCAGCCCCAGTCCACCGTGGCGAGGTAGAGCCCGTCGGCGCCGGCCCGCAGGTACGCGCCGGCGAGCCGTTCGAACACGCGCGTCACCACTTCGAGCGCGCGCGCCACGCGCGCCGGCTCGGTGACGAGGTGCTCGCGCAGCAGTCCCGGCGGCTCGGTGAGCTCGGCCAGGATCGCCAGCGGGGTGAACACGGTGGCGAGAACGGGCACGTTCGGCGGGACGGCGGCGCGCACGAGACGCACGGCCTCGAGCTGCTCGCCGAGCGCCCCCGCGTCGTGCGGAATCTCGGCGATGCGATCCCAGTCGGCGGCCTCGTGCACCGGCCAGCGTTCGAGCACGGGCTTTTCGTCCGGCACTCCCGGGTAGCGGTAGCGGACGCCCCAGTCCTCGACGTGATAGTGCTTGCGGGGGTTGATCTTGATCCAGTCCCAGCCGAAGCGCCGCCAGCGTTCGACGGTGTGCTCGGCGAGGTCGCGGGCGCTCGACTCACGGTGGTACACATGGCCCCAGAAGGAAATCGGGGGTCGGTCCACCGGCTGGCCACGAAGGGCCGCGAGCACCCGGTCGCGCTCGGTCATGGCTCCAAGTTAGACCCGCGCCGCGCGCGCCTCAAGCACTCGCTGCCGGCCCGGTCCGGGCCACGCCGCCGCGGGCGGGCGCTGGCGTGCCGCTGCGGGCGCGGCTACCGTCCGGCCATGAAGCTCCCAGCGGCCGTGTGCCTGGCGCTGCTCGCCCTCGGTTGCGCCCCGCGTGCCGGACCGCGCGCCGCGCGCGAGGGCCCCGAGACCCTGGCGGTGTCGGTGCTGGGCGATACGTCCGAAGCCGGCACGCTTCGCCCGGCACGCTTCGGCGCCGCGCCGGGGGCAAGGCTGACGCTCGTGCGCATCGCGACCGCCCGGGCGGACATCGGCGCGGCGCTGCCGGTGCCCGAGCCTTCGGCGCCGCCGGCGCACGACGAATCGCCGACGGAAGCCTCCGGTGACGACATCCTGCGTCCGCCGCTGCCCCGCGGAACGGCGACGCTTCGCGTGCGGGCCGACCGGCCGGCGTGGGTCGAGTTCGACGTGCGGGTGGACGAAGCCGGCGAGGTCACCGACGTCATCGCCGTCGCCGGCGACGCCGACCCGGCGGTCGTCCGCGCGGCGACCGACGCCGCGCTCGCGCTGCGCTGGCATCCCGCGACGCGACGCGGGCAGCCGGTGGCGGTGTGGTGCCGCCAGCGGTTCGAAGCGGGCCCGGGGCGCTGAGCCGCCGCGCCTACTCCCGCCGACCTTCGGCGCGGCCCCAGATGCGACGGGTGCGCGCGACCTCGAAGCCCTCGGAGCGGTAGAGCGAGAGGGCGCCTTCGTTGTCGCCGTCCACCATCAGCGTGACGGGACCGGCGGCGTTCGCCTCGAGCCAGCGCACCCCCCAGCGCAGCAGCGCCCGCCCGAGACCGATGCCGCGCGCCTCGTGCGTCGTGCCGAGCACGCCGACCTCGCCGCGCGTCGCGTGCCGCTCGTTGCGGCAGAAACCCACGCAGCGGCCGTCGCGGTAGGCGAGCAGCAGGCCTTCGGCGGCGAACGTCGGGTCGGCGGCGAGATTGCGCCCGGTCTCCTCGTTCGCCACCACGAACCGGTAGTGCTGCGCGAAGGAATCGTTGTAGGCGGCGGTCCAGTCGGCGAACATCGGGTCGCTGTGGTCGAACGTCCGCCGCTCGATTCCCGCCGGCCAGGCCGGCTCGGCCGCGCCGCCGCGCGGGCGTTCCATGAGCCAGAACCAACGCTCGTGCGCGAAACCGAACTTCGCCGCGAGCCGCTCGGCGGCCTCGTTCGGCATCCACGCGCTGCCCGCCACCTCGATGGCGCCCGCTCCCGCGCCTGCCTCGCGGACGAACGCGAGCAGCGCCTCGGCGAGCCGGCTGCCCACGCCGCGGCCGCGGAAGCGCTGGCGCACCCCGACGCGCAGCATGGTCCAGACGCCGTTCGCCTGCGGAAGCGCCCAGGGCACGCCGAAGCCGGCGATCTCGCCTCCGACTTCGGCGATGCGAATGCCCGCCTGCACCAGCCGCCGGTCGTGCAGCTTGTGCTCGAGCCCCTCGGGTCCGAGGAACTTGTCGAAGTGGGGAGCGAGTTCGGGTTCATGCAGGGCCGCACGCAACGGCTCGCGATCGGCGGGCGTCCAGGCTCGCAGGGTGACGTTCATCCGCGACACGCTAGAAAGCTCCGGGCCGCGCGTCAACGGCCGGCGCGCGCGGCGCAGCGGACTTTGACGGCCTCGCGCGGGCGCGCGTAGCCTGCCGCGCATGTCCGTCACCGCCTTCGCTCCCGAGCGGCTCGAGTCGCTGGTGGCGCGCTTTCCGGGCCGCCGGCTGCTGGTGCTGGGCGATCTGATGCTCGACCACTACCTGTGGGGGCGCTGCGACCGCATCTCGCCCGAGGCCCCCGTGCCCGTCGTCGAGATCGAACGCGAGAGCAGTTCGCTCGGCGGTGCCGGCAACGTCGCCGCCAATCTCGCCGCGCTGGGTGCGCGCCCGGTCCTGGTCGGCGTGCTCGGCGAGGACGCGCGGGCGCAGCAGCTGCTGGACGCGTTCGCCGCGCGCGGCGTGGACACGCGTTCGCTCGTGCGCGACGCGACGCGGCCGACGACGATCAAGACGCGCATCCTCGCGCAGAACCAGCAGGTCGTGCGCGCCGACTGGGAATCGCGCGCCGACCTCGCCGGCGAGGCGCTCGCCGGGGTGCTCGGGGCGCTCGCGCGCGAGCTGCCGAACTGCGAGGGACTGGTGGTCAGCGACTACGGCAAGGGCATGGTCACGCCCGCGGTGCTCGAGCAGGCCATCGGGCTCGCGAAGGCGGCGAAGCTGCCGATCAGCGTGGATCCCAAGGAAAGCCACCTCGACGCCTACCGCGGCGTCAGCATCCTGACCCCGAACCAGCACGAGGCGGGCTGGGTGATGGGCCGGCGGGTCACCGACGCAGCCAGCCTCATGGAGGTCGGCTGGGGCCTGCAGAAGCGGCTGGACGTCGAATGCGCCCTCGTCACGCGCGGCGCCGACGGCATGAGCCTGTTCGAGAAGGGGGGGCGCTACACCCACCTGCCGACCGTCGCCCGCGAGGTCTTCGACGTGACGGGCGCCGGCGACACCGTCGTGAGCGTGGTCGCGCTCGCGCTCGCGGCCGGCGCCGACTATCCCGAGGCCTGCCATCTCGCGAACCACGCCGCCGGCGTCGTCATTCGCGAGGTCGGAACCGCCACGTGTTCGCCCGATCAGCTCCGCCGCTCGCTCGCCGGGGTCGCGCCGTGACCGGCGGGACGTTCGAGCTTCCCTCGGCCGCCGCCGCGAAGCTCGCCATCTGGCGCGCGGCTCGGGAGCGGATCGTCTTCACGAACGGCGTTTACGACCTGCTGCACCGCGGGCATGTCGAATACCTCGAGGAGGCGCGCGCGCTGGGCGACCGCCTGGTGGTCGGCGTGAACAGTGACGCCTCGGTGCACCGCCTGAAAGGCCCGACCCGGCCCATCCTGCCGCAGGGTGATCGCGCCGGGCTCCTCGGAGCGCTGGCGTGCGTGGACCTGGTCGTGATCTTCGACGACGACACGCCGCTGCGGCTCGTCGAGGCGGTGCGGCCCGACGTTCTCGTGAAGGGCGCCGACTGGGCCGCGGAGGCGATCGTCGGCGCCGACTTCGTGCTCGCCCGTGGCGGACGCGTCGAGCGCATCCCGCTGCGCGAAGGTCTCAGCACCTCGGTGATCGTGAAGCGCATCCGCGAGGGCCGAAGCGCGCTCGATCCGTGGACGTAGACCGCCGCGCGCGGTGCGCGGCGCGAACGCGGCCCGCGGGCTTCGTGTCCGGCCGCGACTGGCGGTGCGGGATGCGGACGGGTTAGCATCCGCGCCGGCCCCCGCTCAGGACAGGACCGCGGCGCCCCCGGGCCGCGCGCTTCGCACCGCAGTTTCAGGCAGCCGACGTCCGGCTGGAGCGAGCACAGACCGGGTGAACTCCTCCGATACTCCGATTCCTCGCCGCATCTCGTCCCGGTACCTGCCCGAGGTGTACGAGGAGTTGCGCCAGATCGCCGAGGGCTACCTGAGGCGCGAACGGCCCGACCACACGCTCGAGCCGGCGGGCCTCGTGCACGAGGCCTACCTCAAGCTCTCGGCGCAGTCGAAGCTGGCGCCGAACGACCGCCGGCACTTCCTGGCGATGGCCGCGGGCGCGATGCGCCAGATCCTCGTGGACCACGCCCGCGCCGCGAACGCGCTCAAGCGGGGCGGCGGCTGGCAGCGCATCACCGTCTCGGAAGCGATCACGGAGGCCTCGCGGGGTAGTGAGCATCTCCTGACGCTGGACGCCGCGCTGCAGCGCCTCGCGGCCGAGGACGAAGTCGCGGCGTTCATCGTGGAGATGCGTTTCTTCGCCGGTCTCACCGAGGTCGAGATCGCCGCCGAACTCGGGCGCAGCGAGCGCTGGGTGCGCGGGCAGTGGTCGCACGCGCGCGCCTGGCTGCGCAGGCAAATGGCAGCCGAGGAAGCCTGAGGTCCGCGGGGTCCCGGGGTCGCGCCGCGACCTGAGAGCGCCCGCGTCGGCCGTAGCTTCGCCGCGCTCGCGCCGCGCCGGGCGCGGGCGTGAGCGCGACTTCGGGGCTGCGCCCGAGCCCGCCCGAAACGCGTCCGCCGGAGAATCCCGCCGCCCCGGGAAGATTTCCGTGCCGTTTTCGGGTGCATGGCCCGCTTTCCCTTATGTCGGTCGTGCCGTCCTTCATCCGGCGCGACCGTCGGACCGGCTCCGGCGCGGGTTGAGCGAAGTCCGCCGGGGCCGGTGCCCGCCCAACGAATCCGGCGTGCGGGCCGCACGCGAGGCCGCCGGTACGGGTCGCAGATGCCTTCGGGGGAAGCGCTGACGATACCGGCCGGCGGTCTGTTTTCCGGGCGCCTCGCCTTGCGGCGGTCGGACCGGCGACGCTGGTTCGTCCGGCGGCCGTGACGTCCCGGGCGCTAGAACGGAACGGCCATCGGGTACCGCAGGTCGAATCGCCGCGGCGGTCCCGAGTCGAGCCGCTGCGAGCACCGGGTCGCGAGCCATCGGGTTCGGGGCGACAGGCCGTGCGTGTTCCTGTGAAGCCGATCCAGCACCTGGCGGGTTCGGATGGCCTGGCCCTGCAATCCCCCGATCGCGAATCGCTGCGCGGAAATGCGCAGGCGCTGGAAATCCTCCTGCGTCGCGATCACGGGCGCCCGCTCACGCGTGAGCGCGCGATCCGACTCGTCGAGAGCGCGCGCGGCCTGATCGAGACGGGCGGGGTTTCGCTCGACGCAGGCCAGGTCCACGAGCACCTCGGCGCGACCGATCGAAAGCAGCGCGAGATCCTGCGCTGCGAGCACGACGTCGCCGCCCCCGGGCGCCTCCAGGGCGGTCAGGGCCAGTTCGAGATGGCGCACCTGCCGCCCCGGGTCCGCCGTCCACCATGCGGCCAGCCGATGCGCGCGCGCGAGTTCTCGGCTCGAGTAAATCACGCTGGTGTACCCCGGCAGGTCGGCGCGCAGCCGGCGGGCGTCGGCGAGCCGCACGAGCGCGGAGTCGAGCAACGCGTGGTCGTGGGTGAGCAGCGCCGAACCCAGGTAGGCGCTCCCCAGGTCGTGCTCGAGCGAGGCGAAGGCGGCGCCATCCAGCCATGATTCCACGAGCGAGATGGCGCGGCGGAGCCTGAGCAGACCCTGCAGCGCGGCGCTGGAGTCGCTTCGGTCGTAGCCGAGGCGCGCCAGGCCGGCTCCGACTCCCTGCAGCCAGCCTGCCAGCGCGCTGCGTTCGTCGCTGGTGCCCGGGGTCGGCTGGCGAAGCAGCGTGTCCGGCGGCGCGCCGGGCCTGAACTCGCGCAGGCCCTGTCGCCGAATCTCGAGCGCGCGGGCGTGTGCCGTTTCGGGATCCCGCAACCGCGCGAGGTCGTCGAGCGCCATGGCGGCCGACTTCCAGGTTTCCGTTCCCAGGGGAGTGAGCGCCTGACCGGCGACGATGCCCAGCGTGTCCGGCTGCGCGGCGATCCGCACGGTTCGCAGGGTCGTGCCCGCGGAAGACCAGCTCGCCGCCGCGCGCTCGTACAGGTCGGCGTCGTAGGTCCGCTCCGCGATCAGGTACTCGGCCTCTCCGAGGCGGAACTGAACCAGCCCGCGGACCTGTCCGCACCATGGCTGGCGCGCGACCGTGCGAAGCAGCGCGAGCGAGCGCAGCACGTGCGCGCGGGCCTCGCGCAGGCGGGGCAGCGAGCGGGTGTTGAAATGCAACCGCACCGCGGCGCTGTCGGCCTCGTTCATCGCCCGCCGAAAGACGTGCGCCGGAGCGAGCGCACCGCTCGCCCAGTCGAGCGGCGATGGCGGAGGGCCGAGGAATCCGAACACCCAGAGGAGCGCGCCGACCGCGGCGGCGAACATCACGCTGTTCCGGCCGGCGGCCAGCCACCGTCCGGCGTCCTCGCGCGGCGCGCGTGCGAGCGGCGCGCGCCCGCCGGCGATGCGCCGAAGATCCGCGGCGAGCAGCGCGGCGGAAGCGAGCCGGTGCGCCGGATCCTTCACGAGCGCGGCCCGCAGCAGCCGTTCGAGCGGACGGCGCAGCTTCACGGGGAGCTCGTCCATCGGGCGCGGAGGCGCCGTGAGCACCGCGACGAGCGCGCGATGCACCGAATGCTCGGGCACCTCGAACGGCAGGCGCCCCGTCATCAGCTCGTAGGTCAGCACGGCGAGCTGGTGGACGTCCGAGCGCGGCCCGATGCCCTCGGGACGGGCGTCGGCCTGCTCCGGGCTCATGTAGCGAATCGTCCCGAGGAGCTCTCCCGCGTTGGTGTGCAGGGTCGTCGCGCGCAGATCGCTGTCCACCAGCCGCGCCACGCCGAAGTCCAGCACCACCGGCGAGCCGTCCGGGCGGACGAGGATGTTCTCGGGCTTCAGGTCGCGGTGGACGACGCCCTGCGTGTGCGCATGCTCGGCCGCGTCGCACACGCGGGCCATGAGCTCGAGCCGCGCTTCCAGGCCGTGCTCGCGCGCGGACCAGGCACGCAGGTCCTCTCCCTGGATGAGCTCCATGGCGAGCCACGGCCGGGGTCCGACCGGCCCCTCGTCGAGGCCGGTCTCGATCGCCCGTGCGATGCCGGGGTGGTCGAGCCGCGCGAGGACCGCCGCTTCGCGCCGGAATCGCGCCACGAGGACCGGGGAGAGCAGGCCGCCGCGCAGCACCTTGAGCGCCACGGGGGGGCCGTCCGCGCGGCGCGCGAGGTACACGACGCCGATACCGCCGCGGCCCAGCTCACGCACGATCTGCCAGGGACCGATGCGTTCCGGAGCAGTATCCGGCAGGGGCTGGGCCTCGAGTTCTCCCGGCTCATCGTTGAACGCGAACAACTCCTCGACCTCGCGCTGGAGCTCGCGGTCGTGCCCGGCTTCGCGCCGGACGAACGCTTCACGCTCGCCCTCGGGCAGCTCGAGCGCGCGAACGAAGATGGACTTGGCGGCTTCGTAGCGGCGCACGCGAATGCGCTCCGGATTCGGGGACGCGCGGGCCGCTACGGGGGGTGGGCCGCGGGAGAGTGGTCGGGAGCGAAGTCTAGCCCGCCCGGTTCGGGACCCGCCACCCGCGCGACCGGCGCGGCGTGCTTCCTTGCCTCGAAACGCTCACTCCGTTAGTTTTCCTCGTCCATTTTCACCCCCCCCTCTTGCGACTCCCGGGATGCCGCCCCCGGCCCGGAGGCGCCGCCGACCGGGAGTTCCCATGAATCTTCACGAATACCAGGGCAAGGAGCTGTTCGCCCGCTTCGGCCTGCCGGTGCTTCCCGGGCAGGTCGCCGCCACGCCCGAGGAGGCGCGTGACGTCGCGGCCTCGATCGGCGGGCTGGTGGTGATCAAGGCGCAGGTGCAGGCCGGCGGGCGGGGGAAGGCCGGCGGCGTGCAGCTCGCTCGCACGCCGGAGGAGGCCTTCGAGAAGGCCCGCGACATTCTCGCGCTGACGATCAAGGGGTTGCCGGTCCGCCGCGTGCTGGTGGCCCAGGCCGCGGACATCGCCAGGGAGTACTACCTCTCGATCGTCATGGACCGGGAAGCGAAGGCGCCGCTGATCATGCTGTCCGCCGAGGGCGGCGTGGAGATCGAGGAGGTCGCGCGCACCGCGCCGGAGAAGATCCTCAGGCAGCACATCGGGCTCGATGGATTGCGCCCGTACCAGGCGCGGAACCTGATGGCGAAGGTCTTCACGGACTCGAAGCAGGTGGCGCAGGCCGCCGACATCCTGCTCAAGCTCCACCGAGTGTTCACCGAGAGCGACTGTTCGCTCGCCGAGATCAATCCGCTCGCGGTGACGCCCGAGGGGCGCGTGATCGCGCTCGACGCCAAGGTCGTGCTCGACGACAACGCCGACTTCCGTCACCGCGACCGGGAACACTGGCGCGATCCGGGCGAGGAGACCGCCGGCCAGAAGCTCGCGCGCGAGAAGGGGCTGTCGTACGTGAAGCTCGACGGCGACATCGGCTGCGTCGTGAACGGCGCGGGTCTCGCGATGGCGACCATGGACCTCATCAAGCACTACGGCGGCGAGCCCGCGAATTTCCTCGACATCGGCGGCTCGTCGAATCCCGAGAAGGTCACCGCCGCGCTCCGGATCATCACCGGCGAGTCGCGCGTGCGGGCGATCCTGTTCAACATCTTCGGCGGCATCACGCGCTGCGACGACGTCGCCAACGGCATCGTCACGTCGCTGCGCGAATCCCCGCTGACCGTTCCGCTCGTCATCCGGCTCACCGGCACCAACGAGGACAAGGCCCGCCAGATCCTGTCCGATTTCGGCCTCGGGGCCACGACCAGCATGGACGAGGCGGTGCAGATGGTGATCGCCCGCGCCCAGGAGGTGAACGCGTGAGCATCCTGATCGACCGGAACACGCGGCTGATCGTGCAGGGCATCACCGGCCGCGACGGCGCGTTCCACACCCAGCAGATGATCGCGTACGGAACCCGGGTGGTCGGCGGCGTCACTCCGGGCAAGGGCGGCGAACGCGTTCACGGCGTGCCCGTCTTCGACTCGGTCGCCGAGGCGATCGAACAGACGAAGGCGAACGCCTCGGTGATCTACGTGCCGGCGCCGTTCGCGGCCGACGCGATCCACGAAGCGGCCGACGCCGGCATCGCGCTGATCGTCTGCATCACCGAGGGCCTGCCGGTGCGCGACACGCTCGGCGCCTTCCACAAGGTCCTGGCGCTGCGCGGCGCCGGCAACCCGCTCGGCAAGCCGCGGCTGATCGGACCGAACTGTCCAGGCCTCATCACGCCGGGGCAGGCGAAGGTCGGCATCCTGCCGGGGCACATCGTCACGCCGGGCCCGGTCGGGGTCGTCTCCAAGAGCGGCACGCTCACCTACGAGGTGGTCAAGCAACTCACGGACCGCGGACTCGGCCAGAGCACCTGCCTCGGAATCGGCGGCGACCCGGTGATCGGCACGGACTTCATCGACGCGCTGACGCTGTTCGAAGCGGACCCCCGGACCGAGGGGATCGTGCTGATGGGCGAAATCGGCGGCAACGCCGAGGAGCAGGCGGCCGAGTTCATCCGCCGCCGCGTCAGCAAGCCCGTCGTGGCGTTCGTCGCCGGCCAGACGGCGCCGCCCGGCAAGCGGATGGGCCATGCGGGCGCGATCATCTCGGGCGGGACCGGCACGGCCGCCGAGAAGATGGCGGCTTTCGAGGCCGCGGGCGTTCCGGTGGCGCGCATCCCGTCGGAGATCCCCGAGCTGATGGCCGAACTCCTGCAGCGTCGCCGCGCGCGCCGCCGCAACGGCAGGGAAGCGGACCACGGCGCCACGAAGCCCCGGGCGACCGCCGCGAGAAGGTCTCCCGCGCGAAAACCCGCCGCGAAGAAGCCCTCCGCGAAGCCGCGGGTCGCGAAGCCGGCGAAGAAGGCCGCGAAGAAGAAGTAGGGATCCACCCGGGCGGCGGTGAGCCGCCCTGCGGATCCTCGGGACAGGCGCGCGGCCGGCTGGCCGCGACGCGAGAGACATCAAAGGAAAGGGTCGCGTACGCGACCCTTCGAGGAGAGAGGTCCATGGCGCTGGAGCGCACGCTGTTCATCGTCAAACCCGACGCCACGGAGCGAAACCTCGTCGGGCGCATCCTCGCGCACGTCGAGGACCAGGGATTCCGGATCGTCGAGGCCCGGTTCGCGCGCCTGACGCGCGAACAATGCCAGGAGTTCTACGCCGAGCACGTGGGCAAGCCGTTCTTCAACGACCTCGTGGACTTCATGACGTCGGGTCCGGTCATGCTCTGCTGTCTCGAGCGCGAGGCCGCCGTCGCGACCCTGCGCGACGTGATCGGCGCCACCGATCCCGCCCAGGCCGCACCGGGCACGATCCGCAAGCTTTACGCGAAGTCGAAGGGATCGAACTCGGTGCATGCCTCGGACAGCACGGCGTCGGCCGAGCGCGAGGTGAAGCTGTTCTTCGGTGTCGCGGCGCTGACCCACTGACTGCGACGGTCCACGTCCGCACGAAGTCCTGCCCGAAGCGGCGACGCGCCGCGACCCGGGCTCGTGTCCGCCATGCCTTACGCCCATGCGGCAAGGTGGCCCCGGTCTTCGGGGCTGGCCTGCGGAGAAGGCGAGGACGTCTTTCCCCGCCCGGCTGGACGAAAACCGCGCGCCTGTGCTAGCTTGCGCGCGCTTCTGAGGGGTCGGCCTCGCGCCGACTCGTTCGTTTATTGAGCGATTTCATCCTCGATTTGGCCACCCTTCGGTCCTCGTTCGACCGGGTGGAGATCGAAGCGCCGGCCGCGGAGGCCGGGCTTGCCGACACGGAGTGGCGCGGTTCGGTCCGCGCCTCGCTCCGCGTCGAGAAGTCCGGTGACCGCGTTTCGGTGCGCGGAGACGTGTCGTCCACGGCCCGCCTCGAGTGCGTGCGCTGCCTGCGCGCGTTCGACCTGGCGATGTCCGTGCCGTTCACCGCCTTCGCGGATCGCAGGGGAAACGCGGATTCCGCCGAGGAGGACGTCCTCGAGCGGGACGACTACATGCTGTTTCACGACGGGCGGCGGCTGGACCTGCGCGAGAGCGTTCGCGAAACGCTGCTGCTCGAGTTGCCCATCACTCCCCATTGCCGGGAGGATTGCCCGGGGCTCTGTCCGAAGTGTGGCGCCGACCTGAACCTCGGCCCGTGCGGATGCGCGCGCGTGACGCCACGCCTCGGATGACGCCCCGGCTCGGAGGAGGACCCGATCCATGGCGGTTCCGAAGCGACGTCACTCGTCCACGCGCGGCAAGAAGCGCCGCACCGGATGGAAGCTGGCCAAGCCGGGCCTGAACGTCTGCGGTCACTGCGGCGCGCCGCGCCAGCCGCACCGCATCTGCCCGAGCTGCGGGCACTACCACGGCGAGGAGATCGTCACGCCGCGCGAGCGGTAGGCGGCGGCCGACCCACATGCCCAACGTCCCGCGCATCGGGATTGATGCGATGGGAGGCGATTTCGGCCCGCAACCCGTGGCCGAAGGCGCCGCGCTCGCCCTGCGCCAGTCGCCGGGGCGTTTCGAGCTCACGCTCGTCGGCGACGAGCCCGAGATTCGCGCGGCGCTCCGCCGCGCCGGCGCCGAGCGCCTGCCCGTCTCCATCGTGCACGCCGCCGGCCGCGTGGACATGGGCGCCAAGGCCGCGGCGGTCGCGCGCCGCAGCGACACCTCGCTCGGCGTGCTGACGCAGCTCCACAAGGAGCGCCGCCTCGACGCGATCTTCAGCGCCGGCAACACCGGCGCGGTCGTCGCCACCGCGCTGCTCGGCCTCGGCCGCATGGAGGGCGTTTCGCGCCCCGCGCTCGCCGCCCGCTTTCCCAACGTGCGCCAGGGGACGGTGGTGCTCGACGTCGGCGCCAACGCCGAGGTCAAGGCCCAGTACCTGCTGCAGTTCGCGCACATGGGCGCCTGCTACGCGCGTCATCTTCTCGGACGCGAGAATCCGACCGTCGGGCTGCTGTCCATCGGCGAGGAGGACTCGAAGGGCAACCAGCTCGTCCAGGAGACGCTGCCGATGCTGCGGGCCGCCAAGCACCTCAACTTCATCGGCAACGTCGAGGGCCGGGACCTGTTCAAGGGCACGTGCGACGTGATGGTGACCGACGGCTTCACCGGCAACGTCCTGCTCAAGACCGCCGAAGGGGCGGCCAGCTTCATCGGCGGGACGCTCAAGTCCGAGATGCGGCGCGATCCGCTCTCGCTGCTCGGCGCGCTGTGCATGATGCCGGCGCTGGGCCGCCTGCGGAAGCGGCTCGACTGGGAGGAGTACGGCGGCGTGCCGCTGCTGGGCGTCAACGGCGTGTGCTTCATCGGGCACGGGGCCAGCGGGCCGAAGGCGTTCCACAGCGCGATCCGCGCCCTCACCACGTTCGTCGAGCAGCGCGTCAACGAGCACATCCGCGAGGAGATCCTGAGTGACGACGTCACCGCGGCCTGAGTCCCTGCGCGGCGTCACGATCACCGGCACGGGCATGTACGTGCCCGACCGGGTGCTGACGAACCGCGACCTCGAGCAGCTCGTGGACACTTCCGACGAATGGATCGTCGAGCGCACGGGCATTCGCGAACGGCGCATCGCCGCGCCGGACCAGGCCTCCTCCGACCTCGCGCTGATCGCCGCGCAACGCGCGCTGGCGATGGCGAAGGTGGACGCGAAGGACGTGGACCAGATCGTCCTCGCGACGACGACGCCCGACCGCATCCTGCCCTCGTGCGCGTGCACGATGCAGCGCAAGCTCGGGGCCACGAAGGCGGCTGCGTACGACATGTTCGCGGCCTGCACCGGATTCATCTTCGGCATGGGGCTGGCCCGGGGGCTGATCGGCGGAGGCGTCGCCGAAACGGTGCTGGTCGTCGGCGTCGAGACGCTGTCGCGCATCGTGGACTACGGCGACCGCAACACCTGCGTGCTGTTCGGCGACGGCGCCGGCGCGGCCGTCTTCCAGGCCTGCGAGCACGGACTCGGCATCCACGCGGTGGACATGCGCAGCGACGGCGAACTGGGCGAGGTGCTCGAGGTGCCGGCGGGCATCTCGCGCAACCCGGCCAGCGAGCGGACCGTCGCGGGCCGCGAGCACTTCATCCGCATGCAGGGCAAGAAGCTGTTTCCGTTCGCCGTGCGCAGCATGGAGCACTCGACGCGCCACTGCTGCGAACTCGCCGGCTGGGCGGCGGACGACGTGGACGTGTTCGTGCCGCACCAGGCGAACCTGCGCATCATTGACGGGGTTCGCGAGCGGCTCGGGCTCTCGCCGGAAAAGGTGTACGTGAACATCGACCGTTTCGGGAACACCTCGTCGGCCTCGATTCCGGTCGCGCTCGACGAGCTCGTGCGCGCGCGCAGGGTCACTCCGGGCTCGAAGGTGGCCTTCGCGGCCTTCGGCGGCGGCGCGACCTGGGGGGCGAGCACGATGACCTGGACCGCGCCGGTTCCCGAGCCGGCCGAGCTGGCGGCCGCCGGCGCGACGGGCAGGGCTTCGTGAAGCTGGCGTTCCTTTTTCCCGGCCAGGGCGCGCAGAGCGTCGGCATGGGGCGCTCGCTCGCCGGGGCGCATCCCGAGGCCGCGGACGCGTTCGCGACCGCCGACCGCGTGCTGGGCTATTCGCTGAGCACGCTGTGCTGGGAAGGCCCCGCCGAGGAACTCCGCAAGAGCGTGCACACGCAGCCGGCCCTGCTCACGCACAGCGTCGCGGCGCTCCGCCTGGTGCGCGCCGCGGGGCTCGCGCCCGCGTTCACGGCCGGCCACAGCCTCGGCGAATACTCGGCGTGCGTGGCCGCCGGAGCCGTGTCGTTCGAGGACGCGCTGCGCGTGACGGGCAGGCGAGGCGAACTGATGTACGCGGCGGGCGTGCAGCGGCCCGGCGCGATGGCGGCCCTGCTCGGTCTCTCGCGCGAGGACGCCGAGGCCGCGTGCGCCGACGCCGCGTCCGCCGGCATCGTGCGCGCCGCGAACCTCAACGCTCCGGGGCAGGTGGTGATCTCGGGCGAGCCGGCCGCCGTGGACGCCGCCTGCGAGGCCGCGAAGTCGCGCGGCGCGCGGCGCGCGATCCGGCTCGAGGTGAGCGGCGCCTTCCACTCGCCGCTCATGGCCTCGGCCGCGGCCGGACTGGCCGAAGCGCTCGACGGGATCGCGATTCGCGATGCCGACTGCCCGGTCGTGTCGAACGCCTGGGCGCGTCCGCTGCGGAAGGCCGACGAGATTCGCGCCGCGCTCAAGGAGCAGCTGCTCGCCCCGGTGCGCTGGGAGGAATCCATGCGGGCGCTGCTCGCCGCCGGCGTCGAGGGCTTCGTCGAGCTGGGCAGCGGCAAGGTGCTGCGCGGCCTGCTGCGCACCATTCACAAGGACGCGGCGAGCTGGAACGTCGAGGACCCCGAGAGCCTGCAGGCGACGCTGGCCGCGGTCGGTTCGGCGGCCGGGAGGGGCGCATGAGCGACACCCGGGTCCTGACCGAGGCCGCGTTCGCGCGGGATCTCGCGGGTCAGGTGGCGTTCGTGACGGGCGGCGCGACGGGCATCGGGCTGGCCGTGGCGCGGCGACTGGCCGCGGCCGGGGCGACGGTCGCGATTTTCAACCGCAACGCCGAGCGCGCACAGGCGGCCGTTTCCGCCATCGCGGACGCCGGCGGGACGAGCTTCGCGTTCGCCACCGACATCGCCAGCGCCGAGTCCGTCGAGCGCGGCTTCGGTGCCGCGCTCGGGCAGCTTCAGCGGGTGGACGTGCTCGTCAACAACGCCGGCCTGACCCGCGACGGGCTGTTCATGCGCATGAGCGACGAACAGTGGCAGCAGGTGCTCGACACGAACCTCGGTGGCGCGTTCCGCTGCTGCCGGGCGGTCGCGCGGCCGATGATGAAGGCGCGCTACGGCCGCATCGTGAACATCTCGTCCGTCGTCGGGCTGATGGGCAACGCCGGGCAGGTGAATTACGCGGCCTCGAAGGCCGGCCTGCTCGGGCTCACGAAGTCGCTCGCGCGCGAGCTCGCCCCGCGCAGCGTGACGGTCAACGCCGTCTGCCCGGGATTCATCGAGACCGACATGACGGCCGCCCTGCCCGAGGGCGCGCGTGCCGATCTGCTGGCCCGAATCCCGCTCGGCCGCCTCGGCGGCCCCGGCGAGGTCGCCGAGGTCGTGGCGTTCCTCGCTTCGCCGCGGGCCGGCTACGTCACGGGCCAGACCTGGACCGTGGACGGCGGCATGGTGATGGAGTAGTAAGGCGCAGCGAACCCCAACCGGCACAGGAGGTGAATGGAATGGCAGCTTTCAGTGAAGACCGCGTCCGCGAAATCATCGCGAAGGAGCTCGAGGTGGACGCCAAGCAGCTGACGCCCGAGGCCAAGTTCATCGAGGACCTCGGCGCGGACTCGCTCGACATCGTCGAACTGGTCATGGCGCTCGAGGAGGAGTTCGGCCTCGACATCCCCGACGACGACGCGGACAAGATGAAGACCGTCGGCGACGCGATGAAGTACCTGCAGGAGCACGCGAGCGCGTAACGCGCCGACCGTGTCGCGGATCGCGTTTCGCCCGCCGCGTCGCCCGCGGACCCCTCGGGGGCCGGGCGGCGCGGGACGACGGCACGATTCGCGTGACATCACCCCGGAGAAGGGCAGGAGATGAGCACGAACGGACCTCGCATCGTCGTGACCGGAGCCGGCGTCGTATCGCCGGTCGGCAACGACGTCGAGGCATGCTGGAACAACCTCGTCGCGGGCGTTTCGGGCGCCGGACCCATCACCCGGTTCGACGTCACGAACTTCGACACGAAGTTCGCCTGCGAGGTGAAGGACTTCAGCTTCGAAGGCGTGATCGACCGCAAGGACGCGAAGCGCATGGATCGCTTCGTCCAGTACGCGGTCGTCGCCGCCGCCGAAGCCGTACGCAATGCCGGACTCGATCCCGTTCGCACCGACCCGGAGCGGGTCGGCGTGCTGATCGGCTCGGGCATCGGCGGCATGGAGACCTTCGAAACCCAGCACAGCGCGCTCGTGGAGAAGGGTCCCGGCCGCGTCAGCCCGTTCTTCATCCCGATGATGATTTCGGACATGGCCGCCGGCCAGGTGTCGATCCAGTTCGGGTTCAAGGGCCCGAACTTCGCCACCGTGTCGGCGTGCGCCTCGGGCGCACACGCCATCGGTGAGTCGCTGCGACTGCTGCGCGCAGGCGACGCCGACGTCATCATCGCCGGCGGAGCCGAAGCCACGATCACGCCCATGGCGGTCGCGGGCTTCAACTCCGCACGGGCACTCTCCCTCAGAAACGACGATCCCCAACGCGCGAGCCGCCCGTTCGACAAGGACCGGGACGGCTTCGTCATCGGCGAAGGTGCGGGGCTCGTGGTCCTCGAGACCGAGGACCATGCCCGGCGCCGCGGCGCGACGATCCTTTGCGAGCTCGTGGGCTACGGAGCCTCGGGAGACGCCTATCACATGACCGCTCCCTGCGTGGACGGCAACGGCGCGGCGCGCGCGATGAAACGCGCGCTCCAGGACGCCGGGATGGCGGCCGACGAGGTGACCTACATCAATGCCCACGGCACGTCGACCCCCGCCGGAGACCCCATCGAGGTCACGGCGGTGAAGTCGGTTTTCGGCGCTCACGCCGGCCGGCTCATGATGGGTTCGACGAAGTCCATGACCGGCCACCTGCTCGGTGCCGCCGGCGGGCTCGAAGCGGTCGTCACCGCACTCGTCCTGGCGCGAGGGGTCGTTCCACCCACCACCAACCTCGACACACCGGATGAGGCATGCGACCTCGATTTCGTACCGAATCAGGCCCGAACGCTGAGCGTGAAGGCCGCCCTGTCGAACTCGTTCGGGTTCGGCGGGCACAACGTCAGTCTGGCGATGAGGGCTTCCAGGTAAAGGCCCGCGCGCGACGCCGCGGAGGACGCGGCCGCCGGCGCGGTGGACGCGCCGTCGCGCCGCCGGCGCCGAAGCGCCGTTCGTTCCTCGGCTGGCTCAAGTCGCTGTTCGGCTTTCCGCGCACCGCTCCGCGTCCCGGACGCAGGAACGAGCGGCGCGTGGAGGCGCTCGCGCAGCAGGAGTCCCGCACGCTCGCCGAGTTCATGCGCCGCTACGGGATCACCTTCCGCGATCCCGGACTGCTCAAGCTGGCGCTGACGCATCGCTCCTACCTGAGCGTCACCGGGCAGGAGCCGAGCGAGTCCAACGAGCGCCTGGAGTTCCTCGGGGATTCGGTGCTCGGACTCGTGACCAGCGAGTATCTGTACCTGCGCCATCCCGGCGAGCACGAAGGCCAGCTGACGAAGACCAAGTCGTTGCTCGTCTCGAAGGCGATCCTGTCCCGGCGGGCGCTGCGCATGGGGCTCGGGAACTACGTGCTCCTCAGCCACTCCGAGGTGGAGTCCGGCGGCCGGAAGCGGCTGTCCATCCTGGCCGACGCGTTCGAGTCCGTTCTGGGCGCGGTGTACCTCGACCAGGGCTTCGAGACGGCGCGCCGCTTCATCCATCGGTGGCTGCTCGCGGAGTCCGACGCGATCGTCTCCGACAAGCAGCACACCAACTACAAGAGCGACCTGCAGGAGTACGTGCAGAGCACCTATCACACGCATCCGGTCTACCGACTGCGCAGCGAATACGGTCCCGACCATTCCAAGTACTTCGTGGTTGACGTAATGGTCGGTCGCCGGACCCTGGGCCAGGGGCGCGGACAGAACAAGAAGGAGGCCGAGCAGGCGGCGGCCCGGCATGCGGTGGAGAGCGTCGAACAGCAGCGCCGCGCGGCGCGGGGGGCGGTGGAGCGCGAGCCCGCCGAAGTCCGCGGCGACGACGAGGCCAGTTCGGCCGACAGCCGCCGCCGCCGCCGGGGTCGCCGGTCGCGAGGACACGAGCGCGACCGCGAGTCCGAGCCGTCCACCGGCGCGACCGCGGCGGAGCCCGCGTGGGAGGAGGAGCGCGAGCCGGCCGAGGCGGACTTCGCGCCCGAGGATTCCGGCGAGGACGATCTCATCGAGGACGAGTCCGTCGAGGACGACGGGCGCGCCCCCGAAACGGATGCCGGGGACGACCGGGACGAGTCCCGGGAGCCCGCGGCGCGACGGGAGTCCCCGGAGCAGGCCGCGCCGTCGCAGGAGCCGGCCCGCGACGAGACACGACTCGACCCCTACGGGTTCGCCGAGGAACGCGGTGTCCGGCCGGTCGTGGAACTTTCGGGAAGCGAAGCGGAAGCGCCGGATGAGGCCGCCGAGTCGCGGGATCGCGACGCGCGCATCGAGGAGATCGAGCGCGCCATGGCCAGCTTCGGCCGCCAGCGCGAACGCCACGGCGGCGGCGAGCGGTACGGCCGCAAGGGCCGTCGCGGGCGCTGACGTGCCGGCTTCCGGCCGTACGCGTCATGGAGACGCGACGAAGTCGCGTGCTAGGCTTCGCGCAACCATGAGGCTCCTCCTGCTCGTCGCCGCGCTCGCCGCCTTCGTCCTGCCCGCTTCGGCCGCGATCGCGCCGGCGGACTCCGGCGCCGGCGCCTACCGGAGCGAGCAGGCGCTGCGCCATTACCTGCAGGGCCGCTGGCTCGAGGAGGCCGAACGCCCGCAGGACGCGCAGGCGGAGTTTTCGCGCGCCCTGTCGCTCGATCCCGGCGCCGCCGACGTCATGCTGCACCTGGCCGAGCTGGCGGCGAACTCCGGCGAGTCGGGCCGCTCGCTCGAACTCGCGGATCGTATCCTCGGGGATGACCCCGGCAACGCCCGGGCACTGTGGCTGCGCGGCGCGGCGCTCTTCAATCTCGGCAGGGCGGGCGAGGCCATCGGACCGCTCGAGGCCGCGAGTCGCGCCGACTCGCTGAATCCGGACTACGCGCGCACGCTCGCGCGGGTCGCCGAAGCGCTCGACCGCCTGCCGGTGGTCTTCGCCGCATGGGAGCGGGTGACGCGCCTGGACGACGAGGACGCCGAGGCGTGGTTCCAGCTCGCCACGGTCGCGATGCGGGTGGGCCGCTTCGGTCTGGCCGACAGCGCGCTCGACCGCTCCGACGAGCTCAATCCCGTGCGGCCGGGAGCGCTGCTCCTGCGCGGCTGGATCCGCCAGTACACGGGCCGGCCCGCCGAGGCGGCGGAGTTCTTCCGCCGGCACCTCGAGATCCACTCGGGCGACCAGGCGACCCGCCGGCAGCTCGTGCTGCTGCTCCTGAGGCTCAAGCGGCCGGGGGAGGCGTTCCGCGAATCGCAGCGGCTCGCGGCCGCCCGGCCCGAGGACCCGGACGCGCTGCAGCTCGAGGCCGACTGCGCGTTCGCGAGCGGCAACGAAGTGGCCGGAACGCGGGCGCTCGCCAGCCTGCGCGCGCTGGCGCCGGACGACCCCGGGCTCGTGCTGCGCAGCGTCGCGGTGCTGGCGCGGCACGATCGCTCCGACGAGGCGCTGCGCGTCGTCAACGAGTGGACGCGCGTGCGGGCGGACGACGAGCGCGCGCTGTCGCTCGCGGCGCGCGCGCGCGCGATCGCCGGCCGGTACGATTCCGCGGCCGTGTACGCGCGCCGGCTCGTCGAGGCGACGCCCGACTCGGTGGACGCCCGCACGCTGCTGGCGCGCATCTACCAGGATTCGCGCCGCTGGCCCGAGGCCGTCGAGGCGTGGCGCGCGGCGCGCGCGCTGGCGCCCGACGATCCGCAGCTGATGCTCGACCAGGGCTACTGCCTCGAGCGCGCCGGCGACATCGCGGGCGCGATCGAACTGGGCCGCAAGGCGCTGGAACGGGCGCCGGAGATGGCGGGAGCGCTCAACTTTCTCGGCTATCTGCTCGCGGACAACGGTCGCGATCTCGAGGAGGCGCTCGGTCTCGTCACGCGCGCGCTGGCGCAGGATCCCGACAACGGCGCCTACGTGGACTCCTACGGCTGGGTGCTCTACCGGCTGGGGCGGCTCGCGGAAGCGCGCACGCAGCTGGAAAACGCGCTGGCCATCACCGGCGGCGACCCGGAGATCCACGAGCACCTCGGGGACGTTTACCGCGACCTGCGGATGCTCGACCGCGCCCGGGAACAGTACCGGGCCAGCCTTGCCGCGGACTCGCGCAACACCCGTGTCCGGAACAAGTTGCAGCAGCTTCGCTGAACCCCCGGGTCGCCCGCCCGGGAATCGCCCGGAACCGGCGCGGGACGCGGGGGTATCACGAGCACGGAGAGGTTCCGCTTGGCCCCTGACCGAAACCCCCCGCTCGCCCAGATCGTGAGCCTGTCGGACGAAGACCTCATGGCCCGGGTGGCCGAGGACGACGACCGCGCGTTCACGGAGCTGGTGGGGCGTTTCCAGGGCCGGGTCACGAACCTCGTCAGCCGGATCCTGAACGACCGCAACTGCGCGGACGACCTGGCGCAGGAAGTGTTCGTGCGGGTGTTCGTGCACCGGCGGAACTACCGGCGCGGTTCGAAGTTCTCGACGTGGATCTTCACGATCGCGGCGAACCTCGCCAAGAACGAGATTCGACGCAGGGTCAGGAGACGGAACTGGTTTTCGCTGGACGCGCTGACGGAGATGCTCCACGACAGCGTTCCCCAGCTGGCGGATCCCACCGAGTCCCGCGAAACGGGGCTCGAACGCGAACAGTTGCAGGGTGAGATCGGCAAGGCCATCGTCACCGTGCCCGAAAAGTACCGTCTCGCGCTGGTGCTGCGGGACATCGAGGGCCTGGCCTACGAGGAGATCGCTGAAGTGCTCGGTGTTCCGGGCGGAACGGTGCGCTCGCGCATCAATCGCGCCCGGAGCATGCTGAAGCGCAAGCTCCAACCGCTACTACGAAAGCAGGCAGAACCATGAAGCGTTGCGGACGGGCCCGGGACCTGTTCGGGCCGTATTGGGACGACGAGGTCACGCGCGCCGAGCGCGAGTGGCTCGAGGCGCATTTCCAAGCCTGTCCGGACTGTCGTGCCGGGTACGAGCAGTTCGCCAGGACGCTCGAGGCGATGGCCACCCTGCCACGCGCGGAAGCCGCGCCCGACCTCGCCGCCCGCGCGCTCGCGGCCGCACGCCGCGCCGCCCCGGCGCCCGACGTCATCTTCGTGCGCGAGACGCCGCGCTGGGTGCCGGTGACGGCGGCGGTTGTGGCGCTCGTGCTCGTCGCCGCCTCGATCGCCCCCTATCTCGCGGGAATGCGATTCGGCGCCCCGCTCGCGGGCCGCGTCGCGGCCGTGCCCGAGGCGCGCCTGGTCCCGGCGCGCGTGTCCGGAGCGGAGCCGGTGAGCGGCACGATGGCCACCGCCGTCATGGACAGCCTGTTCGATCACAGCGAAGACGTGGATTTCGTCCTCGATCCGGTCAACCCGCGCGAGGGACGCGCCGCGGCGGGCATGCGGCTGCCCGGCGGGGTCCAGGCCGAGCAGACGGTCATCACCTTCTGATCCGCCGGAGGCGGGCCGAGACAACGTGAACGCATCCGAGTCGAGTCGGCGCCGCGCGAGCGACGAACGGGCGGGCCCCCGCAGGCGCGGCCCGCGGGCGCTGCTGACGCTCGTGGCGGTGCTGCTGGCGGTCGCGTTCGCGGCCGGTCGCGCGGCCGCCCAGGGCGCGCTCTCGGCCGTCGAGTCGGACCTCGACCAGCTCACACGGCGAGCGCGGCCTTCGCTGCTCACGATCGTCGCGCAGAGCCCGATCTCGGCCGAGGGCACGGCCTCTCCGTCGGGCGGCGCGCGGCGCGTGCACAGCCGCGTCGGGTCGGGCGTCGCGGTCGGCGTGGACGAGGTGCTCACCACGGTCAGCGTGGTGATCGGCGCCGAGCACTTGCTCGTGCTCACCGCGAACGGCCTGCAGGCCGAAGCGGTGATCGCCGGCATCGACCCGATCCGCAACATCGCGCTGCTGCGCGTGAGCGGGCTCGCGTTGCCGCCGCTGCGCCTGGCGCCCAAGCCGGCCAGCCTCGGTGACTGGGTGATCGTGCTGGGAAGTTCGTACCGGGGAGCGCCCACGCAGTCCGTCGGCAACATCGCGTTCCGCTTCCGCGAACCCGGCTCGAGCCTGCTGCAGCTGACCAACGAGGTGTATCCGGGCAACAGCGGGGGAGCCGCGGTCAACTCGCGGGGCGAACTGCTCGGCCTGGTGCAGGGCGAGCTCGGCTCGCCCGAGGCCCCGGGCCGCCGCGAGCGCGGCGAACGCAGGCCGGGCGGCATCAGTCTGGTCATTCCGGTCGAGGACATCCGCGAGCCCCTCGAATCGCTGCGCCGCGACGGGCATGTCGAGCTCGGCTACCTCGGCGTCTCGACGCGCGGCGCGTTCGTGGACAGCGACACCGAGCCGGGTCTGCGCGTGCCCATCGGCGCGATCGTCGAGGCGGTGCAGTCCGGCGGACCGGCGGACCGCGTCGGCCTGCGCAAGGGCGACCTGATCGTCGCCTACCAGGACCAGCGCGTGGAGTACCCCGAGCAGCTCGCGCGCTGGGTGGCCGCGACGCGTCCGGGCACGGTCGTGAAGCTGGTCTGGGCGCGCGACGAAATGCAGCGGACCGGGCAGGTCCCGCTGACCGGATCACCCACGGCGATTCCGAGCTGGATGCGCCTGAACGTCGGGACCCCGCAGGCCGTCCGGCCCGCGGCCACCGGCGGCGAGCGGCGCATGGACGAACTTCAGAGCGAGATCCGCCGGCTGAGCGCCGAGCTCGACCGCCTGCGCCAGGCGCAGGACTCGACGCGCTGAAGCGCCCGCGTGTAGGTTCCGCGGCGATGGCGGACCTCCTGCTCGGCTATCCACCGGCGGCCGGTCGCTCGCGCGTGCGCGTGGCGCGGGGCGCGCTCGCGCGCCTCGGGGCGTTCGTGCGCGAGACCACGGGTGCGCGTACGGTCGCGCTGGTCTCAGACCGGCGCGTGGACCACCTGTGGGGCGGGCTCGCCCGCCGCTCGCTGCGCCGGGCGGGTGTGGCGGCGCTGCCGTTCCCGGTTCCCGCCGGCGAGCGGGCCAAGTCTCCCGGCCAGCTGGCGCGGCTCTGGGAAGGCTTCGCGGCGGCGGGTCTGTCCCGCGCCGACGCGGTCGTGGCGCTTGGCGGCGGGACGACGGGCGACCTGGCCGGACTGGCGGCCGCGACCTGGCTGCGGGGCGTGCCGTGGGTGTGCGTGCCGACGACGCTGCTCGCGCAGGTGGACAGCAGCGTCGGCGGCAAGACCGCCGTGGACCTCGACGCCGGCAAGAACCTCGTGGGCGCTTTCCACCAGCCGGCCGGTGTGCTCGCTGACCCCGAGGTGCTGGGCACCCTGCCGGCGCGCCAGGTGCGCGCGGGGCTCGCCGAGGTCCTCAAGAAGGGCTTCGCGGTGGAACGGCGGCTCTTCGAGTGGTGCGAGCGCAACGCCGACCCGCTCGCGGCCGGCGAGAGTGCGGCCCTCGCGGAGGCGGTGAAGCGGGCGATCCGCGTCAAGGCGCGAATCGTGCGAGCCGACGAACGCGAGCGCGAGGGCGGACGGCGCACGGCGCTCAACTTCGGGCACACGCTCGGGCACGCCCTCGAGGCCGCGCTCGGCTACCGGCGGCTGCTGCATGGCGAGGCGATCGCGATCGGCATGCGCGTCGCGGCCGAGCTGAGCGTGGCGGTGGCCGGGCTGCCCGCGGGCGAGCGGGTGAGGCTCGAGGCGATGCTCGACCACGTCGGGCTGCCGGTGCACATGCCGGCGGTGCGAATCCCGGCGCTGCGAGCCGCGATGGCGCGCGACAAGAAGCGCCGCGGAGCGGTGGTGCGCTGGGTGTTGACGCCCCACATGGGCGCTGTTACGTTGCCCCGCGCTGTTCCGTATCCGCTCGTGCGTGCCGCGCTGCTGCACGCCGGAGCGCGCGGTTGACGCACGTGTCCGGTGAGCCCAGATGCGCATCCTGATCCTTCACGGACCCAACCTGCACGCGCTCGGCACACGCGAGCCGGAGATTTACGGCCGCGTCACCCTGGCGGACATCGACGCGCGGCTCGTGGCGCTGGGCGGGGAACTCGGCTGCGACGTCGAGAGCCTGCAGAGCGATCACGAGGGCGTTCTGATCGAGGCGCTTTATCGGGCGCGCGGCCGCGTCCACGGAGTCGTGCTCAACCCCGGCGGCCTGACCCACACGAGCGTCGCGCTCCGCGACGCCGTCAAGGGCGCCGCGCTCCCGACGGTCGAGGTGCACGTGTCCAATCCGCACTCGCGGGAACCGTTTCGCCACCAGTCGTTCGTCTCCGGCGCCGCCCTGGCCGTCGTGCAGGGGTTCGGGGCCGACAGCTACACCCTCGCGCTGCGCGGCCTTCACGCGCACCTGAACCATGCCCGGCAAGGGTAGCCGGGCCGGCGGCCGGCCTGCGCGCGGCGTGAAGCCGGCGGCTCGCAAGGCCGATAACGCGGGCGGTGCGTCGGCGGCCGGCTTCGAGCTTCAGGAGCTTCGGCAGCTGATCCGGCTCGTCCAGCGCACCGGCATCGGCGAGCTCGAGGTCGCTTCGGGCGGCCGTTCGGTGCGCATCTCCGCGGTTTCGACGGCGCCGGCTTCCGGGTCGGTCGCCGTTCCCGCCGCCGTTCGCACGGCCGGCCCGGCGCCCGAGGCGCCCCCGGCCGCCGCGCCGGCGCCGGACGCCGCGGCCGCGCCGGCCGGCAACCTCAAGGCCATCACCTCGCCGATGGTGGGCACCTTCTATCGCGCTCCGGCTCCGGATGCCGACCCGTTCGTCGAAACGGGCGACGTCATCGCGGCGGGACAGACGGTGTGCATCGTCGAAGCCATGAAGCTCATGAACGAGATCGAATCCGAGTTCAAGGGCCGCGTGGTGCAGGTGCTGGTGGAAAACGCGCAGCCGGTCGAGTTCGGGCAGAAGCTGTTCCTGATCGACCCGGCCTGACGCGCAGGCCGGGACGCGCCGGGCTCCGGTCCGGCGACGATGGGAGCGACATGAACATCCGCACGGTGCTCGAAAAGATGATCGCGGCGCGGGCCAGCGACCTCCACCTCAAGGCGGGCACGCCCCCCGTCGTGCGCGTGGACGGCGTGCTCTACACGCTCGACGAGCCGCCGCCGTCGGCGCAGGACCTGCGCGAGGTTGGGAACCAACTGCTCAACGAGGAGCAGCGCACCTACTTCTCCTCGCACAGCGAGATCGACTTCGCGTTCGGCGTCTCGGGCCTGGCCCGCTTCCGCGCCAACATCTTCATGCAGCGCGGCACCGCCGCGCTCGCGCTGCGCCACGTCCCGGTCGAAGTGCCGACCCTGGACGACCTCGGGCTGCCGGCGGTGGTCCGCGAGCTGGCCTTCTCCCCGCGCGGGCTCATCCTGGTCACCGGACGCACCGGCTCGGGCAAGTCCACGACCCTGGCGGCCATGATCGACACGATCAACCGCACGACCACGCGCAACGTGATCACGGTCGAGGACCCGATCGAGTTCCTGCATCGCGACCGGTTGTCGTTCATCCACCAGCGCGAGGTCGGGCTCGACACGCAATCGTTCCACGACGGCCTGCGCTACGTGCTGCGCCAGGATCCCGACATCATCCTGGTCGGCGAGATTCGCAGTCTCGAGACCATGAGCACGGCGCTCATGGCCGCCGACACCGGCCACCTCGTCATGTCCACGCTGCACACGACCGACGTCGTGCAGAGCCTGCAGCGCATCATTTCGTTCTACCCGCCCCACCAGCACGACGAGATTCGAATGTCGCTCGCGGCGAACCTGCGTGCCGTGATCTCGCAGCGCCTGATCCCGCGCCGCGACGGCGCCGGCCGCGTGCCGTCGTGCGAGGTCATGGTCAGCACGCCGACGATCCGGGAGTACATCCTCAATCCCGAGAAGATTCCGCTCATCCACTCGATCGTCGCCGAAGGCGTGACGCAGTACGGCATGCAGACCTTCGACCAGTCCGTGCTGGGGCTGCTGCGCGAGGGCCTCATCACCGAGGAAGAAGCGCTGCGAAACTGCAACAACCCGAACGAGCTCAGCCTCAAGCTCAAGGGCATCTCGGCCGCGAGCGACCGCACCTGGCAGCCGGTGGCTTCCGGGTCCGGCGAACGTGCGGAAGGCACCGCGCACGGAGGCGGTGGTCCGGGCGGCGGCAAGAGCCCCTCACCTGAGTGGATGTCCCGCGAGTAGCCCCACCCGAGCCCCCTGCCGCCCATGCTCAAGAAGGTCCTGATCGCCAACCGCGGCGAGATCGCGCTGCGTGTCATCCGAGCCTGCCGCGAACTCGACATCGCGACCGTGGCCGTCTTCAGCGAAGCCGACCGTGACAGCCTTCACGTGCGGCTCGCCGACGAGTCGGTCTGCATCGGGCCCCCGGCGCCCGCGCACTCCTACAACTACATCGCGCGCGTGATCTCGGCCGCCGAGGTCACCGGCGCCGACGCCATTCACCCGGGCTACGGATTCCTGTCCGAGAACGCCCATTTCGCCGACGTCTGCGGCCAGTGCGGCTTCACGTTCATCGGCCCGACGCCCGAGATGATCCGGCGCATGGGGGATAAGGCCGAGGCCAAGCGCACGATGCGCGCCGCCGGACTGCCGCTCGTGCCCGGCAGCGACGGCATCCTCGCGGACGTGGACGAAGCCGCGTCCATCGCCCGGAACATCGGCTACCCGGTCATCATCAAGGCCTCGGCGGGCGGCGGCGGGCGGGGCATGCGCATCGCCTGGGACGATCGCCAGCTGCGGACCGGTTTCGGCATCGCGCAGGCCGAGGCGGGCGCGGCCTTCAACAACAACGCCGTGTACCTCGAGAAGTACATCACCAAGCCCCGGCACATCGAGTTCCAGCTGTTCGGTGACGGACAGGGCGGCGTCGTGCACCTGGGCGAGCGTGAGTGCTCGGTGCAGCGCAACCACCAGAAGCTCATCGAGGAGGCGCCGAGCTCCTTCCTGAGCGCCGAGCAGCGCCGCGACATCGGCGCGCTGGCGGCGAAGGGCGCGGCGAGCATCGGCTACCGCAACGCGGGCACGATCGAGTTCCTGTTCGACGAGGACGGCTCCTTCTACTTCATGGAGATGAACACCCGCATCCAGGTCGAGCACCCGGTCACCGAGGAGGTGACGGGGGTGGACCTGGTCAAGGAGCAGCTGCGGGTCGCCTCCGGCGAGCCGATGTCGTTCGGCCAGGACGACCTGGAATGGAGCGGGCACGCGATCGAGTGCCGCATCAACGCCGAGGACTTCGAGCACGGATTCCGCCCGAGTCCCGGCAAGGTCAGCTACTGGTACAAACCGGGCGGGCCCGGCCTGCGCGTGGACAGCCACGTGTACAGCGGCTACTCGATTCCCCCGTACTACGACTCGATGATCGGCAAGCTCATCGCGCACGGGAAGAGCCGGGCCGAAGCGCTCCGCCGCATGGAGATCGCGCTCGAGGAGATGCTCGTGGAAGGCATCAAGACCACGATTCCCTTCCACCAGCTGGCCCTCCGCCACCCCCGCTTCCGCGCCGGCGACCTCGACACGCGCTTCGTCGAGCAATTGCTCAAGGAGCGCGAGGCCGCCGCCGCGGCGCACTGAGCCGCGGTGGGACGGGCGCGCGAGGTCCGCGTCGCCCTGTGGACGACATCGCGTCCGTGGCCGGACCGCGTCCCGGCGGAAAGCCGCGTCGTCGTGGTGGACGTCCTGCGCGCGACCTCCACGCTGAGCGTCGCGCTCGCGAACGGGGCCTCGCGGATCGTGCCGCTGACCGACACGGCCGAGGCGCTGGCGCGCCGCGACGCCGATCCCGGATCGCTGGCGTGCGGCGAGCGCGACGGGCGCATCGTGCCCGGGTTCGACCTCGGCAACTCGCCGTTCGAGTACGCGCCCGGGCGGGTCCGCGGGCGCACGCTCTACTTCGCGTCCACGAACGGCTCGTGGGCGATGCGCCACGCGGCCTCCCGGGATTCACGTGGGGACGGCTGGACGCTCGGGTCGTTCGTGAGCGCGAACGCCACGCTCGAGGGCGTCGCGAACGACGCGGAGGTGTTCGTCGCGTGCGCGGGCAAGGATGGGCGCTTCGCGCTCGAGGACGCGGCCTTCGCCGGCTGGCTGTGCGCGCGGCTGGCCGAACGGGGAGCGAGGCCCGCCAACGACGCCGCGCGCTTCGCGCTCACGCTCGCGCCCCGCGACGAGACCGAGATCCGCGCCCTCGTCGAGGGCTGCTCGCACGGCCGCTACCTGCGCTCGCTGGGTTCCGAGTTCGCGCGCGACGTCGAGTTCTGCTCGCGTCTCGACGTCGTCGGCGGGGCCCGCACGCCGGAGTCCGCGGCCCAGACTTGAGCGGTGCTCAGCGCCGCTGGGCCTGCACCATCATGTACAGGCCGATGCCGCCGAACAGGATGTCGCCCATCCAGGCGGCCACGTACGGCGGCAGGGAGCCGTAGTGCCCGAGCGCCTGGCCGGCGCGCATGACGCCGTAGTAAAGGAACGAGATGGCGATCGAGAGCCCGAAGCCGAGCGCCGCGCTCTGCGTGCGCAGCCGCGTCGCCAGCGCGCCGCCGATCAGCACGACGACCAGGCAGATGAGCGGAAACGCGAGCTTGAGGTGCAGGTCCACGAGATAGTTCGAGACGCGCGCGCCGCTCGCGCGCAGCCGCTCGACGTACTCGCGCAGCTCGAAGAAGTTCATCTGGTCGGGCCGCGCCGCCTCCTTGGCGAAGTCCTCCGGACGTTCGGCGAGCCCGTTCACGGCCATGCGCTGGAAGGGTTCCGCCTGCTCGCGTCCGCCCACGAACGTGCGCACGAAGCCCGAGACGAACACCCAGCGGGAGCCGTCCCAGCTCGCCTCGGCGGCGTCGATGCGGCGCACGAGCTGACCGGAACGGAACTCCTGGAGCGAGACCTCGTGCATGCGCTGCTCGGGCACGACGTACAGCCGCGCGTACCAGATCCGGCCACCCTCGCCGAGATACGTGAGATTCGGGCGCTCGACGCCGCGGGTGTTCGTGATCTGCTGGATGCCGCGGTTGTAGATCTCGTCACGGGCCCGCGTCGCGGGCGGAACGACCCACTCGCCGAGCAGCAGCGAAAGCACCACGCAGCCGATCGCGACACCGAACACCGGGCGCATGATGCGCACGAGCGACAGTCCCGAGGCGCGCATCGCGGTCAGCTCGCCGAACTTGTTGAGCTGGCCGAGGGCGAGGAACGTCGCCAGCAGCAGCGCCACCGGCAGCATCTTGACGACGATGTCGGGGGCGAGGTTCAGGTAGTAGGCGAGCACGAGGTGGAACGCCGCGCGGTGATCGAGGAACACGTCGATCTTCTCGATGACGTCCACGACCACGAAGATGACGATGAACCCGAGCAGGCCGAGCGCCAGGTACCCGGCGAACTCGCGCAGCACGTAGCGGTCGAGAATCCTCACGCCGCGGCCCCGGGGGCGACGGGAGGTGCGCCGGGCGGCCGCCGGCGGTGCCGTTCCCGCCGGTGCCAGGGCAGGCGGATGTCGCACGCGCGGGCGGTCAGGTCCAGACCGAGCAGCCCGAGCAGGATGTTCGCCAGCCAGATGGCCAGCCACGGCGGCAGCCACAGGCGGTTGGCGAGATCCTCGCCGCCGATCAGGCAGACGTAGTAGAAGAGGAAGAAGCCGATCGAGACGAACGCGATCGCCGGCCCGCCGCGCCGCACGCGCATGCCGATGGGCGCGCCGATCAGCACGAACACCACGCACGCCGCCGGCAGCGCGAACTTCTTGTGCACCTCGACGGACAGGCTCGCCATGCGCCGCCGCAGCCCCTCGCGTTCCATGCGCCAGAGGTCCGCGTCCATGCGCAGGTCGGGGTGGCGCTCGAGCACCGGCTCCAGCGGATCGCCGTGGTGGAACAGCGCCGAAATCGCCAGCCCGGGCCGGGCCGCGAGCGGCGCCCGTTCCGGCGCGAGGCGCTCGAGGTCCGCGCCCGGAACGCCGGCCGCCCGGAAGCGCAGGCGGCGCTGCTCGAGCGAGCGCAGGTACTGCGCTTCGACCTCGCCGCGCTCGTCCAGCAGGGCGCGCGCGCTCTTCTCGCGATCGCCGCGCGAGTTCCGCATCGTCCGCTCGAGCATGCCGCCGGCTCCCTGGACATAGATGACGTGACGCTTGAAGACGAGGCGATGGTAGCGGCGCGGGCCGTCGGCCTCGGGCGGGATCTCGTGGATCTCGCCGTTGGAAAGCTCGATCACCGCGGTGTGCCCGTCGGGCGTGTAGCGCAGGTAGCCGCTGCGGGCGAGGATCGTGGTGGGCGGCCCGCCGGGGTTCATCTGGTAGATGGTCACGCCGCGCATCTCGTTGGTGCGGCCGTTCACCGACTTCACGATCAGGTTGTAGCCGGGCAGGTCGGTGATGAACACGCCTTCCTGCAGCTTGACGGTCGGGCGCATCCGCTGGATGTCCACCAGCAGGTTGGCGAACGCGTGGTTCGCGTCCGGGTAGACGTAGTTGTTGAACAGCGTCAGGCCGACCGCGAGCACCCCGGCCGCGACCAGGGACGGCACGATCACCCGGAAGAGGTGGACCCCGCTCGCCCTCAGGGCCGTGACCTCGTTGTCCTGGGACAGCCGCCCGAACGCCATCAGCTCGGCCACCAGCACCGCGCAGGGCACCGACAGGACGATCACGAACCCCAGCGAGAGCGCAAACAGCTGCAGCACCGCCGCGACCGGGACCCCCCGGTTGATGACCAGGTCCAGGTAGTCGAAGAGCACGTCCATCTCGAGGATGAACGTGATCACCCCGAACCCGAGGAGAAAGGGAACCAGGTGCTGCCTCAGGATGTACCACGAGAGGATCCTCACGGCCGAGCAATCTAACCCGCCCCGTTCGGAAGCCGCCACTCGAATGGGCGGTTTCACCATGTCCGGCCAGGAGCTGCGAGACGAGGCAAATGCTTTGACCCCGGCTTCACGGCGCTGCTACGGTCGCCCGATGCGCGTGCTTCCCGCTGGCCCGCGTCACGCCTGACGCATGCTCGCTTCGCTGACGCTGCCCGCGCTGGCGTTCCTGATGGGCATTTCCGGCATTCCGGGGCTGAACGCGCTGCCCGGGTTGCGAAAGGCTCTCCGGCACAAGCCGCCGCCGGCCGCCGCCGACTCGCTGCCGCCGCCCTGGAAGTCCGCCTCGCGCCTGGCGGTGGAGCACGACTTCCTCAAGCCGGGGATTCCGGCGTTCGGGGCTCCGGGCGCTTCCCTGACGATCGTCCCGACCCTCGATCCACGCCGCCTGATCGTCCGCGTGGACCCCGACTCGGGCGTCTACAAGAGCGACGTCGAGGTGGGCGACCTGCGGCTGGGGATCGGCTACCGCGCGCCGCTGTCGGGCTTCGCGGCGTCGGCCATGCAGCGGAAGTTCAGCCAGCGCTGGATGGAGCGCTCGCGCAAGGACGTCAACTCGCTCGGCGCTTCCACGCCGGCCACGCACACTGGCGTGCAGCTCCGCCTGCCGGTCGCGCTTCCGACGCCGATCCAGAGCCTGCTCGGCCCGGGCGGCCCGGCGCTCAATGTCTCGGGAGCCGAGAACATCCGCATCTCGGGGACGAGCAACTGGACGAACCAGCAGACGGGCCTGCTCGGCCAGCGCCGCTCGCTGTTCCCTTCGCTCGACATGCAGCAGGACCTCGACATCCGCCTCGAGGGTCAGCTTTCGGACCGCGTGAAGGTGAACCTGCTGCAGAACTCGGCGAACCAGGTGCCGCTCGCGAACCGCATCGCGATCAACTACCGCGGCGACGAGGACGATCTCGTGCAGGCCCTCGACCTGGGCAACACGAGCCTGTCGCTGCCGGGCACGCAGTACGTCTCGTACAGCGGCCGGAACGAGGGATTGTTCGGCGTCAAGCTCGCGACCCGCTACGGACCGCTCGACTTCACGGCGCTGGCGAGCAAGCAGGAAGGACGCAGCGAACGCGCGAGCTATTCGGGCGGCGGCGCCTCGCGCACCCCGCAGATGCTGGCCGACTACGACTACGTCAAGGGTCAGTACTTCCTGCTCTACGACCCCAACCTGCCGAATCCCAACGCGCCGGGCCTGCCGTCCGTCTACCGGGTGGACGACACGTCCATCCAGCTCTACCTGGACGACGGCAACTACGGCAACGACACGAACACGCTTCCCGGTCGGGCGGTCGTGGACCCGCTGCGGGCGCTGCTCGGCGGCCGCTATGCAGGCACGCCGACCGACACCGCCGGTTTCCGCGGACGATTCGACCTGCTCAAACCCGGCCCGACCGCCGACTACGAAATCCTGTCCGACTATTACCTGTTCAACGGATTCGCCTACAAGATCATCCGCCTGCGCCAGCCGATCGTGACCAACAGCAACGCCTGCCTCGCCGTCACCTACACGGCGACCCCGCTCGACCTTTCGGGCAACGTGATCGGCGCGCCGATCCGGGTGGGCGGGGACACGGTCTCGACGGCCGGCCCCGACCAGGGTTTCGTCCTGCTCAAGATGCTGAGGGTGCCCCGCAACAAGCAAACACCGCAGGACCCGGCCAATCCGAGCGTTTCCCTGTACGCACCCGACGGCATGTTCGAGCCGGTGCGCGAGCTGGAGATGAAGAACTTCTACCAGCTGAACGGCTTCGGCATCGATCCGACGACGTTCTCGATGCAGATCCAGCAGGGACGGAACGATCCGCCCGACAACTTCGCGTCGCTCGGGGACTCGCTGGTGAGCTACATCGAGCTCGCCGGCCTCGACAACGTCAATGAGAGCGTCTCGCCGCCCGTGAAGGGGCACGATCTCAAGGTGGACGGCACGCTCAACACCGGCGGTTCGCTCAAGTCCTCGACGCGTTACTTCGTGGACTACAAGAACGGCATCCTGTTCTTCCCGGACCCGCGACCGTTCGCGCCGCGCGTCGCGCCGGCGGACTCGCACTACTTCGATCAGGTGATGGACTTCAACGCGAACCGGCGGATGCGATTCGACGGCCCGTCCGACAGCACGAACGCGGCGAACCGCGACATCTACGACAAGTACAGCCTGCAGTCGACCGACGCGGCGTACTACCTGGCCCTCGACTACGCGGCGCAGCGGGGTGGCGGCGAGATCTCGCTGGGCAAGGGTTCGATCCTCGAAGGCACCGAGGTCGTGACGGTGAACGGCGAGCGCTGGACGCGCGACCGCGACTACACCATTGACTACGACCTCGGCCGGTTGTCGCTCAAGCGCCAGCTCGGCCCCACCGACCAGCTGAGCGTGGATTACTCCTACGCGCCGCTCTTCCAGCAGGCGTCGAAGACGCTCCTCGGCAGCGCGTTCCGGCTCGAGGGCCGCAACCGCAGCCTCGGCGGCGCGCTGCTCTACGAGAGCAAGGGGGCCCAGGACCTGCGGCCGCGACTCGGAGAAGAGCCTTCGCGCACGCTGATCACCGACCTCAACACCGAGTGGCGCTTCAAGCCCGAGTTCCTCACCCGGCTGGTGGACCGGCTGCCGGGTGTTCGCACGACCACGCCCTCGGAGTTCAACGTCCAGGCCGAAGTCGGCGCCTCGTTCCCCAACCCGAACACGCGCAACGAGGTTTTCCTCGACGACATGGAGGGCGTCCGCGACGCCGTCTCGCTGTCGCTCTCGCCGCTCAGCTGGAAGTACGCGAGCCCGCCGCTCATCGCCGACGCCGGCGACATCGTCTCGGGCGTCGCCACCATCTCGCGCTCGATCCTCGCCGACACCACGCAGGGCCGGCACCTGCGCAATGCCGAGCTCCGCTGGTATCAGCCGCCCAACTACGTGAAGGAAGGCAACCTCAAGCCGACGCTCGAGGAGGCGCAGGGCTCGAAGAATCCGCGCCAGGTCCTCGCGTTGACCGTGCCGAAGCGGCCGGCGAATGCGCTGCCGAGCGACAAGCTGTGGGCGGGGCTGACCTACCCGCTCGATCAGGTCGGCATCGACCTGTCACGCGCGCAGTTCATCGAGGTCTGGGTGAACGACTTTCGCGACCAGCACGTGCCCGGCACGACCGTGCCGCGCATCCGGGGCGATCACGTCAAGCTGCACATCGACCTCGGCGTCGTGAGCGAGGACCAGATGCGCGCCCCCAATCGGCTCCCCGACGGCCGGCTGCAGAGCGAGGACCAGGTTCCGCGCGACCGGCAGCTGGTCGTGGCCGGCGGCACCGACGAGGACACGGGCTACGACGGCATCAAGGACGAGGACGAGCGCGCGCGCGTCCAGAGCGGCGCCGCCGTAAGGGCGGACCTGACGACGGCGAGCGACACGGATCCCGAGGGTGACGACTACAAGGACCCGGACGACCGCTTCCACGACATCGACCCGCGCAAGTTCACCTTCACCAACGGCAGTGAAGGCAACAAGCGGCTGCTTCCCTACCCCGAGACGGAGGACCTGAACCTCAACGAGCTCGTGGACCAGGACGAGGCCTACTACGAGTACACGATCGCCCTCGACGACACGAGCCGCTACCTCGCCACCGACGTCTATCGCGACTTCGCGAACGACCCGAAGGTGGTGACCCCGGTCTATCCCGACAACGGCTGGCGGCGCTTCCGCATCCCCATCCACGACGAGCAGCGCGTGCAGTTCGGGGTGCCCGACCTGTCGATCGCCCGGAACGTGCGCGTCTGGATCGAGGACCTGCAGAAGCCCGACGAGTCGCAGGTGGCCGGCGAGAACGAGGTGCGTCCGCTGCTGCTGATCGGCGGCATCGACATCGTCGGCAGCCGCTGGCTCGCGAGCGACCTGACGCCGCGGCAGCGGGACACGACCAACACCACGGTGACGCTGAACTCGGTGAACTCGCTCGACGACGCGGACGTGTACGTCTATCCGTTCGACCCGGGCGAGACGCGCAACGGCAACCAGGCGCTGACGCGCCGCGAGCAGTCCATGCGGCTCGAATTCACCGAGCTGGCGCCGGACGACACGCTCGAGGCCTACCGCACGTTTTCGCTGGACGAGAACTACAGCCGCTACGGCGCGCTGAGCTGGTACGCGACCGGCTTCGGGATCGAGAACTACCGCGACCAGCCGAACGACCGGCTCTTCTACTTCGTGCGGTTCGGGACCGACGAGAAGGGTGACAACTACTACGAGGTCAAGCGTCGCGTGCCCGCCTCGGTGCGGGACACGCTGCGGCAGTGGGTGGGTTCGCCGGTGCGCGCCGACCTCGCGGCCATCGCCAACCTCAAGCTGAACGGCGACTACCCGACGATCGCGCCGTTCCTGTACCGCGTGCCCTACGGCGCGGACGGCGACTCGATCATCATCAAGGGCCGCCCGTCGTTCACCCGATTGCGACGCATCTCGTTCGGACTCATCAACGGCTCGGACGCTTCGCCCTCCGGCCCGGTCACGTACCCCGCCGGCGAACTGTGGTTCGACGAGCTGCGCGCCGTGGACGTCGCCAAGGACGTCGGCTACGCGAATCGCCTGCTCGTCAACGGCCGGCTCGCGAACCTGATGACCTACAACGTCTCGTGGAACACGCTCGACGCGAACTTCCTGAGCGTCGGCCAGACGCGCGGCAGCGGCAGCCGCACCTCGAGCCTGGCGATCACCTCGTCCATGGACCTGCACCGCTTCTTCGAGGGCACGGGCATCGTGCTGCCGGTGACGGCGAGCTGGACACGGAACGTCTCGCGGCCTCGTTTCAGCGCCGGAGACGACGTCGTGCGCACCGGCCGTCAGCAGGAGTTGAGCGAGACCGGCTCGCAGTCGCGCACGATCTCGACCTCCTACACGCGCAACTGGAGCCAGCGCGCGAATCCCATTCTCCGCTACACGCTCGCCGGCCTGACCGCGAACATCGCCCGCACCGAGACCGACAGCCACAACCCGACCGGCGGTGGGAACTCGGCGAGCACCAACGCGGGCGTCAGCTGGAACATCGCGCCGAGGTCGCTGCTGGCGCTCGGCCACAAGGGCCTGCCGTTCAAGCTCTACCCGCTGCCCGAGCGCGTGTTCTGGACCTACACCGTTTCGCAGACGAACAGCGAGTCCTACACGCTCGCGCCCGACGGCTCGGGGCGGCGCATTCCGAGCGCGAACACCAGCGGCCGCATCGCGGGTCTGACCTTCGGCGCCGATACGCGGCCCATCGAACTGCTGCGCCACCACATCGAAGGGCAGCGCGCCCTGAGTCTGGTCGGCGTACCGCTGGATCACCTCGGCTTCATCAACTTCGGCCGGCTGACGCAGTGGCGCCAGAGCCTCGATGCGAGCTGGGCCGCGCAGCGGGGAAGCGCCTGGCTGCGGCCGTCGCTGCGCTGGAGTTCGAACTACAGCCAGAACAACGATCTGCTTTCCGAAAACCTGTCGGTGCACGCCATCCAGAACGGCCAGAACATCCAGGTGAACTGGACGCTGCCCTTCGACCAGCTGCGCGGCGCGTCCGCGAATCCGGCCGGAAGGCAGTACGTGCCGCCCGCCGCCAGCGCCCGCCCGCCGGTGCAACGCCCGCCGGCCGGCGCCGAGCAGGGTCCCATCGGCTCGACTCCGGCGGACAGCTCCGGCACCTCGCCCTCGGGCGCCGCCGGCCCCGACTCGCTCGGAGCGCCCGCGGCGCCCGGACAGCCGGGCCCCGCCGATTCGACGGGCGCGGGAGCCCCGGGCGGATCCGCGATCGGCACGGGCGCTCCGGCGGCCGCGGACAGCGCGCACGCGTCGCCGGCGAAGCCGCCGAGGCCGAGCTTCCGGCTGCCGGGCTTGCGCGATCTGCTCGCGCGCGTCGGGCAGGTGCAGACCGATCTGTCCCTCAACCGCTCGAGCAGTTACTCGCGCATGCTCGGCATGCCCGGTCCGCTCTACCTGTTCGGACTGTCCGAGAACCCGGGGCTCGAGGACAGCACCGGGCGCGTCCGTGAGGTCAACGGCAACGCGATCTCGACCGGCCTCGACTGGCGGCTGAACGCGCGCACCCAGGTGCCGCTCGTGTTCAACAGCGCGCTGTCCGTGCGCGGCAGCTACGGCGACCGCACGACGGTCGCGAACGGGGTCGTGGCCCGCACCCGCGAGCGCCGCTTCCCGGACCTCGAGGTGGACTACGGCCGGCTCGCCGACGCGCTGCGGCTGTCGAAGTTCCTGCGCACGCCACAGCTGCGCACCGGCTGGGGCTGGTCGCGATCGTGGGAATACCAGGGCGACCGCTCGCGCCAGATCTCGCAGTCGTCCACGCACGACCTGCGCCCGCTGATTTCGGTTCGAGGCAATCTCAAGAACGGCACGACGGCGGACCTGGGCATCAACATGCGCAACACCTACCGCGAGGTGACGCAGCTCGGCCTTTCCACTCAGACGGACAAGAACACCGATCTGAACCTCACGCTCACGCGCTCGTACTCGCAGGGTCAGAAGGTGAACGTCTTCGGCCGCACGAGCACGGTCCGCAGTTCGGTCAGCATGAGTCTGGCCACCGTCTATTCGCACCGCCAGGGCGAGACTCGTATCGCCGGCGTCGGCGTCCAGAACCAGGTGGACGAGACCCAGCTTTCGGTGACCGGCAAGGGCACCTACGGTTTCAGCTCGAACGTCACCGGCAGCGCGGTGCTCGGCTATAGTGGCCGCACGAACCACGTGCAGAACATCGTCCGCCGCAGCATCCGCGTCGAGCTCAGCGCGCAGTTCACCTTCTGATGGCGACCCGTTCCCGGAATCGGCTGCTGTGGTCCGCGCTGCTCGCTCTGGCGGTGGGCGCGATGCCCGCATGCGCCGGACGCTTCCGGGTGGACGGCGCCCGGGCTCTCGCTCGCGTCAGCCGGCAGGTCGAGGCGGGCCCGCGCATCGCCGGCACGCCCGGCAACGCCGTGATCCGGGAGTGGATCGCCGCGGAGTGCGAGCGGCTCGGCGGCACGGTCGAACGACAGGCCTTCACCGACACGACGCTGGGCCATCCGCTCGAGGTGACCAACGTGATCGCACGCTTCGGTCCGAATGGCGGGCGGCGCATCGTGCTGTGCGCGCACTTCGACACGCGCCCGTGGTCGGACCAGGACCCCGACTCGGCGATGCGTTCGCGGCCCGTGCCCGGAGCGAACGACGGCGGTTCGGGCGTGGCCGTGCTGCTCGAGGTCGCGGAGCTCATGGCGCACCGCGCTCCGCCGGTGGGAGTGGACCTGGTGTTCTTCGACGCCGAGGACCTCGGCCGCAGCGACGCCCCCGACGAGTTCTGCCTCGGCTCGAAGGGATACGCGGCGCGCCTTCCCGCGGCGGGTGACCCGGCGCGTCCGGTGGCGGCGTTCCTGTTCGACATGGTCGGCGATCGCGATCTGCAGATCTGGAGGGAGAAGAACTCGAGCGATCGGGCCTCCAATCTCGCCGCGCTCGTCGTCGAGGGCGCCAGGGCGACGGGGGCGAAGTCGTTTCACGACGAAGTCCGTTACAGCCTCGTGGACGACCACATCCGCCTGCTCGACGCGGGACTCCCGGCGGTGGACATCGTGGACTTCGACTATCCCGCCTGGCACACGCACCGGGACTCCACCGACCAGGTCTCGGCCGCGAGCCTCGCCGAGGTCGCGCGCGTCGCCGCCTGGCTGATCTACCGCAGCCCCCTCGCGAAGCCCTGACGCGGCGCCGCGGGCTCCCCGCGCCGCCGACCGACTTCCGGCTTGCCGCGAGCGGGGGCAATCGGTTAGGTTGCCGGCAGGAGTGGGGCAGGTGCGACCACTCCTTTCTTTGTCTGTAGGGAGCCAAAGTGGATGTGAGAGAAGAGGTTCGCCAGATCGCGACCCCCCTCGCGGAGGAGGAGGGCTACGAGCTGGTGGACGTGGAACAGGCGGCCTCCGGACGGCATCGGGTGATCCGGGTCTACCTGGACAAGCCCGGCGGTGTGAGTGTCGGGGACTGCGCGCGTTTCAGCCGGCGGCTTTCGGACTGCCTGGACATGAACCAGACGGTCGCCGGGAGCTACCACCTCGAGGTGAGCTCGCCCGGGCTGGAGCGGCCGGTCCGGACGCTCGAGCACGTGCGGCGCTTCTCCGGGCAGCGGGTTTCCCTGACGGCGCACGACCCGCACGACGGCCGCAGGAACTTCGAGGGTATCCTGCTCGGTCCGGACGGGGAGCGCGCGGGGCTGCGGTTGGACGAGGGCGAGGAACACTGGTTCGAGTGGTCGGAAGTGAAGTCGGTCCGTTTGGTGGTGGATCCGTGGGCGGGACTGCGGAACTCCAGCGGCCGCGGCGCGGCGGAACGCCGTCGGGGAGGGGCGCGATGAACAACGAAATCCTGGATGCGCTGAGCCAGATCACGCGCGAAAAGAGCGTGGACCGCGCCATGCTCATCGAAACGCTGGAAATGGGCCTCGCGAGCGCCGTCCGCAAGAAGCACGGCGCCACCGCCGACGTTCAGGTCCGCTTCAACGACAAGTCCGGCACGCTCGAGTGCGCGCTCCGCATGACCGTCGTCGAGAACGTCGAGGATCCCGCGTTCCAGTGGACGGTCGAGAAGGCCCGCACGCACCGCCCCGACGCGAGCGTCGGCGACGTCATCGTCCTGCCGCTGCCGATCTCCGAGTTCGGCCGCAACGCGATCCAGACGGCCAAGCAGGTGCTGATCCAGCGCGTGCGCGAGGCCGAGCGCGATCGCGTGTTCAAGGAGTACGCCGACAAGACCGGCCAGCTCGTGCGCGGCGTGGTGCAGCAGGTGGACCGCGGCAACGTCATCGTGAAGCTCGACTTCTCCGAGGGGCTGCTGCCCGCGCGCGAGCAGATCCCGCGCTCGTACCACCGGCAGGGCGACTACGTGCGCGCGGTGGTGATCAACGTGGACAAGGCCGCGAAGGGTCCCCAGGTCATCCTGTCGCGCACCCACCCGGATTTCCTGCGCCGGCTGTTCGAGTCCGAGGTGCCCGAGATCGCGGACAAGATCGTCGAGGTCAAGGCGGTCTCGCGCGAAGCCGGCGCGCGCTCGAAGATTTCGGTGCTCTCGACCGACCCGCGCGTGGACGCGGTCGGCTCGTGCGTCGGCCTGAAGGGCTCGCGCGTGCAGAGCATCGTGCGTGAGCTCGGCGGCGAGCGCATTGACATCGTGCCGTGGTCCAGCGATCCGGCCGTGTTCGTGTCGCGCGCGCTCGCGCCGGCACGGGTCATGGACGTGAAGGTTGCCGAGGCCGACCAGCGCATGATCGTGGTGGTCGCCGACGACCAGCTGTCGCTGGCGATCGGCAAGGGAGGCCAGAACGCGCGTCTCGCGGCGCGGCTCACGGGCTGGAAGATCGACCTCGTGTCGAAGAGCGAGGAGAAGAAGCGCCACGAGCTCGAACGCGCGAGCCGGCTCGAGGTCGAACGCCTCGAACTGGGCGAGGCGACGACCGAGAAGCTCATCAGCGCGGGAATCGAGACGGTGCAGGAGCTGGTCGCGACGCCGCTCGAGAAACTCATCGAGATCCCCGGCGTCGGCGAGAAGACGGCCGAGAAGGTGCTCGCGACCGCGCAGGAGTTCATGGCCGCGCAGGCCGCGGCGCTCGCCGCGGCGGCGGTCGAGCACGAGTTCTCGCCGGAAATGGAACCGGCCGCGGAGGCCCTGCCCGCCGGGGAGAACTCCGGGGCGTCCGCGTCGCCTGAAGCCGCGGAAGGAGCGAGCCGTGGCGAATAGTCCCGCAACGCGGAAGCAGCGAATCTACGAAGTCGCCAAGGAACTCGGCATGTCGAGCGACGTGATCATCCAGATCGCGAAGAAGCTCGGCGTCGAGGTCAAGAACCACATGAGCACGCTCGGCGGCGACGTGGTGGACAAGGTCCGATCCGAACTCGCGCAGGGCAAGGCCGCGGCCCGCGAGGAGGTCGTGCGTCACCAGGAGGCCGAGGCGCAGCGCGCCCGCGACGAGCGCGCGCGCGCGCAGGCGGCTCCCGCGGCCGAGCGGCTGAATCCGAACCTGCCATACAACCGCCCTCCCGGCGCGGGCTCGGCCGTCGTCTATCGTCCGCCGACGCCCACGGTGCCCGGTGCGCGGCCCGCGCCGACGGGCCCTGGACCGCGACCGCAGGGAGCGCCCGCGCGCCCCGGTGGCCACGGCCCGGGCGCACCGCGCACGGGCGGATACGGCGGCAGGCCCGGCGGCCCCGGCGGCCCGCGCCCCGGTTTCGGCGGTGCGCCTGGCGGCGCCCCCCGCAGCGGATTCGGCGGTGGCGCTCCGGGCGGAGCGCCGCGCGGCGGTTTTGGCGGCGGACCCGGATACGGCGGCGGTGGCTATGGCGGGCGACCGGGTGGCGGCGCGCCCGGCGGCGGACCTCCCGGCGGCGGTCCGCGCGGAACCGGCCGGCGCGATCGCAAACGCAAGAAGAACGTGGACGAGAAGCTCGCGGCCGAGAGCGTTCGCAAGACCCTCGCGAGCCTCGACACGGGACTCACGAAGCGCAAGCACCGGCGGCGTGACGAGGAGGGCGGCGACGCCACCGCGGAAGCGGCCAAGATCCTGAAGGCCGCCGAGTTCATCACCGTCGCCGAGCTGGCGAACGCGATGGAGGTGCGGCCCCAGGAGGTCATCACCGCCTGCATGCGCATGGGGCTGATGGCCACCATCAACAAGCGGCTCGACAAGGACTCGATGATGGCCGTGGCCGACGAGTTCGGCTACGAGATCGAGTTCGTCTCCGAGTTCGCGGAGGAGGACGTCGCCGGGCAGGCCGAGGAGGCCGCACCGGAGAAGCTCGTCCCGCGCGCCCCGATCGTGACCGTCATGGGGCACGTGGACCACGGCAAGACGTCGCTGCTCGACTACATCCGCAAGGCGAACGTGATCGCCGGCGAGTCCGGCGGCATCACGCAGCACATCGGCGCCTACGAGGTGCAGCTGCCCGACGGCCGCCGCGTGACGTTCCTCGACACGCCCGGCCACGAGGCGTTCACCGCCATGCGCGCCCGTGGCGCGCAGGTGACGGACATCGTTGTGCTCGTGGTCGCCGCCGACGACCGGGTGATGCCGCAGACCATCGAGGCGATCGATCACGCCAAGGCGGCGAACGTGCCGATCGTGGTCGCGATCAACAAGATCGACCTGCCGGCCGCCGATCCGCAGCGCATCAAGACCGAACTGGCCGGCCACGGCGTCGTGGTCGAGGAGTTCGGCGGCAAGTACGTGTGCGTCGAGATCTCGGCGAAGAAGGGCACGAACGTCGACAAGCTGCTCGAACTGCTGCTGCTGTCGGCCGAGCTGCTCGAGCTGAAGGCGGACCCGTCGCGCCGCGCGCGGGGCGTGGTCATCGAGGCCCGCGTCGAGCAGGGACGAGGCGTCGTCGCCAGCGTCCTCGTGCAGTCGGGAACGCTGCGCGTCGGCGACGCGTTCGTGGCCGGCCAGAACTTCGGGCGCGTGCGGGCGATGTTCGACGAGCGAAAGCGCACGGTGAAGTCGGCCGGACCCTCGACCCCGGTCGAGGTCCTCGGCTGGGATTCGACCCCGGGCGCCGGCGACATGTTCGTGTCGCTCGAGGACGAGCGCGAGGCGCGCGAGATCGCCGGCAAGCGCTCGGCGCTGCACCGCGAGCAGGAACACCGGGCGGCGAACCGGGTCGTGCTCTCCGAGTTCCACAAGCAGCTCACCCAGGGCGGCCCGAACGAACTCAAGGTGCTCATCAAGGGCGACGTGGACGGTTCTGTCGAGGCGCTCAGCGAGTCGCTGCAGAAGCTCGGCACCAGCGAGGTGGCGGTGCGGGTCATTCGCCAGGCCGTCGGCCAGATCACCGAGTCCGACGTGCTGCTGGCCGCCGCCTCCGGCGCCATCATCGTCGGCTTCCACGTCCGACCGGACGCGAAGGCCCGCGAGCTGGCGGAGCGCGAGAAGGTCGAGATCCGCTTCTACGACATCATCTACAAGGCCGTCGAGGACGTGAAGCTGGCGCTCGAGGGCATGCTCAAGCCCGAACTCAAGGAAGTCGTGCTCGGCAGCGCCGAGGTGCGGCAGGTGTTCAAGCTCTCGAAGGGCGCCGTCGTCGCCGGCTGCATGGTCGCCTCGGGGAAGGTCTCGAGGAACGAGCAGATCCGGCTGGTGAGGGCCGGCGAGACGCTGTGGACCGGGCGCGTGGACATGCTCAAGCGCTTCAAGGACGACGTCCGCGAGGTGCTGCAGGGCTTCGAATGCGGCGTCACGCTCAACGGCTGGAACGACATCCAGGAGGGCGACCGGCTCGAATCGTTCAAGATCGAGGAGCTGGCGCGCACACTTTCGTGACGGGAGGCGGGCCGCGTGCGGCCCGCCTCCCGCCCGCGGCACCCGTGGCCGGGACCTTCGCCATGGTCGTCGGAATCGTTCGAATCGAGCTGCACCTGCCCGCGTCGCGATCGCTCAAGGACAAGCGGCAGGTGCTGCGAAGCCTCAAGGACCGCATTCGCGAACGCGCGCAGGCGTCCGTGGCCGAGGTGGAGCACCAGGACCTCTGGCAGCGGGCCGCGCTCGGTGTGGCCGTGGTGGCGACCGACGGCGGCCAGGCCCGCGAACGACTGCAGGTCGTGCGCGGGCTGGTCGAGCAGGCGTTCGAGGCGCAGATCACCGACTGGCAGGAGAGCTTCGAATGAGGATCCGTCCCGAAAGGGTCGCGCACCTGATGCGGCGCGAGGTCGCGGACATTCTCGAGCGGCGGCTGCGCGATCCGCGGCTCGGCGCGACCGTGACCGTGACCGACGTGCAGGTGACGCACGACCTGTCGTTCGCGCGCGTGTTCGTGACCGTGCTCGGCGACGAGGCGGCACGCGGACCGGCCATGGAAGCGCTGCGTCACGCGAGCGGTTTCGTCCGTCACGAACTGGGTTCGCGTCTCGACCTGCGCGAAGTGCCCGAAATCCGCTTCGAGTACGACGCCTCGCTGGACCAGGGACGGCGGGTCGAAGGCCTGCTCCGGCGCATCGAGCAGGGCGATCCCGTCCAGGACGAGGAGTCCGAGTGAGGCGCGACCCGCCGGCCGGGTCCGGCGCCTGGGCGGGCCTGCTTCCCGTGGACAAGCCGGTGGGCGTCACCTCGCACGATGTCGTGGATCGCGCGCGCCGCTCGCTCGGACTGCGCGCGATCGGCCACCTCGGCACGCTCGATCCGGGCGCGAGCGGGCTGCTGGTGCTCGCGGTCGGGGTCGCCACGCGCTGCGCGCTCGTCTGGCAGGGCGGCGAAAAGACCTACGAGGGCGTCGCGCGGCTCGGAATCACGACCGACTCGCAGGACCTTCACGGCCGGGTGCTCGCGACGCACGAAGTGCGCGCCGGCGAAACCGCGATACGCGCCGCCGCGGAGGCGCTGACCGGCGATCTGCTGCAGGTGCCGCCGATGGTCTCGGCGCTCAAGCACCGCGGCCGTCGCCTGCACGAGATCGCGCGCGCGGGCGGGACCGTCGAACGCGCGCCGCGCCCGGTGCGAGTCGAAGGCTGGGAATGGCTCGGGTTCGAGGGCCCGGATGCGGCGTTTCGCGTGCGCTGCTCGGGCGGGACGTACGTGCGCACGCTCGTGCACGACCTGGGCGTCTCGCTCGGCTGCGGGGCGGCACTCGCGGCGCTGCGGCGCACGCGCAGCGCGCCGTTCGGCATCGAACAGGCCTGCACGTGGGAAGACCTCGGCGGGCTCGGCGCCGTCGAACTGCTCGGGCGCCACGGGATTCCGCTCGATCGGGCGCTCGAAGTCCTGCCCGCCGTGACGCTCGACGCCGTCGCCGCCGAGGCGCTCGGGCACGGGCGCGGCTTCGCGGTCGCGGCCGATTCGGCGCCGGTCGGCACGGGCGAGCGGTCGGTGGTGTTCCGCGACGTCTCCGGGCGCGCCCTCGCGCTGGGCGAACTGCGCCCCGGCGGGTTCGCCGGCGAGGCGCTGGCGGCGCCGCGGGTCGTCTTCCCGTGGGCGCTTCGCGAGGGGCGCGCGGCGTGAGCGGCGCGGTCGCGGTCGGCGTCTTCGACGGCCTGCACCGGGGTCACCAGGCGTTGATCGCCCGCGCCGTCGCGCGCGCGGCCGGTGGACGCTGCGTGGCGGTGAGTTTCGATCCGCATCCCGACCTGGTGCTCGCGAAGGAGTTCCTCGCCCGCGCGCCGCTCACGCCGATTCCCGAGAAGCAGGAGCGGCTCGCGGCGCTGGGTGCGGAGCTGCATGTGCTGCCGTTCACGCGAGAGCTGGCGGCGCTGTCGCCCGAGGCGTTCGTGGACGAGCACCTGGTCCGGCCGCTGCGGCCTTCCTGGCTCGTGGTCGGGGAGGACTTCGCGCTCGGGCGCGCCCGCGCCGGCGACGTCGCGCGCCTGCGGGCGATCGGTCGCGAGCGCGCCTTCGAAGTCGAGGCGGTGCCGTTGCTCAGCGATGGCGGTGAGCCGATCACGAGCACCCGGATTCGCGAGCTGCTCGCCGCCGGGCGCGTGGCCGAGGCGGGCAGTCTGCTCGGGCGGCGCTACACGCTCGCGGGCCATGTCGTGCGCGGCGACGGAATCGGCCGCAAGCTCGGCTGGCCGACCGCGAACCTGCGCCTGCACGAGGAGAAATGCCTGCCCTCGCTCGGCATTTACGCCGTGTGGGCGAGGATCGCGGGGGAGGATCGCTGGCGGCCCGGGGCGATGAGCATCGGGGTCCGGCCGACCTTCGGAGGTCAGGCGGTCACGCTCGAGGTCCACTTGATGGATTGGGAAGGGGACCTCTATGGCCGGGAGCTGGAGGTCCAGTTCGTGGACTGGCTGCGGCCGGAGCTCTCGTTCGACGGGGTCGAGGCGCTGGTGGCCGCCATCGCCGCCGATGTGGCGCTTGCCCGGCAACGACTTGAGGCGGCCCCGCCAGCCGAGGACCTGTTCGCCGGACACCGTCCGGGAAACTGAGATCCCGCTGGAGTGCGGGCGCGCGTGGTGCTACATTGCCCCGTCGCTCCGATCCCCTCGGGGCCACGGGACGCACCCCGCTCCCTCCGTGGAGACCCTGACACTCCCGGAAGGGGCCTCCATCCCCACCTCATGGCAGGAGACGCCGCTGTGACGCTCACGAAGGAGCAGAAGCAGGGCATCATCGAGAAATTCAAGACTCACGAAGGCGATTCGGGCTCCCCGGAAGTCCAGATCGCGCTCCTCACGGAGAAGATCAACTACCTCACGGAGCACTTCAAGGTGCACAAGCGCGACCATGCGTCGCGCCGCGGCCTGCTCCGCATGGTGGGCCAGCGCCGCAGGCTGCTGGACTACCTCAAGGCGACCAAGGTGGATCGCTACCGAAAGGTCGTCAAGGAACTGGGACTCCGCCGCTAGGAACCTCCTGGCGGCACGGAAACGCGGCTCCCTCGGGGGCCGCGTTTCTCAAGGGCGGGGAAGGCCTCCGCCCGACCCGGCGGACATCGCAGATCCGCGCGGGTGTCACCGCGCCCGGGAAGGTCCCGGGGGCTTGCGAGAGACAGGAAGAGGAATGGCAGAGCACAAGGTCTCCGTTGATCTCGGAGGCAAGGAACTGACCATCAGCACGGGCAAGTGGGCGAAGCTCGCCGGCGGCTCGGCGGTGGTGCAACTCGGCGGGACGATCGTCCTGGTCGCGTCGAGCGCGGCGAAGAGCGCCAAGCCGGGGCTCGATTTCGTGCCCCTGACGTGCGACTACCGCGAGCGGACGTACGCCGCCGGCAAGATTCCGGGCGGCTTCTTCAAGCGCGAGGGGCGGCCGACCGAGAAGGAGACGCTGTCCTCGCGGCTCATGGACCGTCCGATCCGGCCGCTGATGCACAAGCAGTGGACGTTCGAGACGCAGGTCATGGCGACGGTGGTTTCGTCGGACCAGGAGCACGACGCGGACGTGCTGGCGCTCGTCGGCGGCTCGTCGTCGCTGGTGCTGTCCGACATTCCGTTCCCCGAGCCGGTCGCGGGCGTCCGTGTCGGCCGCGTGGACGGCAAGTTCGTCGTCATGCCGACGTTCGCGGAGCTCGACGAGAGCGACATGGACATCATCGTGGCCGGCACCGCGAACGACATCATCATGGTCGAGGGCGGCAGCCGCGAGGTTTCCGAGGCCGACATGATCGGCGCGCTCGACTTCGCGATGGGCCACATCCGCAAGCTGGTCGCGGCCCAGAACGAGCTGGTCCGCCTCGCGGGCAAGCCGAAGCGACCGGTGGTCGAGAAGGTGGACGTTTCCGATCTCGAAGCCGAGCTGCGCGCCTCCTACACCGAGCGCCTCAAGGCGGCGATCCGCATCCCCGGCAAGGAGCGCCGGCAGGAGGAGATCGACATCATCACCGCCGAGGCGGTGAAGGCGCTGGCCGAGAAGTACGCCGACAGGGCGGCCTTCATCGGCAAGATCCTGCACGAGGTCGAGAGCGACTCGCTGCGCGGCATGATCCTCGACGAGGGCGTGCGCGCCGACGGCCGCAATCCCGACCAGATCCGCCCGATCACGATCGAGGTGGGCACGCTGCCGCGCACCCACGGTTCCTGCCTGTTCACCCGCGGCGAGACGCAGGCGCTGGTGGTGACCACGCTCGGCACCAAGGCCGACGAGCAGCGCGTCGAGGAGCTCGAGGGGCAGTCGTGGAAGTCGTACATGCTTCACTACAACTTCCCGCCGTTCTCGGTCGGTGAGACCCGCCCCATCCGCGGGCCGGGTCGCCGGGAGATCGGACACGGGGCGCTCGCCGAGCGCGCCGTCGAGCCCGTCATCCCGGCCGACACGCACTTCCCGTACACGATCCGGATCGTCAGCGACATCCTCGAGTCCAACGGCTCGTCGTCCATGGCTTCCGTGTGCGGCGCGTCCATGGCGCTCATGGACGCCGGCGTGCCGATCAAGGCGCCCGTCGCGGGCGTGGCGATGGGCCTGATCAAGGAAGGCGACAAGGTCGCCGTGCTGACCGACATCCTCGGCGTCGAGGACCACCTCGGCGACATGGACTTCAAGGTCACCGGCACGACCGACGGCATCACCGCCTTCCAGATGGACACCAAGATCGGCGGCATCAGCCTCGAGATCATGAAGAACGCCCTCGAGAAGGCGCGCACCGGCCGGCTGTTCATTCTCGGCAAGATGAACGACTGCCTGCAGGCGCCGCGCAAGGAGATGTCGCCCTTCGCGCCGCGGATCACGATCCTGCACATCCACCCCGACAAGATCCGCGAAGTCATCGGGCCGGGCGGCAAGGTGATCAAGAAGATCACCGAGGAGACCGGCTGCCAGATCGACATCGAGGATTCGGGTGAAGTGCGCATCGCCGCCGTCAACATGGAAGGCAGCAAGCGCGCCGAGGAGCTGATCCGCAACATCACCGAGGACCCGGAAGTGGACCGCGTCTACCAGGGCAAGGTCCGCAGCGTCGTCAACTTCGGCGCGTTCGTCGAGATCGTGCCGGGCCGCGACGGCCTGCTGCACGTGTCCGAGATCGACTGGGGCCGCACCGAGAAGGTCGAGGACGTGCTCAACGTCGGCGACATGGTGATGGTCAAGGTCATCGGCGTGGACCGGGACGGCAAGATCAAGCTGTCGCGGCGCGCGCTGATCCCGCAGCCGGAAGGCTACGTGGGCAGCGCCGTCGGCCAGGGCGGACGTCGGGACCGTGAAGGCGGCGACCGCGACCGCGGCCGTGACCGCGACCGGGGCCGAGACCGGCGCCGGTAGGAACAGAGTCGAAAACGGCGGACGGCGCGAGCCGTCCGCCGTTTGTGTTTCGCATCCCCGGGTGTCAGGGTGCCGCGCCTGTGAAGCCCGCGACCGAGGAGGAAGCCATGAGCGCCGGCGTCGACAAGAGCACGCTCGCTTCCGGGATCACGCTGCTCACGCAGCCGATGCCGGACCGCCGGACCGTGTCGCTCGGCGTCTGGGTGCGGACCGGTTCGCGCGACGAGACCCCCGAACGCCTGGGCATCGCGCACTTCATCGAGCACATGATGTTCAAGGGCACCGAGACGCGCGACGCCCGGGCGATCGCCGCCAGCCTCGAGTCGCTCGGCGGGCAGCTCGACGCGTTCACGACCCGCGAGCAGGTGTGCTACACGGCGCGGGCGCTGAGCGAGCACCTGCCCGAAGCCGTGGACGTCCTGGCCGACATCCTGTGCCGCTCACGCTTCGACTCGTCGGAGGTCGAGCGGGAAAAGTCGGTGGTCCGCGAGGAGATCCTTTCCTACGAGGACAATCCCGAAGAACGGCTCGGCGACCAGCTCGCCGCGCAGGTCTGGGGTGATCACGCGCTGGGCCGGCCGATCCTCGGAACCGCGGACACCGTTGGCGCCTTCACGCCCGAGTCCCTGCTCGCGAATTTCCGCCGCCGCTATCGCGGCGATCAGCTCGTCGTCGCCGCGGCGGGCGACCTCCGGCACGAGGACCTGTTGCGCCTGATCGAATCCTCGTTCGCGCCCCCTTCGGGCGAGCCGCCGGTCGCGGACCCCGTGCCGCGCGCCCTGCCGCCGAGCGTGCGCCACACGGTGGACGACGTGCAGCAGCTCTACCTCTCGCTCGGGGCGCCGGCGATGCCCTACGGCGATCCGCGCCGCTACGCGCTGGTCGTGCTCGACACGCTGCTCGGCGGCGGCATGAGCTCGCGACTGTTTCAGCGCATCCGCGAGGAAGCCGGCCTGGCCTACTCCGTCTACTCGGCCCTCGATTTCCTGCGCGATGGCGGCTCCCTCTCGATCTGCCTGGCGGTCGCGCCCGAGCGAGGGAGGAAGGCGCTGGAGCTGCTGCGCGAGGAGCTCGCGAAGATCGCGGCCGAAGGCCCGGCCGCGGCGGAGGTCGACACGACGAAGCGCCAGTTGCACGGCTCGATCGTGATCGCGCAGGAGAGCGTTTCGGGCCGCATGTACCACATGGCGCGGCAGGAGCTGTACACCGGCGCGTACACGCCGCCCGAGCGCCAGGTCGAGCGCATTCTCGCCGTGACGCGCGAGCAGGTGGCCGCGCTCGCCGCCGAGTTCCTGCGCCCCGAGCGGTTCACCCTCGGCGCTCTCGGCCCCGCACCCGGCGGCCCGATCACGGAAGCTGATTGGCAGGTGGAGTCGAGCGCGTCGTGAGCGCGGAGCGAATCGGGCGCATGCCGCGGACCGATTCGAGTGTGCGATCCCGCCACGCGGGAGTGGCGAGCGGGCGACGAGGGTCGAAAGACTGTTCTCGACTCGTCACGGCGTCGTCCAGGCGAGTCGCCGAGGGCGGGCGTTGACAGTCCTCCGGGGGCTGAGGATAGTCGCGATGGCATGCCCGAGCCGTTCGGCACCGGACTTGCGTGTGACCCGTTCATGACCCAGAGCGCCCATTCGTCGCAGTCGCCGCCCCTTCGCGCGCGTACCCCGCGAGCGCTGGCCTGCCTGTTCGCCGTGCTGATCCAGTGCGCGGGTCCCGCGGTCTTCGCGCAGGACGATTCGTTGCCGGATTCGAGCAGCATCCAGCCCGGTCCCGTGCTCGAGGTGCTGCCGGCCTCGCCCGAACCGTTCCGGGCGGGCGAGTCGCTGCGCTTCTCGGTTCGCTACGGGTTCATCTCCGCCGGCTCGGCCTGGCTCGAAGTGCCCGAGGTGGTGGACTGGCACGGCCACCCGAGCTGGCGACTGGTCGCACGGGCCGAATCGAACGGCTTCTTCGACAAGGTGTACAAGGTTCGCAACCGCATCGAGTCGGTCTGGGACCAGCAGGGCCATTTCAGCTGGCGCTACTTCGAGGACCGTCACGAGGGCGGGTACACCGCGAACGACACGCTCACGTTCGAGCCGGATTCGGGCCGGGTGCGCTACAAGAACGGCATGACCTACCCGGTGCCGCCGCAGGTGCAGGACGCGCTTTCGGCGTTCTACTTCACGCGCTTCCAGGCGCTGCCGCTCGGCGGCTCGGTCACGTTCGACTATCATGCGAGCCGCAAGAGCGCGCCGATGGAAGTGAAGGTGCTCGGGCGCCAGCGCATCAAGACGCCGGCGGGGCGCTTCAACTGCATCGTCATCGAGCCCCTTCTCAAGGCGGGCGGCATCTTCAAGAACAAGGGCCGGCTCGTCATCTGGCTCACCGACGACGAGCGGCGCATGCCGGTCCAGATGCGCAGCAAGGTGCTCATCGGTTCGATCAGCGTGACGCTGCAGGAAGCGAAAACGGGGAGCTGATGTCTCGATACCGCGAGGCCGATCTGTCCCGGCTCACCAACACCTCCGTGGCCGACCGGCCGACGCGGGTGAGTGTCGCCGACTTCGCGAAGCCGCTCGATCCCGGCGTCGCCCGAACCGTCCTCGAGTCGCTGCCGGACCAGCTTGCCGCGCGCGCCCTGCGGGAACTCGTCGCCCGCACCGCCGCCGCCCACCGGGAGGGACGTCCGATCGTGGCGATGATCGGCGGGCACGTGATCAAGGTCGGCGTCTCGCCCTGCCTGATCGCGCTGCTCGATCGCGGCGTGGTGACGCATCTCGCCATGAACGGGGCGGCCGCCATCCACGACGTCGAGATCGCCCGGATCGGGCGGACGTCCGAGGATGTCGAGGCGAACCTGCATGCCGGCCGATTCGGCATGGTGGACGAGACCGGCGACTTCATGAACGAGGCCATGCGGGCGGGCGCGGCCCTCGGCGAAGGGCTTGGCGAGTGCTGGGGGCGTGCGGTCGAGGAGGCGGGCGCGCCGCACCGCGACGTCTGCCTGCTCGCCGCGGCCTGGCGCCGGCGGATTCCGGCGACGGTCCACGTGGCGATCGGCACGGACACCATCCACCACCATCCGCGGTGCGATGGCGCGGCGCTGGGCGAAACGACCCTGCGCGACTTCCGGATCTTCGCCGCGACGCTGGCGGAGGCGCGGGGCGCCGTGGTGTTCAACTTCGGCTCGGCGGTGCTCATGCCGGAGGTGTTCCTCAAGGCGCTGTCCGTCGCCCGGAACCTGGGCGCGGACCTGGCCGGGCTGACGACCGCCAACTTCGACCAGATCCAGCACTACCGGCCGCGCGTGAACGTCGTGGAGCGTCCCACCCGGGGCGCCGAGGGCGGGAAGGGTTACTCGCTCACGGGCCACCACGAGATCCTCCTGCCACTGTTCACGGCGGCCGTCCTGGCCCGGCTCGGGGACTGAGGCTCCGGCACAGCGATTGCGTTTCCTTCCAATCGCTCGACCCGAGCGGCCGGGACCGTTGACAGTCGCAAAACCCGACACCTATACTTCATGCCCTGAAGTCGCTGACACTTACGGCGACGAGCCGGTCGCAGGTGGAGGAACGACCCAGACGCGTCTTGCTACTGCTTCGGGAGGGGTCCTGTGTCTTTTGACCCCGCCGTCGTTCTAGCCGGGTTCGATCGAAAGGAACCCGAGCGCGTCCGGAAACCTGCGCGCCATCCCCCAGATGGCGAGCCAGACGGCACGTGCTCGCGCTCCGGTTCGAACCCAACCTGGACCGGGAGAACTCGTGAATCGCCACGCCGCCCTGTTTGCCTGCAAGCTCGTGCTCGTCGGAATCCTCGCGCTCGCCGCGGGGCGGCCCGCACTGGCCCAGCAGGTGGAAGCCGATTCGCTCGCGATGGACTGGAGTCGCGTCCCCGAGTACCGGATCGTGCCCGGCGACAAGCTGGTGCTCGACCTGGGGCCACGCGCCGACGCTCCCATCAACAATCGGATCGAGCAGGTCGTGCGGCCGGACGGCCGGATCACCGTCTACCCGATCGGGGACGTGGTCGCGGCCGGGCTCACGCCCATGGATCTGCAGCGTTCGGTCACCAGCCTGCTGTCGGCGGACCTGCGCTCGCCACGCGTGACCGTCGAACTCTCCGCGACGACCACCAACCTGGTCCACGTGCTGGGCCGCGTCACCAGGCCCGGTCCCGTTCCGGCGGGACCGTTCATCACGGTCTCGCAGGCGATCGCCGGCGCCGGCGGCTTTTCCGACGACGCGGCGCGCAACAGCGTCGTGATCATCCACCGCAACGGCGCGAACTCGGTGCGGGTGGCGCGCCTGCGCATGGACCGCGTTCTGAAGGGCGAGGATCTCGTGGATCCGCCGCTGTCGCGCTTCGACATCGTCTATGTGCCCCGTTCGTCGGTCGGCAACCTCAGTGTGTTCATGAAGCAGTTCTTCGAACCCCTTGCCCCGATCATGGACACCGCGATGAAGGGCTGGGAACTGTTCAATCTCGACCGCGTGTACGTCACGCGGGTCGTCCGGGACTGAGAGCGGAGGCGGCATGAGCACGGTCGAATCCCCCTCGCCCTCCACGGGCCGCCAGGCGTCGCTGCGCGAATTCGTCGCCGTGCTGTTCCGCCGGCGGGCGCTCGTGCTGGGCCTGTTCGCGGTCGTGACCGTCACCGTGGTCGTGCTCACGCTCACCGCGCCGGTCACCTACACGTCGTCCGGCCGAGTGCTCGTGTACCGCGGCGAACGCACCAGCGCCCTCAACGCCACCCGCATGTTCTACGGCGAGTGGGAGTCCGAACTGGGCAGCGAGGTCGCGCGCGCCAGGAGCGCCGCGGTCATCGCGCGCACGCGCGAGGTGCTGGAGCAGCGCGCCCGGCAGACCGGCCGGACTGCGCCGAAGTTCGATCCCCAGGCGGTGGACGTCGAGGTGATGGGACGCAGCGACGTGCTCGGCATCGCCTACACCGACCGGGATCCGAACGTGGCGCAGGCGCTGTGCGACGCGCTGATCACCGCCTATCTCGAAGTCCGGCAGACGTCGGCCCTCGGTCGGCCCGAGAGCTTCTTCCAGGCCGAGATGCAGAACCTGCAGGGCGAAATCGCACGACGCATGCGCGAACGGGAGGACATCGGCGAAGCGAGCGGCGTCACGAGCAACCTCGAGCAGTCGCGGGCGTGGAGCAACCAGCTCGCGATGATGGAGGCGAAGCGCGCCGACGCCGCCGCCGACCTGGCCGAGGCCAGCACGACGCTCGACGCCATGCTGCGCCTGCAGCAGGACCCCGACGCGGACGCGTCCTCGTTGTCGCTGGTCTCCGAGAAGCAGACCGCGGTGGACGCGCTCAAGACCCGGATCGTGGACCAGCAGGGCCGCATCGCGTCGCTGCGCGAGCGGTACCGCGACGACGCGCCCGAGGTCCAGAACGCCGTCTCGACGCTCGCCACCCTGCAGGCGCTGCTGCGCAAGGAGATCGAGGCCGGCATCGAGGTCGCCCGCCAGCGCATCGGGCTGCAGAAGTCGCGCGTGGACGTCCTCGACCACGACATCGCCGACATCCGCGCGCGCATGGACATCATCCCGCGCAACCAGCGGCGCACGGACGAACTCGAGGCCGAACTCAAGACCCTGCGCATGCGCTACGACGACTACGCCAAGGCGCGCGACATGGCGCGGATCAGCTCGAACACGTCGCAGGCGCTCAACGTCGTGCTGCTGAATCCGGCCGCGCCGGCGCACGCCGGCAACACGCGCGACTGGGTCCGGCTCGCGCTCGCCCCCGCGTTCAGCCTGGTCGTCGGCATCGGCCTGGCGTTCTTCATTGACGGCCTCGACCTCACCGTCCGCACGTCCGCGCAGGCGGAGGAGTACCTCGAGGCGCCCGTGCTCGCTTCGCTTTCGGAGCGGCGGCGGCGGCGCGGCTAGTTCACCCGGAGAGACCCTTCGCCATGACCCGCATCTTCGACGCGCTCAAGAAGGCCGAGGCCTCCCGGCAGGCTCCCGCACACGCGCCGGCGGTCGTGAATCCGCTGCCCGCGGCGGCCCCGCACGTGCAGGGTCTGCGCGTGCCGTCGCGGGGCCCCGAGGCCCAGCACGCGGCGCTGCCGCTGCTCGGCGGCCTGCCGATGTCCGAGGAGGTCGTGCGCGAGATGATGTCGCTGCGCGTCACGCTCGACGTGACGCTGCGCGACCGCATGCCCCGCATCGTCATGTTCACCAGCCCGCAGGGCGGCGAGGGAACGAGCACGATCGCGCTGCAGTTCGCGCAGATCCTCGGCCGGGACTCCGGGCTGCGCCCGCTGCTCGTGGACACGCACGTGCGAAGGCCCGCCTACGAGCCGGATCCGTCGCGCCGCTGCGCGGTGCTCTCGCCCGGGCTCGTCGAGGATGCGCCGGATCAGGCGGCCGTCCTGGCGCCGAACCTGCTCGTGGTGCCGGTGCCCGAGCCGCAGCGCGCGAACGGCATCTACCAGCCCGCGGCGTTGCGGCAGCTTCTCGAGCAGCTCGGCTCGGACTTCGACTGGATCGTGCTGGACGGCCCGCCCGTGCTGGAGTCGCCGGATGCGTCGGCGATCGGCTCGATCGCCGACGGGGTCGTGCTGGTGGTGCAGGCGGGGCGCTCCAAGCGCCCGGTGCTTTCGCGCGCGGCCGAGTTGCTCCGCAAGTCCGGCTCGCAGGTGCTCGGCAGCGTCCTCAACCGCCGCGTTCACGAGATCCCGGAGTTCATCTACCGCCGCATCTGATCCGGACCCTGCGCCCGAGCCTGCCGCCTTCGTCCGTTGCTTCGGCCGCAATCCGACGCCCCACTGGGAGCCTCGCCCGGGCATGACGGCACCCTCACCGCTTTCCGCGGAGTCCGTGACGTCGGCGGAGCCGGCGCGGGGTTCGCTCCCCGCCGCCGTCGCCGAGGCGGTCGCCGTCGCTCGAGAATGGGCGTCCGGGAGCCTCGTCGCGCTGCTGCTGTCGGGCAGCCACGCGACCGGCGAGGCCGTGTGGCTCGAGCTCGACGGGCGCGCCGTCACGCTCTCGGATGTGGACGTTTACGCGGTCCTCGCGCACGCGCGCGCCTGCCGCGAGGCGGCGGCCCGGTCCCGCGCCGGCCGGCGCGCGGCCGAGCGCAGGCTTCGTGAAGCCGGACTCGCGGCGCCGCTCGAGGTGGGTTTCCTCACGCCCGAAGGCCTCTCGCGCATGCCCGCGAAGCCCGGCACGATCGAGCTCTCCCGCCACGGGCGCGTCGTCGCCGGCGATCCGGAAACGCTCGCGCGGGCGCCCCGCTGGACGGCCCGCGACGTTCCGGCCGAGGAGACGCGGCTGCTGCTCGAGAATCGCGCCTTCGAGCTGCTGCTGGCCTGGCCGCTGCTCGGCTCGGTCGGAGCGCTCGAGCGCGCGCAGGCGCGCCACGGCACGCTCAAGGCCGCGGCCGATCTCGCCGCGGTGCTTTGCCTGCGCGAGGGCGAACTGCCCGACGGCACCGCGGCACGCATCGCGCGCGCCCGCGAACACCTCGCGGCCAGGCCCGGTCTGCCGCCCGCAGCGCGCGAGGGGCTCGAGAGGCTGTGGGATTCCAGCCGGCTCTGGCGTTCGGGCGGCGCGACACCGCCGGACGCCGGCGCGGCACGGGAAGAATGGCGCATGGCCGTCTCGGCCTGGTGTGCCGTCTGGCGGAGCGGACAGGCGGGTGGGAGCGACTCCTGGGAGGACGCGCTTCGGAGCGCCGCCCGTGCTCCGCTGCCGCGCAGATTGCGTCGCTCCCTGCAGGCCCCGCGCGCGGGCTCCATCGCGGATCGCGTCAGGCTGGGATTGCGCGGCACGCCCCAGCACCGGATCAATGCCGGCGCGGCGGTGCTCCTGCTCGCGGCCGATGCGACGCCCGCGGCGCCGCGGCTGCCCGGAGCGGCGGCCGCCGCGCTGCGCGGGCTCGGCGTGAGCGCCGCCGGGGAGTGGGAGGACGCGCGCCGCGACGTCGTGCGCGCCTGGGACGAGGTCGTCCTCGGCGGCCGGCGCGGAACGGAAGGCGCGTGAAGCCCGTGATGGTGATCCTGTTCGTGGACGCGCTGGGCTGGCGTCTGGCCGGTTCGGTCCCCGGCTTCGCCTCCGCGCTCACGAACCGGCGCGAGCTCGCGACGATCCTGGGATTCAGCTCGGGTGCCCTGCCGACCGCGTTCTCGGGCCGACTCCCGCGCGAGCACGGACGCTGGCTCATGTACCGCCGCGCCGGGGAGGGCGGCGGCGTGTTCAAGGGTTTCGAGCGCTTCGCCTGGCTGCCCGGGCGGCTGCGCCGCAGCTGGCGGCTGCGCCGCTGGCTCGCGGGCCGGCTCGGGTCGCGCGCGGTGAAGGGCTACTTCAATCTTTACGAGGTGCCGCTCGACGAGCTCGCGCGCTTCGACCTCGCCGAGCGCGACGACCTGTTCGCGCCCGGGGGGCTGCCGGTGGACACGCTGTGGGACGAGTTCACGCGCCGGGGCATCGCCTGGCACGGCTGGAACTGGCGCACGCCCGAGGCGCAGGCGCTGTCCGAGCTGCACGCGCGCCTCGCCGCGGGCCGTGACGACGTGCTGTTCCTGTACACCGCCGACCTCGACGCGCTGCTGCACCACGAAGGCTCCCGCGGTCCCCGGGTGCACGAACGACTGGGCCGCTACGACGCCGGCATTCGCGAGCTGGCGCGGACGCCGGCCGGGGCGCGCCCGCGCTGGCTGTATCTGTGTTCGGATCACGGCATGGTGGATGTCACCGAGCGCGTGGACGTGATGGGCGCGCTGGCGCGGCTGCCGCTGCGGCGCGGGCGCGACTACGACGCGTTCTTCGACTCGACCATGGCCCGCTTCTGGTGGCGCTCGCGCGACGCCCGGCGCCGGGTGCGCGACGCGCTGGCCGCCGAGCCCCGCGGCCGCTGGCTCGACGCGGACGAGCTGGCCCGTGAGGGCGCCGACTTCGCCGGGCACGAGTACGGCGAGGACCTGTTCCTGCTGCGCCCCGGGGCGCTGCTGGTGCCGTCGTTCATGGGCTCGCGCCCGGTCGCCGCGATGCACGGCTACGACCCGGCCCATCCGGACATGACCGCCCTGCTGGCCTCCAACCGGACGATCCCGGACGGGGTCCGGCACCTTTCCGACCTGCGGGGCTTCCTGCAGCGCGAACTCGACGCAGCGGAGGCCGCGGCATGAAGCGCGGCGAGATCGCCGGAAACTTCACCCGCGGCGCCTTCTTTCTCGGGATCGAGAAGGGCGTGGCCATGGCGTCCACGCTCCTCTACACGGCGCTCATGGCGCGCTGGCTGGGGCCGCACAACTACGGAATGCTCACGGTGGCGTTCTCGATCGTGACGCTCGCGACGGCGTTCACGGGCAACTTCGAGATGTTCATGGAACGCTACTCGGCCGAGTACCAGATGCAGAACCGGCTGGGCAGGCTGCGCCGCGCCTTTCTCATCGCGCTCGCCCTCAAGACGGCGCTCGGGCTGGTGGCGTGCGCGGGCCTGCTCTCGCTGACCGGCTGGCTCGCCGGCTTCTACCGCATCGAGGAACTTCGCCTGCTGGTTCCGCTGCTGACCGTGTTCGTCGCGACGGACGGCCTGTCCACGACGGGACGGGCCCTGCTCTTCGGGCTCCAGCGCTTCGAATGGGTGAGCGGCCTCTCGCTCATCTTCAACGTCGGCAAGACGGTTCTGGTCGGCCTGCTGTGGCTGGGAGGGCAGGGTCTGGTCTCGCTCGCGATCGGATTCTCGTCGCTGGCCGCGCTGCAGGCCATCGTGACGTTCATCGCCGCGGAGCGCGTGCTGCGCCGCACCTCCGGTCCGCCCGCCGCCCCTGCGCCTCCGGCGGGCCCCGAAGGCGGACTCCTGCGCGCCATGTTCGCATACTGCGTTCCGTTGTACGGCGCGCGGCTCTCGTTCCTGTCGGGCCAGAACCTGGGCAAGCTGGTGCTCGGCAAGCTGCTCGATCCGTCCGCGCTCGGCCTGTTCACCTTCGCGTTCCAGACCGTCGAACGCTTCGTCGAGCTCGCCCATACCGTGCCGAACTCGCTGCTGCCCTCGCTCACCCAGCTCGTGGCCCACGGCGACCGCGAGAGACTTCGCTACATCACCGACCAGGCGTTCCGGCTCATCCAGCTGCTCGCCTGCGCGCTGTCGTTCGTGCTGTTCGTGTACGCGCACGAGCTCGTCCGGATCGTCGGGAGCTCGTCGTTCCTGCCGGCGGTGCCGTACCTTCGCATCCTCGCGCTGGTGCCGATCGCGCGCACGGCGCAGCAACCGCTGACCATGCTCTTCCAGGCGATGCGCCGGCCCGGTTACGTGTTCCGGCTGGCGGTGCTCAAGCTTGCCGCCGAGGTCGCCGGCTACTTCCTGCTGCTGGTGCCCTTCGGCGCCGCCGGGGCCTGCTGGGCCAACCTCGGCGGCGCGGTGGTTTCGTTCGCCGGCGCCCTCGCGCTCGCCGCCGTGCTCGTGCCCGAGGGAGTCGAGGAGCGGCTCGGCGCGGTGGTGCGGAACCTGCTGCTGCTGACCCCCGGGCTGCTGGCCACGATGTTCGCCGAGCGCGAACTGGGCACGCTGGGGTCGCTGCCGGTCCGCCTGTTCCTGGTCCTGCCCGCCGTGCTCGGAGTGTTCGCCCTCGGCCTCGTCACCCGGTACGATTTGGACAAACTCGCCCACCTGGCCCTGCCGGGAACGTGGCTGCCCCGGCTGCGCGACCGCGTCGTCGCCGGGGCGGATCGCCTGGCCCGGGTGTTCGAGAATCGGAGAACCGCATGAGTCCCCCGCGCGTGCTGGTCATCGTTCCGGCCCACAACGAACAGGAGAGCCTGCCCGCCACGCTCGCCGAGGTGCGGGCGGCCGCTCCCGAACTCGACCTGCTGGTCGTGGACGACGGCTCGCTCGACGCGACGTCGAAGGTCGCGCGCGAGGCGGGCGTGAACGTCGTGCGGCATCCGGTCAATCTCGGCGTCGGCGCGGCGCTGCAGACCGGTTTCCGCTGGGCGGTCGAGCATGGCTACGACATCGGCGTCCAGCTCGACGCCGACGGCCAGCACGATCCGCGCTACCTGCCGGCGCTTCTGGCTCCCGTTCTCGAGGGCGGGTGCGACGTCTCGATCGGTTCCCGGTTCGTCGCCGCGAGCGGCTATCGTGCGCCGCTCAACCGCCGTGTCGGCATGGTCCTCTTCCAGGCCGTGGTGAAGCTGGCGATCGGGCGGCGGATCACCGACACCACCTCCGGGTTCCGCGCCTACTCGCGGAGCGTGATGCAGGTCTGCCAGCACGACTTTCCGAAGGACTTTCCGGACGCGCCGCTGCTGATCGGCCTCGCCCGGCGCGGTTTCCGGCTGGACGAAGTGCCGGTCCGGATGCGCGAGCGGCAGGCGGGACGGTCCTTCTACACGCTCGGCAAGCAGCTCTACTACCCGTACAAGAACCTGCTGGCGTCGCTCATGGCGATGATTCGCAGACCCGTCTGAAGCGGAGGTGTCCGTGCACTTCTTCCTGTCGAAGGCCCAGGTGGTGACGGCGTTCGGTGCCGTGCTGCTGACGCTCTACGTCCTCGATCTCGTGCGGCGTCGCAAGCTGTCCGAGGAGTACTCGCTGCTGTGGGTGATCGCCAGCCTCGCCATCGCGGTGCTCGGCTTCTCGACGCCGATGCTCGTCTGGATCACGCACGCCCTCGGAGTTCTCGGCGAAGCGTCCACCGTGTTCGCCTTCGGGCTCGCGTTCGCCGTGGCGATGCTGCTGTACCTCTCGCTCAAGCTCTCACGGCTCGGTTTCGAGAATCACGCGCTGACGCGCGAGCTGGCGCTGTTGCGTCACGATCTCGAGGAGCTGCAACGGGGCCGCGCCGGAGAGCAGCGGCGGTGAAGCGCACCCTGCAGTTCGCGGTCGCGATCGGCATCTCGGCGCTGTGCGTCTGGCTGTCCATGCGCGAAGTGGACCTGGCGCGCGTGGCCGAGTCCCTGCGCAACGCGAACTACCTGGGCTTCGCGGCGGTCATGGCGATCACCCTGTTCGCCTTCTGGGTGCGGGCGATTCGCTGGCGGCTGCTCCTGCGGGTGGACCGGCCGATCGCCGGCATGAGCCTGTTCAGCGCCACCATGATCGGCTTCATGGCGAACAACGTCCTGCCCTTCCGGCTCGGGGAGTTCGTCCGCCCCTGGGCGCTGGCGAGGCGCGAGAAGCTCTCCAAGTCCATGACGCTCGCGACCATCGTGGTCGAGCGCGCGATTGACATGCTGACGCTGCTCGCGATCTTCGGCGTGGCCCTGCTCGTGAGTCCGATCGCCGAGAACACGTCGGCGGGCCGGCTCGTGCAGGGCGGAGCTCGCATCCTGCTCGTGCTGTCGGTGGTCCTGACCGTGTTCGTGGTCGCGGCGGAGCGCAACCGGCGCCTCGCGCATTCGCTCCTGCGTCTGGCCCCCGCGGCCATCCGCGACCGCGCCGGCCGGCTGCTGGACCGCTTCCTGGACGGATTCGCGCTGTTCCGCGATCTCGGCCGGCTGGCGCAGGTGTTCGCGCTGTCGTTCGGGATGTTCCTGAGTTTCGCGTTCGCGCTCTGGATCACGGGCTGGTCGCTCGACATCGCGCTGCCCTGGTACGCCGGGCTGGTGATGCTGGTCGTGACCGCGATCGGCATCATGGTGCCCGCGGCCCCCGGCTACGTCGGCACCCTGAACGTGGCGTGCACCGCCGGACTCGCCCTGTACGGCGTCGGCAAGACCCCCGCGAGCGCCTACGGCTGGTTCTACTTCTTCAGCCAGTGGCTGCCCATCACCGCGGTCGGCCTGTGGTTCCTGAACCGCGAGGGCCTGTCGCTCCAGTCACTCGGCCACGTGCAGGACGACGCCCCGTGACCCACGACCGCACCCGTCCCCGGCCGCGCTCAGCGCCGGAAGGCTCCCGCGACCCGGCGCACCGCCTCGACCACGTCGTCGGCGTCGCGGTCGGACATACGCGGGAAGAGCGGCAGCGTGATCGCGCGCCGGTAGGCGTTCTCGGCGACGGGGAAGGCGCCCTCGCGCAGACCGAGGCTGTCGCGGAAGTGCGGGTGAAAGTGGATCGGAATGAAATGCACCGACGTGCCGATGTTCTCGGCGCGCAGCTCCTTGATGAAGCGGGCCCGGTCGATCGAAAGCCGCTCGAGATCGAGCGCGATCGGGAACAGGTGCCAGGCGTGCTCCACCTCGGGCCGCTCGATCGGCAGGCGCACCTCGGGCACGTCCGCCAGGCCCGCGCTCATGCGTGCGACCAACTCGCGCCGCCGGCGTTGGAACTCCTCGAAGCGCTCGAACTGCCCCACGCCGATCGCGGCGAGCACGTCGCTCAGGTTGTACTTCCAGCCCGGCGCGACGACCTCGTAGTACCAGGAGCCGGTGTCGCTGTAGCGCTTCCAGGCGTCCCGGCTCATGCCGTGCAGGCTCAGCAGCCGGATGCGCTCGGCGACGGCTTCGTCGTCGGTGACCGCGGCGCCGCCTTCGCCGGTGCTGAGGTTCTTGGTCGCATAGAACGAGAACGCCGTGACGTCGGCGAGGGTGCCCACGGGCCGTCCGCGGTAGCTCGCGCCGAGCGCGTGCGCGGCGTCGTCCACGATCACGAGGCCATGGCGGTCCGCGAGGGCCTGCAGACGGTCGTACTCGCACGGGTGTCCGCCGTAATCCACGGTCAGGATGGCCTTCGTGCGCGGCGTGATCGCCGCTTCGACCGCGGCCGGGTCCAGGTTCAGGGTGTCGGGTTCGACGTCCGCCAGGACGGTCGTGGCGCGCACGTGCTCGATCACGTTGACCGTGGCGACGAACGTGTAGGCCGAGGTGATGACCTCGTCTCCCGGGCCCAGGCCGAGGGCTTCGAGCGCGAGGTGAAGCGCGCCGGTCGCGCTGTTGACGACGACCGAGTGCCTGGCGCCCGAGAGTCCGGCGATCCGCTGCGCGAGCAGCTCCGATTTCGGTCCCGTCGTGATCCAGCCGGATTCGAGCGATTCGAGCACGAGCTGCTTTTCGCGCTCGCCGATCCACGGCAGGGCGACGGGCAGGAACGTGGCGCGCACCGGAGTGCCGCCCTGCGAGGCGGGCGCCGGGGAAGCCCCGGCGCCGGGTTCGGGAGTCGTCACGAAGCCAGTCTAATGCGCGGACTCGCGGCCGCGCCAGCCACCAGTCCGCCCGGAAGCGGCGGCTGACCGGCGCACGAGGAAGCGTTCCCCCCAATGTATCCTCGCAAGTTCATCCGGGATTCGTTCGGCATCGCGCTCGCGCAATACGTGGTGCGCGGCACGCTGATGCTGCGGACGCTGCTCGCGGCGCGGCTGCTCGGGCCTCTGCCCCTCGGGGCCTGGAACGCCATCCAGCTCGTGCTCGACAACGGCTCGTTGCTGCTCCTCGGCAGCCAGCAGGGCCTCGACCAGATGGTTCCGCCGCGGGTCGTCGCGGGGGACGCCGACGCCGAGCGCCGCGTGAAACGGGCCGCGCTGTTCAACATCCTGGTGCTGACGGGCCTCTACGCCCTGTGCTGCCTGGTGTGGATCGCGGTCGGACGCAGCAAGATCCGCGACGCCTGGGGCTTCGCCGGCATGGCCGTCGCGCTCGCGTGCGTGGTCGCGACCAACCTCTCCAACTACCAGACCTCGATCCAGCGCTCGCACGGCGACCTGCGGACCGTCCGCTACTGGATGCTGATCCAGGGCGCGATCGGCGGCCTGCTCGGGCTGGCGCTGATCCCGGTGCTGGGCCTGTGGGGGCTGCTCGGAGGCTGGGCGGTGGGCTGCGTGGCGGCGCTCGTCTACACGAGCGTGCGTTCGCGCCGGCTCGCGCCGCTTTCGCCCGCGCCGGCGGCCGAGGGGCTCGATCTCGTCCAGACGGGCTTTCCGCTGTACGTCTACCTCTCGTCCTCGCTGATGATGCGTCAGCTCGACCGGCTGATCATCCTGCGCTTCCTGGGCGTCGAGATGCTCGGCTACTACGGGCTGGCGGTCATGGCACTGGCGTTCATGCTTTACATGCCCGACGCCGTGACCTACGTGCTCTATCCGCGGCTCCAACGCGACTTCGCGGCCGCGGGCGGCAACCCGGAGGCGATACGCGAACAGGTCGAGCGCGTGCTGCGAACCTACTCGATTCTCGTTCCCGCGCTCGGCGCTCTGGCGTTCTTCCTGGCCGGCCCGGCGGTGCAGTTCCTCCTGCCCGACTTCACGCCCGGGGTCCGGGCGATCCGCGTGCTGTGCTTCGGGGCCGTCGGGCTCGCGTTCGGCAACCTCGCCTCGATCGTGCTCATGACCGTCGGACGCCAGACCCTGCTCATGCCCGGCGCGGTGCTGTCGGCGGTGGCGGGCGCGGGTTTCGACCTGCTCGCCGTCCGCCTCGGCCACGGCATCCACGGCGTGGCCTGGGCGACGGTCACGACCTACTCGGTGAGCGGGGCGATGCTGCTGACGATGGCGCTGACCGGCCTGGCCCTCGCGCCGCGGCGGGTGCTGGCACTGCTGGGGCAGCTCTTCCTGCCGCTGGCGGTGGCGATCGCCCTGACGCTCGCCGTCTCGCAGGTCGTGCCGTGGGTGGGAAGCTCCTCTCTGGGCCTGCGCGCCGCCCGGTTCGCGATCTCGGCCGTGAGCTTCACGCTCCTTTACCTGTTCGCCGTCCGGCCCCTGGGCCGCGGGCTCGGCCTGCGGCGCCTGCTGTTCGAACTCAACGTTCCCGTCGTCGGGCCGCTCCTGCGGCGATTCGGCGGCGCGGACTTCCAACGGGACAACCCATGAAGATCCTCGTCACCGGCGCGGCCGGATTCATCGGCATCCGGCTCGTCCACCGGCTGCTGGCCGAAGGCCACGAAGTCGTCGCGTTCGTCCGCACGCCGCGCGGCGAGCTCAAGCTCGCTCGTCCGGGCCTCTCGGTGGCGCGCGGCGACATGACCGACCGCGACTCCCTCGCGAAGGCGGTGCGCGGATGCCAGGCCGTCGTCCACCTCGCCAACGCGACGCTCGTGACGGACTGGGACCGCGCCCGCGCGATCAACGTGGACGGCACCCGCGCCCTGCTCGAGGAGGCGAAGCGTGCCGGCGTCGGACGGGTCGTGTTCACCTCGACGCTCTCGGCCGTGCGCGAGCGGCGCGGCCCCTACGGCCAGACCAAGCTCGAGGCCGAAGTCGTCGTGCGCCAGTCGGGATTGCCGTTCGTGATCCTGCGGCCGTCGCTGGTTTACGGCGTCCACGGCATCGGGCTGGTGGCGAACCTCGCGGCCTACCTTCGCGGGCTGCCGGTCGTCCCGGTCATCGGCGACGGCCGGACCGAGCTGGACCCGATCCACATGGACGACGTGAACGAGGTGATCGTGCAGTGTCTGACCCGGGACGATGTCCTGGGGCGGGCCTACGATCTCCTCGGACCGGACCGCGTGACGTTCGACCAGTTCCTCGACCGCCTGAGCGCGGAGATCGGCGTGCGCAAGCCGTACGTCCACCTGCCGGGCGGCCTGATGCTGCTGGCCGCCCGCGTCGCGACCCGGCTGCTGGCGAAGCCGCCGGTCACCGAGGACAACGTCCTCGGGCTGATCTCTCCGGTGAAGGTGGATCGCGAGTCGGCGTTCCGCGACTTCCCGATCCGCTGGACGAAGCTCGAGATCGGCCTGCATGACGCGCTCGAGGAGCCCGATCCCGGAGACGAGGGCGCTCCCGCCGCGGGTCGCGCCGGCGTGCCGGTCGCGCCCGGGATGCGCGAAATGGCGAGGCCGGCGCGCCCGGTGCGCGTCGCCGTGGCCGGACTCGGCAAGCTCGGCGTGGCGCACACCGCGGTGCTCTCGATGGTGCCGGGCGTCCAGATCGTCGGGTTCACCGACACGCTGCCGGCGGGCGGCAAGAACCTGCGTGGAATGGGATTCCTCGCGCCCTTCTATCCGACGCTCGCCGGGCTGCTCGCGCAGGCGAAGCCCGACGCGGTGTGGGTGTGCACGCCGCCGCACGCGCACGAGCCGGTTGCGAAGCAGTGCGTCGAGGCCGGCGTGGCCGTGTTCATCGAGAAGCCGCTGGCACAGTCGGTCGAGAGCGCCGAACGGATCGCCGAACTGGCGCGCCGTCCCGGGGCGCGTGTCGCCTGCGGTTACACGCTCGCCTTCTGGCCGACCTTCGCGGCGGCCCGGCATGCCCTCGCGAGCGGCACGATCGGCGAAGTCCGGCGAGGACGCTCGAGCATGTTTCTTTCACAGGTGTTCGGCCCGCAGAAGGGCTGGATCGCCGATCCGTCGAAATCGGGCGGCGGCGTCGTGGCGAACATTTCCTCGCACCTGCTGTTCGTGATGCGCTGGTGTCTCGGGCAGCCGGTCGCCGTCCACGGCGAATGGAAGAAGGTGCACGGACAGGTCGAGGACGAAGTCACGGCGGCGTGGCGGTTCGCGAGCGGCGCCGAGGTCTCGTTCGAAACGTCGTGGAGCGTTCCGGGCTATCCGATGTCGGAGACCGTCCTCGAGCTGGAGGGCGACCACGGAACCCTGCGCGTCACGAACGAGTCGTTCGAGCTGGACCTGCGAGAGGCGCGCGCCGGCTGGCCGGCCGGGCGCACGAGCCTGTTCCACTCCGAGTTGCCGCAGCCCTCGCGCTTCGACTTCAACGGTGAGGCCTACGTGCTCGAGGACGCGTCGTTCGCGGCCTGGGTCGCGGGAGGCGAGCCGCCACCGGGCTCGACCGAGCTGGCGCTCGACGTGCAGCGGATGATGGCCGCGCTGTACGCCTCGTGCGAACAGGGCGGCGCCGAGACGGAGGTGGCCCGATGAGCGCGCCGAGGCTGCTGCTTTCGACCGAAACCCTGCTCGGGGTGACCCGCCATCCGCGCGCCGAGGCCCGCGCGCTCCAGACCCGCTTCGCGGACGCGGCGGCGCTCGCGCAACAGATTTCGGCGGCGCTCGACGCCGGCGCGGACGGCGTTCTCGCGGCGCCCTCCGCCGTCACGCGCGCCGCGCTCAGCGCGGCCGGCCGGCCGGTGCCGACCTGGGCGCTGCTTCCCAACGTGCCGGCCTACGTTCGCGACTCCTCGGAGGCTGGACTCGCCGGCGCGGCGATCAAGCGCGTCCGGGGCGCGGGTCCGGGAACGCTCGCGCGCCTCGGCCTGACCGGAGTCCAGCACGCGCTGGGGGTGGTGGGCGGGGATTTCGCCTCCATGGTGCCGCTGCTGCTGGAGCTCGAATCGGCTGCCCTCGGGGCGGCGAGGCTCGAAGGCGTCGTGATCGCGGCGGCGATCACGGATCTGGCGCTCGCCGGCCGCAATCGCCGCTTCTTCGCCCACCTGACGGCGTTCATGCGCGCGCGCTTCCGGGCGCGGGCCGGCTTCGAGACCCACAACGTCGGCCACCTGTTGCGCGCGCTGCGGGACTGGGGCGTCGAACCGGATCTCGTCGTCGGGCCGATGAACCCGCAGGGCTTCATGATGAAGCCCACCCCGGAGCGCGCGCTCGAGGAGATCGCCATCGCCGATGTCCCCGTGCTCGCCAAGGAGCTGACGGCGGGGGGGATCGGCGACCTCGCGACGGCAGCGGCCTGGGCAGGCGAACACGGCGCTCACGGGCTGGTCGTGGACCTCGCCGACGTGCGCGGTGAGGCCCGGGAACTCGCGAAGCTCGTCCCGGTCGCGGGAGCGCGCGCATGACACGAAGGCGCGCGGCCGCCCTCGCCGCCTCACAGCTGGCGATCCACCTGCTGCTGCTCACGGAGATCGCCCACTTCCTGCCGGGCGGAGCGCGGCTGGCGCTGGCGTTCGTGGCCCTGGTGCTGCTGCCCGGCGCCGGCTGGCTGGCGGCGATCGGAGCGCGGGTGCCCGGCGGCGCCTGGCTCGCGCCGGGATGGGCGCTCGGCCTTGGGGTCGCGTGGCAGGCGGCGCTGGTGCTGGTCACGCACTTCGCACACGTGCCCTTCACGGCGCTGGCGGGAGCGGGCGCGGTGGCATCGCTGCTGCCGTGGGCGGTCGCCGCGGCGCGCGGGGGCGAACTCAGGACGCGGACCACGGACGAGAGCGCACTCGGGGGCGCGGCGCTCGCCGCGGTGCTGCTCGCCGCCGGACTCGCCGCCTGGCACTGCGCGCGGCTCGGGACGCCGGTGACCTACTACACGGACTCGCCGGATCACATCGGCACGATCCGGCGCATGCTCGCGAGCGGGGACGCGTTTCCGACCGACGCCTTCTTCCGGGACGCGGGCGCGCTGGGCGCCGATCCGCGCAAGGGTCTCTGGCACCCGGTCGTCGCGCTGCTGTGCCGGCTTTCGGGCGTGGATCCCTGGCCCGCCTGGAAGATGCTCGGTGCGCTGATCGCGCCGCTGTTCGTGCTCAACGCGGCTTCGTTCGCCTGGCTGCTGGGCGGGGCGCTGCCGGCGGCCGCCGGAGCGTGGGCGCTGCTGCTCACCTACGGCGGATCGCTCTCGACGGTGTTCCTGCGCGAGGCGGGCCTCGCGACCAAGCTCGCCGACCAGCTCGCGATCGCGGTGGCCGCCGCGGTGCTCGCCGACCTGCGCGAACGCTCGGCGCGCAGCCGCACGGTCGCGATCGCGCTGGCCCTCGGCGCGGTCGTCACGCACGTCTTCGCCGCCCTGCAGTTCGCGACCGTCTTCGGCGCGCTCGCGCTCGGCCTGCTCGTGCGCGACCGGCGCGCGGGCCCGGAGCTGCGCCGGCTGCTGATCACCTCGCTCACGCTCGGGCTCGCGTGTCTGCCCTACCTGCTCTGGCGCACGCACGGCGCCTACGCCCCGGGCAACCCGATCCATCTCGAGCGCCAGGGCCTGCTGTACGTGAGCGATCATCTCTTCACGGTCGGCCTCGGTCCCTTCTGGGAATGGCTCGGCTTCGGCGCGCTGCTGTTTCCGCTTTCCTGGTGGGCGTGGGCGCGCGCCTCGGGGCGCACCGCGGTGCTCTACCTGCTGACGACCTCGCTCGCGGTCTTCGCGATCATGCTGTTTCCGCCGGTGACGATGGCCCTGGAGCCCCGGCTCGGTTACCTGCTCATGCGTTTCGTCTGGGTGCTGCCCCTGTTCGCGGCCTACGCGTACGCCTTCGCGGCGGTCGTCGGAAGGCTGCGCGCGGGCGCGACGCGGGCGAGGCTCGCGGGCGCCGCGGGGCTTGCGGGACTTCTGGCGCTGCTGGCCCATCCGCTCGTGGACGCGGGGCTCGTCTTCGCCGACCCGGCCAGGCACGCGGGTGGGCGCGAGGCGCTGGCCGGCATGGAGCGCTGGCGCGCGCCGCTCGCGTGGATGGACGGGCACCTGCCCGCAGGTTCGGTGGTGCTCAGCGACCCGGCGACGTCGTACGCGATCCCGATGGCGACGCGGCACTGGGTCGCGGCACTCGTGGACCAGCACAGCTCGCCGAACGACTCGCTGGGGCTGGTGCGCATCCTGCAGGCACGCGACGCGCTCGACCCGCACGCGGACTGGGCGACCACGCGGGCGGTCGTCGCCGCACGCGGGGTCACGGCGATCGCCCTCAACGACCGCTTCCGCGAGGTGCCGAGCCTGGACTACTGGACTCCGCGTCACGCGTGGTTTCGCGCCGCGCGCGCGCGGCTGGACGCCGAACCCCGGGCCTTCCGGCGCGTCTACGACCTCGGGGACTTCGTGATCTACGAGGTGGACCCGGTCGCGCTTTCGCGGCTCGCCGCCGGCGGCACGCCGCGCGGCTACGTCTCGGCCGCCGATCCGACGCCCGGGACGCCGCCCGTCGCGATGGGCCCGGGGCTGCCGGACCTGGCGTCGTTCGCGCTCTCCCGCGACCAGGTCGTGGCGGGGGAGACGCTGGTGGCCGTCTGCGTCTGGCACGCGCCGCGGGCGCTGCGCGCCGGTTCATACAAGGTCGCGCTGCGCTTCGACCGGAACCTGCCGCCCGACCTGAAGTCTCCGGCGTGGCTCGCCAAGCCCGCCCGCAAGCTGTACGAATCCCGCGCCGGCGAGCGCTATCGCTTTCGTGCCGACCATCTCCCGGTGGGCGGCGCCTACGGACCGGATCTGTGGACGGCCGCGCAGTGGATCGCCGACTCGGCGGTCGTCACCGTTCCCGCCGACGTCGCGCCCGGCGAATACGAGGTGCAGGTGAAGATGATCCGCGAGCCGCACTACCCGAACTACCGGCTCGGCGACTTCTTCTTCGATCACGACTACTACTCGGGGCCCGCCGTCGCGACGTTGCGGGTGCTTCCCCGGGCGAAAGGCTGAGGCCCACGACCATGTGCGGCATCAACGGCGTCTTCCACTATCGCGAGGGCGCACCCGACCTCGCGCTCGTACGGCGGCAGACGCACGCGCTGCGGCATCGCGGTCCCGACGACGCGGACGTGTGGAGCGAAGGTCCGGCCGCGCTAGGGCAGCGCCGCCTTTCCATCCTCGATCTGAGCCCCGCGGGCCACCAGCCGATGTCCAACGAGGACGGCACGGTCTGGGTGACCTACAACGGCGAGCTCTACAACTGGCCCGAGGTGAAGCCGCAGCTCGTCGCCCGCGGCCACCGGCTGCGCGGCAACAGCGACACCGAGATGCTGCTGCACCTGTGGGAGGAAAAGGGCGCCGCGCTGGTGGACGACCTGCGGGGCATGTTCGCCTTCGCGCTCTTCGACACCCGCCGCCGCACGCTGCTGCTGGCGCGCGACCGCGTCGGCAAGAAGCCGCTCTTCTGGCACGACGATGGCCGCAGGATCGTGTTCGCCTCGGAGCTCAAGAGCCTGATGCTGGATCCGTCGGTGCCGCGCGAGGCGGACCCGCGGTCGGTGGCCGACTACCTCACCTTTCAGTACGTCCCCAGCCCGCAGACCATCTTCGCGGGGGTCCGCAAGCTGCCGCCCGGGCACCGGCTCGTGTGCGACGCGAACGGCCCGCGGGTCGAGCGCTACTGGTCGCTGCCGGTGGAGCCCGATCCGACCATCGGACCGGCCGAGGCGGTCGAACGCCTGCGCGAGCTGCTCGCCGAGGCCGTGCGCATCCGGCTCATGTCGGACGTGCCGCTCGGCGCGTTCCTATCCGGCGGCCTCGACTCGAGCGCGGTGGTCGCGCTGATGGCGCAGGCGGGCGCCACCCCGGTCCGGACGTTCAGCATCGGCTTCGACGCCGCCGACTACAGCGAGCTCGAGCACGCGCGCACCGTCGCCCGCCATCTCGGGACGGAGCACCACGAGCTGATCGTGAAGCCGGACGCGCTCGATCTGCTCCCGAAGCTGGTCTGGGGCATGGACGAGCCGTTCGCGGACGCCTCGATGCTGCCGACCTTCCACGTCGCGCAGATGGCGCGACACCACGTGACGGTCGCGCTCTCCGGGGACGGCGGCGACGAGGCGTACGCCGGCTACACCACCTATGGATTCGCGCGCGACTATGCGCGCCTGGACGCCATTCCGGCGCCGCTGCGGCGGCTGGCGGCGCTGCCCGCGCGCTGGCTGGCGGGCGACCACCCGCTCGGGCGCAAGCTGCGTCGCGCGGGTCAGGACGTCGCCGGACGTCACCTCGAGGTCATCGCGCACTTCCCGCCGCACGAGCTCCCGGGCGTGCTGTCGCGTGAGCTGCGCGAACGCACGCGCGGACACGATCCGTTCCGCGCCGCGCGCGCCGTGCACGCGCGGGCGGCCGGCCCCGCCGGGCCCGTCGCGGCGCTGCTGCACCTCGACGCGGCCACCTACATGTGCGACGACGTGCTCGTGAAGGTGGACCGCACCTCGATGCTCAACTCGCTCGAGGTGCGGGCGCCCCTGCTCGATCAGGTCGTGCTCGAGTACGTGGCGCGACTGCCCTTCCACCACAAGCTGCGCGGCAACGTGACGAAGTGGGTGCTGCGCGAGGCGGTGCGACCGTTGCTGCCGCCGGCGATCCTGCAGCGGGGCAAGCAGGGTTTCGGCGTGCCGCTCGAGCACTGGTTCGGCTCCGGCTTCGGCGATCTCGCCCGCGACGTGCTGCTCGATCGCCGCTGCCGGGAGCGAGGCTGGCTCGACCCGACGGGCGTCGAGCGAGTGCTCGTGCCGGGCCGCCAGCGAGACGACCGCCGCGCGCGGCAGGTGTTCACGCTGCTGGCGCTCGAGCTGTGGGCGCGCACCTGGCTGGACCGTCCGCGCGAGGAACTGGACCGTCCCGAGTCGGGCGCCTGGCCGCTGCATCCGGCGGTCGCGGGCGTCGCGAAGGACTGAGACGTGCACCTCGCGATCGTCATCGGCCGCTTCCCGCCGGGAGTGATCGGCGGGGCCGAACTGCAGGCCGAGGCCTGGGCGCGCCGACTCGCGGCGCGACATCGCGTCACCGTCGTGACGCGCCTCGATGTGCCGGGTCAGCAACCGGTCGAGGAGCGCGACGGCTTCACGGTGCGCCGGCTGCCGGTCTCGCCGCTGCCGGGCTGGAGGACGTTCGCCGACCTCACCGGGATCGAGCGGCTGCTCGCCGGGCTGCGGCCGCGGCCGGACGTGCTGCTCGGGTTCATCACGTTCGCTTCCGGGCTCGCTGCGGTCCGCGCGGGCCGCAGGCTCGGCGTACCGGCGGTCGTCTGGATCCGCGGCGAAGCCGAATACCGCCTCGGCGCTTCGCGCTTTCATCGTTATCTCGCGCCGCGCATCTGGCGCGGTGCGACCGGCGTGCTGGTCCAGAGCGACTGGAACCGGCGCGAACTGCTCCGCGAGCTCGGTTCGGTTTCGCCGTCCGCGGCCCGGGACGTGGAGGCGAAGCTCGACGTGGTCCCCAACGGCCTCGAGCTGCCGGCAGGTCCGTTCCCACCCGGCGACGGCGTGCTCGCGGTGGGACGGCTGATCGCCGACAAGGGCGTGGACGTGCTGGTGGACGCCTGCGCGTCGGCGGGGCTTGCGCTGGTGATCGCCGGCGACGGCCCCGAGCGGGGCGCGCTCGAAGCGCGCGCTCGCGCGCGTGGCGCGTCCGTGCGGTTCACGGGCCCGCTGTCACGACCGCAGCTCGACCCCCTCTATCGAGCGGCCGCGGTCTGCGTGCTCGCCTCGCGGCGCGGCGAAGGACTGCCGAACGCGGTGCTCGAAGCCATGTCGTATGCGCGGGCGCTCGTCGTGACGCCTTCGGGCGCGACGCGCGACCTGCTCGTGGACGGCGAGAGCGGACTGTTCGTGCCCGCGGACGACCCTGAAGCGCTCGCCGCCGCGCTGCGGCGGCTGCACGGCGAGCCGGCGCTGGCGGCGCGCCTGGGAGCGCGGGCGCGCCAGGCCGCCGAGGCCTACGCCTGGGAACGCGTGGTGCCGCGGCTCGAGCAGACGCTCGGCAGGTGGCTGCGGTGAGCGTGCAACCGGTGCGCGTGTGCTTCTTCTCGCCGCTCCTTTGGCCGGTGTGGAGCGGCGGCGCGGTGCCGTTCGCCGGCGGCGCCGAGATGCAGCAGGCCCGCCTCGCGCGCGGACTCGCGGCGCGCGGCTTCGACGTAACGGTCGTGACCTGCGACTTCGGGCAGCCCTCCCCGGTCACCGTGGACGGCGTGCGCGTTCTCAAGACCTACCGGCGCGAATCCGGAGTGCCGGTGCTGCGCTTCTTCCACCCGCGGCTCTCGCGCAGCGTCGCGGCGCTGCGCGCGGCGGCCGCGCACGTCTACTACGTCCGCGCCGCCGGGCTCGAGGCGGGCATCGCCTTCGACGTGGCCCGCTCGCTCGGGGCCGCGTTCGTGTTCGCCGCGGCGCACGATCACGACGCGCGCCGCGCGCTGCCGCTGCTCGGCAATCCGCGGGATCGCTGGTGGTACGCGCGCGCGCTGCGCGGAGCGGACGCGGTCATCGCCCAGTCCGGGGCGCAGCGCGAGCTGTTTCGCCGGGAGTGGAATCGCGAGTCCGAGGTGGTGCCCAACCTCGTCGAGCTGCCGTCCTCGGCCGGACCCCGCACGGGCACCGACGTGGTGTGGCTCTCGACCTACAAGGCCGCCAAGCGCCCGGAGTGGTTCACGGCGCTCGCGCGCGCGTTGCCGGCGCAGCGATTCGTCATGGCGGGCGTGGTGCCCCGCCCGCCCGACCCGGTCGAGGCATGGGAGGCCGCGCAAGCCGCCTCCCGCGAGTTGCCGAACCTCGAGGTGCGCGGTTTCGCCGATCCGGCAGGTGTGTCCGAGCTTCTGCGCGGCGCCGCGCTGTTCGTGCACACGTCGCCGGCCGAGGGCTTCCCGAACACGCTGCTCGAGGCGTGGGCGCACGGCGTGCCGGGCGTCTCGTGCGTGGACCCCGACGGCGTGGTCGCCCGGGAGGGACTCGGCGAACAAGTCGCGGACCGCGAAGGGCTCGTACGGGCGGTCGGTACGTGGATGGCCGACCCGGCCCGCCGCCGCGCCGCGGGCGAGCGCGCCCGCGCCTACGCCGCGCGCGCCCACTCGCCCGCGGCCACGATCGAAGCGCTGGCGCGGATCCTCGGGCGCGCGGCCGGTGCCCGCCCGCGCACGTCCGGCCGCGGCTGAACGCGGATCCGCGCGTCCGCGGCCGCCGGCGCGCCGCTCACTCCTGCAGCCAGCCCTCGCTCACGAGGATCTCGCGCATGGGCGCCCATTCGTAGCGCCGAAACAGGTTCTCGAGCTTGCCGACGACCGAGTGCAGGTTGACGTAGGTGATGAAACGGTTCAGCGGATCGAGCGGCATGCGGCGCGATTCGGGCGTGACCTCGCGCGGGTGCAGGTAGAGCACGAACGGGCGGCGGCGCAGGATGTAGTCGAGGCCGGCGCGAAACACCGGCAGCGGCAGCGCCCGCAGGTAGAAGCCGCCGCCGAGCGGGAAGCGCATCCGGTAGATCTGCGCGGTCGCGACCGGGAACTCGACGAGGTCGGCGTGCGGGTCGTGCTTCGTCAGGTCGGTGGGCGAGGGGCGGTAGATCCAGCACGGCGCGCCCCGCGTTCCGTACATCTTCACCTTCATCGGGAAGATGCTGGAATCGTAGCGATAGCCCTCGGCGCGCAGCACGTCGAGCGCCCACGGGTTCGAGCGGTCGATGCTGAAGGTCGGCGCGCGAAAGCCCATCACCGGAAACTCGCCGAGCGCGTCGGTGACGACGTCGCGGAACTCGCGCAGCTCCGCGCGAAAACTCTCGGGGCTGGCCCTCCACAGCGGCCGATGATCCATGCCGTGACAGGCCAGCTCGTGGCCTTCGTCGCGCATGCGCCGCGCCAGGTCGGGGTGGGCGCGGACCACGGCGCCGAGCACGAAGAACGTGCTGCGCAGCCCGTGCCGCCGGAGCAGGTCGAGGATCTCCATCGTGCCCTGGCGCACGATGCTGTCGTGCCCGCGCTGGCCCGTCTCGACGCGATTCACCTCGCTGTGATGCCAGTCCTCGATGTCGAACGAGAAGGCCGCCTTGTGCGGGAAAGGGGAGGGGCTCAAGGCGACTCCAGCAGCACGAGCCGGTAGATGCGGTAGCCGTCCGCGGAGTAGCGCCGCTCGGCGCGCGCACCGGCCGCGGCCTCGAGGCGCGCCCACGGCGCGTCGCCCGGCGCGAAGTCCTGGGCCCGGTAGAGCAGGTGGATCGCGCCCACGCGGTGCACGCGCCGCGCGCGCGCCACCACGTCGGCCAGGTACCCGGCGTCGGCGTCGAACGCGGCGACGGGACCGAAGAGGTCGGCGGTGACCTCGCGGCGGCGCTCGAAGTCGTGGAGCGGGTAGCCGGCGCGGTCGGCCCCGGCGCGCGTCGCGACCAGCATGCGGCGGGGCCCCTGCACGGTGAGCAGGTCGCGGTTGGCGGTCTCGAGGAAGACATCGTCGGGTGAGGTGTTCGAGCGGAGCCACGCCAGCATCGCCTTCTCGCCGGGCCGGGGGTTGAGCGCCGGCGATTCGGTGCGCATCGGGTCGCGCACGACCCCCTGCAGGAACGCCAGCGGCGGAACGGCGAACAGCAGCACGATCACGACCGCGAACGCGGGCCGCCCGAGCCGGGTCCGCCAGCGCTCGAGGGCGGGCAGGAACTCGACCCCGCCGAGCAGCGCCAGGACGAGGAAGGCGACCCAGACGTACTTGTGCTCGTTGCCCTCGGGCAGGTGGACGACGCACTGCATGAGCACGACGCCCAGCGCCCACAGGGACAACCAGGCCGCCAGCGGCGCCCGCTCCCGCCAGGCGCGGCGGATTCCCGGCCACGCGAACAGCAGGGTCACCCCGCACGCGGTGGCGAGCGTCCACGGCATCCGCCAGCCGGGTTGAATCCAGTGCTGGTCGAGTCCCGTCACGTCGTTCCGCCAGCCGCTCGCGATCGAGATCAGATAGGGCAGCCCGAGCGCGAAGCCGACGCACGACGCCACCCAGAACGGCAGCGTCTGGCGCGCCGACGGCAGCCAGGGCGCGCGGCCGCGCAGCAGCCAGCCGAGCGCGAGCGCGCCGGTGGTGACGGGAATCATGCCCATGCCCACGACGCTGTGGGGAAGGATGCTGCCGAGGCCCGCGAGGAGGGCGACGGCGAGCCACCGGCCGCCGCCTCCGCTCAGCACCCGCGCGAGCGCCAGGAAGTGCACGAGCAGGAAGAGATAGGCGTAGCCGAGCGGACCGCCGAGCGTGATCTTGTCCCAGAACTGCACCATCCACGCGAAGGGCGCGGCGATGACGTAGATGACGTCCCAGGAGCCGACGTGCATCAGCGAGAGCTGCCGGCGGATCTCGTCCATGCCGCGCACCTCGCCCGAGAGCGCGAGCAGGAAGCGAAGCGGCGTCAGCAGGTAGGCGCCCGCATTGAGCCCGAAGGTGAACAGGACCAGCGTGCCGCGCGCCGCGCGCTCGCCACCCCACAGCGCCCAGGCGAGCTGCCAGACGAGCAGGAACTGGATCGCGGTCGTCACGACGTTGAGGAGGGCCATGAACACGAACGGATCCTGGCCGCGCAGGGACGCCAGCTGGGCGATGAAGTACTGGTAGATCCAGACGTAGTTCAGGTGCAGGCCGATGAACCGCGGGTCCACCGGCGGCACGCCGTGCAGGCGGATCTCGCCGCTGATCGCCGCGTGCACCCACGTGTCGGAGCGGATCAGCGACCACGGGTTGAGCGCGAGGCAGGCGACCACGAAGGCGACCGCCCCGAGCGTCCAGCCCCACGCGAAGCGCGACACCGGCGCCTCGAGCGGATCGTCCGCCGGCCGGCCCACGGCCCGGGCCTCGCCACCGGCGAACAGGATCCAGCCCCCGACGCCGACGAGTCGCGCGGCGGTCGCGAGCTCGAGGCCGCCGCGCACCAGGGCGAGCCCGGCGAGGACGCTGACCAGCGGCGAGAGCGCGAGGCCGATCGTCCAGCGGGTGGAGGCGCCGGCCCGCGGGAGCACCAGCCGCGCGAGCGCCATGCCCGGGAACACGCCGAGCCAGACGAACGCGCCCGCCTGTCCCGCCAGGCCCGGCAGCGCCAGTCCGCCCGCCGCCAGCGCGCTCAGGGCCAGCAGGGCCCAGACGCTCGGAGCCAGCGGGCCAGCGAATGCACCTCGCCCCGGTACGCCGCTCGTCAAGCAGCCTCCCGGAAGCACCGCGTCGCCGGGCCGCCCGGCAACGCCGCGAGCGGCGGTGGCCGGCGCCTCCGGAGCTTCGTCACTTGGACCCGGGGCGCCTGCTTCATCGCTCGGCTTCCTTGAGCCGACGCGCGGGAACGCCGCCCACCACCGCGCCAGCGGGTACGTCGCGCGTCACCACGGCGCCCGCGGCGACGACGGCGCCCTCGCCCACCGTGACGCCGGGCAGCACGATGCAGCCCGCGCCGAGGTAGCAGCCGCGTTTCAGCACGACGGGCGCGACGGTGCCGTCGCCCGCGCCGGCCTGGGTTCGGTCGAGGCGCTTGGCGTCGTCGTGAACCACGACCATGACGCGGAACGAGATCGTCACGTCGTCCTCGACCACGACGAGTTCGGGGAACTGGTCGTCGAGCCAGGTGTCGAGTCCGATGAAGACGTGGCGCCCGACCCGCACGCCCATCCAGCGGTAGAGCTGGTTGCGCAGGGCGGGGGCGATCGTCGCGCGGGCGATCATGTGCAGCTGCTTCTGCCAGAACGTGCGGAGCAGCGTTCGCGGCGCGATGCGTGTCTCGTACTCGCGCCGCGCCACGCGGCCGGCGATCTTCGGGTGCTCGTCGCTCACATCACCTCCGGGAACAACCGCTTCGCCGGCTCGCCCAGCAACGCCGCCAGCGGCAGCGGCAGGCGCTTCCAGAGTTTCGTCGCAAGATCGAGCGAGCCCTTCTGGTCGTCGAGCGTCGGAAACCGCTTCGCCGTGCCGAGTACGTACTGGTAGTGCAGCGGCACCGGCTGCGCGCCCCACTGTTCCTTGAAGCGGAAGGTCGGAGAGCCCCACTGGCTGCGGCCGAAGTCGAAACGCCTGAGTCCCCGGGCGATGGCCCGCTGGATCGCCTCCCAGTAAAGCACCTGGTTGGGGCAGCGCACGAAATGCCGGCGCAGCGACGACGCCCAGGGATCCATGAGCGTGTCGCGATGCGTGACCGTGAACATCGCGCCGGCCGCGTCGCCGGCGTGCTCGATCACCAGCAGGTCGGCCGCCGCGCCGAGCAGCTCGAGCGCCAGCCGGTAGTAGGCCGGGCCGCGAAGCGGGGTGCCGAGGTCGCGCATGTTCTCGAGCATCACGCGGTGAAAGGCCGCGAGGTTCGCGTGCCCCCAGCGCCGCTCGTACCCGGCCTTCTCGCCCTTGCGGATCTGGTTGCGGAGCTTGGCGCCGAAGCGCGCCCACTGCCCTTCGGGTTCGCGGGTGAGTTCGAGAACCATCGTGAGGTGCTCGCGATTCGTCTCGAGGTCCGGCCAGGCGCGCGGCTGGTCGCGCAGCTCGAGCCAGGCCAGGCGCTCGCGCGCGACCTCCTCGCGCGCCGGCGCGAGCAGTGCCGCCGCGACGGCCTCGTCGTCCGCGAGCAGCCCCCCCGGCGCCGAGAACAGCGCCGGCCGCCGGCCGCGCTTGCGAAACAGGGGCAGCACGCCGCGCACGCGGCCGTCCTCCTCCGCAAGCCAGTAGCGCGCGGACACGCCGTACGCGCGCGTGGTCAGATCCCTCCAGGCGATCCGCTGCCCGAAGTGCGAGAGCGGGCTGGCCTGCACGTAGGCGTCCCAGGCGGCGCCGTCGGCGGCCTCGCAGGGCCGCACCCGAAGCGTCGCGCTCACGCGGGCCGCTCCGCGTGCCGGCGGCGGGCCCGCCTCACGCGGGCACTTCCGCGGCGGCGCGCGCGGGGGGCGCCCAGGCGGACGGCGGTTCGGGGGCGCGATCCACCCACTGCCGGTGCCACAACTCGAGCGTCAGCAGCGTCCAAAGTTCCCGCCCGCGATCGCGACGCCCGGCCAGATGGTCGTCCACGTAACCGCGCAGCACCGCGGGCTCGAAGTAACCGCGCCCGAGGCACGCGGGGGAGAGCAGCGTGTCGGCCAGCAGTTCGCGGAGCGGACCGCGGAACCACGGTGAAAGCGGAACCGTGAACCCGACCTTCGGCCGGTCCACCACCTCGGCGGGCAGGAGCTTTCGCGCCAGGCGCTTGAGCAGCACCTTGCCTTCGAGGCCGCGGATCTTGTGTCGCGGCGACAGTCGCAGGGCCCAGTCCACGAGCGGGTTGTCGAGCAGCGGCACGCGCGCCTCGACCGAAGCGGCCATGCTCATCTTGTCCATCTTCATCAGCAGGTCGTCGGGCAGCCACAGCCGCAGGTCCGCGTCGAGCATGCGGTCGAGCGGCTCGCGCGCCGCGCTCCCGGCGAGCGCGCGCCGGAACGGGTCGGTGGCGGCCGGCGCGTGCGGGCGCAGTACCGGGCCGAGCAGCCGGTCACGCTCGCGCCCCGCGAAGCCGGCGAACCAGGCGGCGAGCCGGTCGCCCTCGTCGCGGAAGCGGGCGCTGCGTCCGACCACCTGCAGCTTGCGGAAGCCGAACGGCAACCGGTCCACGAGGTGGTCCAGGAACGGATCGCGCAGCGGCGCCGGCACGCGCGCGAGCGCGCGTGCCCACGGCTCGACGGCGTACTTGGGGTAGCCGGCGAACAGCTCGTCGCCGCCCTCGCCGGTGAGCACCACGGTGACCGTGTTCCGCGCGAGCTGCGTGACGAGGTAGGTGGGAATCGCGGCCGGCTCGGAGAGCGGCTCGTCCTGGTGCCAGACCAGCCGGGGCAGCTCGCGCAGCACGTCGGCCGCGCCGACGACGAGTTCCCGGTGATCCGTGCGGCAGTGCGCGGCGACGAGGCGCGCGTAGGGCAGCTCGCTGTACGGCCCCGGCGCGTCGAAGCCGACCGAGAACGTCTGCACGGGCCGCTCGAGGATGCGCGACATGAGCGCCACGACCAGGCTCGAGTCCACCCCGCCCGAGAGCAGCGCGCCGAGCGGAACCTCGCTCATCAGGTGCGAGCGCACCGAGGCCTCGAGGCGTGTCTCGACCTCGGCGAGCGCCTCGTCGTCGGACGGATCGAGGCGCGGCTCGAACGCCGGGCGCCACCAACGGCGCACCGACTCGCGGCCGCCGTCCACCGTCAGCGAATGCCCGGGGGGCAGCTTGTGAATGCCCTCGAAGAGCGTCGCGGGTGAAGCGCAGTAGCGCAGCGTGAGGTGCTCGACGACGCCCTCGGGCCGCGGCCGGCGCCCGACGCCGGGGAACGCGAGCAGCGCCTTGATCTCGGACGCGAACGCCCATCCGCCGCCGCTGCGGGTCCAGTACAGCGGCTTGATGCCCACGCGATCGCGCGCGGCGAAGAAGCGCCGCCGCGGACGGTCCCAGAGCGCGAACGCGAACATGCCGTCGAAGCGTCGCAGGCAGTCCTCGCCCCACTGCTCGTAGGCGTGGACGATCGTCTCGGTGTCGGAGTGCGTCCGGTAGCGGTGCCCGAGCGACTCCAGTTCCCGGCGCAGGGCGGCGTGGTTGTAGATCTCGCCGTTGTAGGCGATCCACACGTCGCCGTTCTCGTTCGAGATGGGCTGGTGGCCCGAAGTCACGTCCACGATGGCCAGGCGGCGAAAGGCGAGCCCGGCGCCCGGCTCGGCGAGGAAGCCCTCGTCGTCGGGTCCGCGGTGCCGCAGCGCGTGCGCCGCGGCCGCGAGCCACGCGGGCTCCGGCGTCCGGCCGTCGGGATCGTGGTAAGCCGCGAAACCGCACATCAGCGACGAACGACCGGGCGGAACCAGGCGCGCATGCGTGAATCACCGGAGGGGAGCGGGGGAACGTATCGGGGAGCGCGGATCACGCGGAAGCGTATCCCAGCGATTGCAGGCCCGGCAACGCGCGGCCGCCGGGCCTCATGACGCGGGCGCCCGGGAGCCGGCCGCGGGGTTTCGCGCCACCTTGTAGGCGGCGGTCCACACCGAGAACATCGCCCAGACCACGATCTGGTACGTCGGATTGCGCAGGTAGTCGATCTTGAACTCGTTGATCGCGAACAGCGCGAACTGCACGTGGGCGATGATCAGGAACGATTCGGCGTAGGGACCGTGAACGAGGTCGTCCGTCCGCGGCCGTGTCATCTGCCAGAAGCGGAACATCATGATCAGGAAGAACGCCAGCCCGATGAAGCCGACGATGTTCGCGTAATAGAGGTACACGTTGTGGGGCCACGTCGGTTCGAAGCCGAACATGGTGCCGTAGTGAGGGCCCTTGCCGACGAGCGGATGGACCCAGGCGCGCGCCCAGGCGTTCGTCCAGGCGTCGGCGCGCGAGTCGGGCATCCAGCCCCCGACCAGCTTCGTGCCCTCCAGCCGCCCCAGCAGGTCGCCCGAGCGGGTGAAGTGGGAAACCATGAAGTTCATGCCCAGGAACAACGCCAGGCCGGCGCAAGCGGCGATCGTGAGCGGGACGACTTTGAGGCGGCGGCGAATCGACCAGAGCAGCACCGGCAGAGAGAGCAGCAGAGACAGGATCGCCCCGCGCGTGACGGTCGCGAACAGGATGAAGACGTTCAGCACCATGAAGAGGGTGTACAGGCTGCGCTCGTTGTTGGATCGCGCGCGCGCCCAGCGAAAGCCCGCGAGCAGCAGCGTCAGCGCGCTGTACTCGGAGAGCAGCTCGTAGTCGAAGAACGCCGAGCCGATCCGGACGTTGCGGGTGCCGAAGTCGGTGCCGATCGTGTGCTGGAAGCCGAACCAGCCGGGAATGAAGTCCTGGCCCGGATGGTTCAGCTCCCACAGCCCGAGCAGGAAGATCGTCAACGCGGAGAAGAGCTGCGCGTCGTGCAGGCGCTTGAGACCACGTTCGTCGTGGACGTTGTTCGTGATCAGGAAATACATGAAGACCGAGCCCACGAACAGGATCAGGTTCCGCAGGCCGAGGTCGAGATCGATCGGGTCGCGCACGTTGCTGAACGACAGGATGTAGACGATGAACAGTCCGATCAGCGGCAGGTCGATCGGAGAGCGTCGCGGCGCCGCGAGCTGGCGCGTGGAGACGCGCACGAGCCAGAAGATGACCAGCATCAGGATGAACGCGATGTTGGTCGTTCCGAAGACGGTGCCGCGCGGGAAAGGCAGCGCGACGATCAGCAGGCTGATGCCGGCCAGCATGTCGAGCCGCCAGGTGATCCCGACGACGACCACGCTGATCAGCAGCGGGATCATTCGCTTGTCCGGGAACACGTACTGCTGGCCGATCAGGATGCCGGCGGCGGCGATCAGCAGGCCCTGCAGCCAGCGGCCGACCCCGGTCGCCTGTGAGCTTGCGGGGACGCGCGGGCGTGCCGGACTGACCGTGGGCGGATTCATCGGATCGAAAGGGTCCTCGGGACGTCGCGCTGCGCTCGCATACCCGCTGAAAGTCTAGCGCGGACGATTCGTGAGCCGCCAGCCGGGAGTGAGGCCCGGCGCGCCGCGGGCGGCGCCCCGGTCCACCGCGCCGGCGTCCTCAGTGCAAGATGCAATCCGACCCCCGCCGCCCTCGCCGCCCCGCTTCGCTGTGCTACCGTGCGCCGTCCATGTCCGCGCCGCGAAGCATCCCACCGGAGCCGCCCGCCGGGCAGCTCGCGCTGATCGACCCGGCGCGTGTCGCCATCGTCGTTCCCGCGTGGAACGAGGCCGGCAAGATCGGCCAGGTGGTGCGCAGGATCCCGCGCCGCTGGGCGGGGTGCGTGATCGTGGTGGACGACTGCTCCGGCGATTCGACGGCGGACGAGGCGCGCGCCGCCGGGGCGGACGTCGTCCTGCGGCACGAGCGGAATCTCGGTGTGGGCGCGGGTATCCGCACCGGCCTGCTCGAGGCGAAGCGGAGGGGCTACGAGGTCGCGGCGGTTCTCTCGGGCGACGACCAGCATGTGCCCGACGAGCTGCCGCGCATCCTCGCGCCCGTCTTCGCCGGCGAAGCCGACCTCGTGCAGGGCTCCCGCTGGCTGCCGGGCGGCGCGACGCCCGGCATTCCGCCGGCGCGGCGCTGGCTCACCCGGCTGTATCCGCTGCTGTTCCGGCTGGCGAGCGGATTCCCCGTGACGGACGGCACGAACGGAATGCGGGCGTTCCGGCTTTCGCTGCTCGACGATCCGCGCATCCGGCTCGAGCAGGCGTGGCTCGACCGCTACGAACTGGAGCCCTATCTGCTCTATCAGGTCGTCCGTACCGGCCATCGCGTTTGCGAGGCCCCGGTCACGGTCTGCTACCATTCACGCGGCACGACCAAGATGAAGCTGCTGTCCGACGGCTGGCGCATCCTGCGGCCGCTCGTCTTTCTGCGCCTCGGACTGCGGCACTGACCCCCGGAGAACCGCTTGATTCCGCTCGAAGACACCCGCGTCCTGGTGACGGGAGGCGCGGGATTCGTGGGCAGCAACCTGGTCCGCCGCCTGATGAGTGCCGGCGCGCGCGTGACGGTGCTCGACGACCTGTTCACCGGCCGGCTCGAGAACCTGCCCGCATCGGGTTTCGAGTTCGTGCACGGTTCGGTGTGCGAACCGGCGCTCGTCGGCAGGCTGGTGGCCGAAGCGGAGGTCGTCTTCCACGCGGCGGCGCGCAACATCGTGGTCTCGACCCAGAACCCTCGCGAGGACTTCGAGACCAACATCGGCGGAACGCTCAACGTCCTGCTCGCCGTGCGCGAGCACCCCGAGCGCGTCCGCCGGGTGCTGTACACGTCGAGCACGTCCGTGTACGGCAACCCGCGCTACCTGCCCATCAACGAGGACGACCACCTTTCGCTGCTCACGCCGTACGCGGTTTCCAAGCTGGGCGGCGAGAACTACTGCATGGCGTTCTACGAGTCGTACGGGCTTCCGGCGACGGCGGTGCGCTACTCGAACATCTACGGACCCGGCCAGGATCCCGCGAACCCGTACTGCGGGGTGGTCGCCAAGTTCATCGAGTCGCTGTTCGCCGGCGAACCGCCGGTGATTCACGGCGACGGCAACCAGACCCGCGACTTCACGTTCATTGACGACGCCGTCGAGGCCACGGTGCGGGCCGCCACGAGCGACCGCGCGCTCGGCGAGGTGTTCAACGTCGGCACGGGGACCGAAACGCGCGTCAACGAGCTCGCCGCGCTGCTGGTGCGCATCGTCGGTTCGGACCGGGTGCCCGTGCACAAGGACCGGCGCGACGTGGACAACATCCGCCGCCGGGTGGTCAACATCGAGAAGACCCGGCGCGCCCTGCGCTGGATTCCCGAGACGACGCTCGAGCAGGGACTGCAGCTGACCGTCGCGTGGCAGCGCGCGCGGAGCTCCGCCGGCACGAGCTGACCCGCATGACGAAGTCCGCCCCCCCCCGAGACGGCACGGGATCCGCGCCGAACCCCGCCGAGGTGCTGCGCCGCTCCGAGCACCACCGGCGTTTCCTCGAGCACACGCTCGCGCAGCGCACCGACGAACTCGGGCGCGCGATGCTCCGCCAGGAATGGCACTACTACGCCGACCTGATGCGCACGCGGCCGGAAGACGCGCGCGTGCTGGATCTCGCCTGCGGCAGCGGCCTCTATTCTCTGGCGTGGGCGGAGCGCGGCGCGCGCGTGACCGGCATCGACTTCGACCGTGGACTGCTCGAAGCGGGCCGTGAGCGGGTTGGCCGGGTCGCGCCCGGGGCGCATCCGCCCGGCTGGACGGCCGGAGACGCCTCGCGACTTCCGTTCCGGGCAGGGTCCTTCGACCTCGTCTTCTGCAACTCCCTGCTCGAGCACGTCCCGTCGTGGGAGGCCGTCGTGGGCGAGGCCGCGCGCGTCCTCAAGCCGGGGGGGGTGTTCGTCGTCTACACCACCAACCGCGCGTGCCCGATTCAGGCGGAGGTGAACCACTTTCCGTTCTACTCGTGGCTGCCGGATCCGATCCAGCGTCGCGTGCTCGCGTGGATCATGAAGCACCGGCGCGACCTGGTGAACTGGACGGACTTCCCGGCGGTCCACTGGTTCACGTTCGGACGCATGCGCAGGGCCTTCGAGGCCGCGGGCCTGGAGCCGTTCGACCGGCTCGACCTGCTCGCGCGCCGCGAGCACGGCGGACCGCGGGCGGCCCTCGCGCGTGCGAGCCGGGCGTTTCCGCCGCTCCGGTGGTCCTACCAGGTGTACGCGGTCTCCATGGCCCTCTACGGCGTGAAGCGAGCCGGACGCGCATGACCTTCGTCAGCCTCGTCTTCCTCGTCTTCATGCTGATCCTGTACCCGCTGTACCTGGTGCTGCCGCACCGCTGGCAGAACCACCTGCTGCTCGTCGGCAGCCTGATCTTCTACGGCTGGTGGGACTGGCGATTCCTCGGGCTGCTCGGCTTCACGAGCACGCTCGACTGGTGGGTCGGACGGCTGCTCGAGCGCACCTCGGATCCGGCGCGCCGGCGCTTCCTGCTGACCGCCTCCATCTCGGCGAACCTCGCGACGCTCGGATTCTTCAAGTACTTCAACTTCTTCGCGGGCTCGCTCGCGTCGCTGCTGGCGCCGTTCGGGATCCACCTCGGCTGGACGACGCTGCACATCATCCTGCCGATCGGCATCTCGTTCTACACGTTCCAGTCCATGAGCTACACGTTCGACGTGTACCGGCGGCACATGCCCACCTGCCGCAGCTACCTCGACTTCATGACCTTCGTGTCGTTCTTTCCGCAGCTCGTCGCGGGCCCGATCGAGCGGGCCGTGGACCTGATCCCGCGCGTGCAGGCGCCGCGGAGCATCACCCGCGACGCCCTGACGCGCGGGCTGTTCCTGATCCTGCTCGGGCTGTTCAAGAAGATCGCCGTCTCGGACGGCGTCGCGCCCTCCGTGGACGCCGTCTACAACGCGACGCACGCGCTCTCGGGCGCCGACGTGCGGATCGCCACCTGGCTGTTCGCGGTGCAGATCTACTGCGATTTCTCGGGCTATTCCGACATCGCGCGCGGGCTCGCGAAGGTCATGGGTTTCGACCTCATGACGAACTTCGACCAGCCCTACGTGTCGGTGAACCCGAGCGAGTTCTGGCGGCGCTGGCACATCAGCCTCAGCACCTGGCTGCGCGACTACCTCTACATCCCGATCGGCGGCAATCGCGGCACGGAGCGGCAGACCTACCGGAACCTCATGGTCACGATGGGCCTGGGCGGGCTGTGGCACGGGGCGGCGTGGAACTACGTCCTGTGGGGGATCTACCAGGGCGCGATCCTGTGCGTGCACCGGTGGTTCACGCGCGGTCGCCGCGCGCTGCGCGAGTTCGCGACGCCCGGCTGGCTTCGGGTGCTGCAGATCGCGATCTTCTTCCAGGTGGTCTGCTACGGATGGCTGCTGTTCCGTGCCCGTTCGTTCGGGCAGATCGTCGCGTTCACGCGTGACGCGCTGCTCGAATGGCGGCTGCCGGCGCACGTCCCGACCCCGTCGCTGCCCGCGCTCGCGGGGCTCGCGCTGCTGGTCGCGCTCGAGGCCTGGCAGGCCGCGGCGGCGGGCGGCCGCGCGACGTTTTATCGCTCCTGGCCCGCGCCGGTGCGTGGCGCGGTCTACGCCGCGCTGCTCGCGGTCTTCTTCATGGGGCTGTCGAACGCCCCGACCCAGTTCATCTACTTCCAGTTCTAGGCATGAATCCCCGCCGCTCCGACCTGCTCGCCACCGCGCTCTGGACGCTGGCCTTCCTGATCGCCGCCGACTTCGCGCTCGGCCGCGTGTTCCGGATGCCCGCGGACCCGCGCCAGCCGCCGGCGCCGCTCGCGCAATACTTCGATTTCGGCGCCTCGATCGAGTCCAAGATGCGCCGGATGGTGGCCGCGGAGGACTCCGCGAGCGCGCCGGTCGCGCTCGCCGGCTGGCTCGAGCCGTTCAACGACGGGAACGCGCCGCTGGCGGCGCCCGCCGGCCGGCGACTCGTCGCGGTCTACGGGCAGTCGTTCACGTTCCAGCTGACGCAGGCGCTGGCGGCGCTCGACTCGACGATCCTGCTGCGCACGCGGGGCGGTCCGTCCTCGCCCGCGAGCCACGGCTACGCGTTCTGGCAGTCCGACCGCGGCCGCGTCCACGCCGAGGTCGCCATCCTCGGCGTGCTGGCCTCGAGCGTCCGCGGGCTCGACGCCTCCTCGGCGGCCACCTGGGAGTTCGAAGCGCCGCCGCTCTACACGTACCCGCGCTACCGCGTGGACGCCCGGGGCCGCCCGGTCCCGCACCCGCCCTACGTGCTTTCGCTCGCCGGCGTGCGCGCGGCGCTCGCGGATCCGGTCCGCATGCGCGCCTGGCAGGCGCAGCTCGCACGCGACGACGACTGGTACGACCCGCTCCTGTGGCGCGCCTCGTGGCTCGACCATTCGGTCTTCGCCCGTGTGCTGCGCCGGGCGTGGGCGCAGCGCCAGCAGCGCGAGCATCTCGCCCGCGTGCACGGCCGCGCGGGCTTTCGCGAGGATTCCGACAACCTGCGGACGCTGCGCGCGCTGATCGGCTCGTTCGTGGAGGGCTGTCGCGCCGACGGCACGCTGCCCGTCGTGCTGTTGCTCGAAGACGCCGGCTACGCGGATCATCTGTCGCGCGCGCTCGGCCCGGAGCTGGACCGGAGGGGCGCCCTGTGGATGGGAACACACGAACTGGCGGACGCGGGCAACCCGGCGAATCTCAAGGCCGATGGCCATTTCATCCCGGCCCTCAACGAGCGGCTTGCCCGGGCGCTGCTCGCCCGCCTGGATTCCGTCCGAGGGGTGGCCGGCCCGGGTATCGCTCCGCCACGCCAGGACTCCCCGCGGCGTCCGGCGCCGGCGTCCGAGCGGGCCGGAAAATGATTGCGGCGACGTCAAAAGGCCATTGAATACCGTGTCAGAGCCTTGCTAATCTCACCCCGTGACGGAGGCGAGGGGCCGCCGTCCCGACCGTGTGGAGGACGCCGAGAACGATTCCTTGCTAACTGGGTTTGTATCGCAGGACGAGCAGGATCAAGGGCTGCGCATCGCCCCGGTGACCGGAGCAATCCGGGAGCCGCACCTCTAGGAAGTGACACCTTGGTTTTCCCCCAGTCGCTCGTACTCGAACAGTCCAGCGCGGTGTCAGAACGGATGACTCGAGTTTCCTGAGAGCCGAGGGGCGCCGCATGCCTCCCGGCTCTGCTTGCAGGGCGACCACAACTGAGAGTCGCATCGATGGAGCCCGAAACTCGCGCGTCCGCTGGCGAAGCCACGACCGGTAGACCGGACTGGTCCGCTTCGATCGAACACCCGGCAAGGGAAACGGATCTCGTGGACACGACAACTGAGCCCGGAACTCGTTCGGCCCCGCTGCCCCTCGCCGCGGCTTCCCCTGCCGTTCGGCCGCGCCCGTTGAACGGCAACGGCCATTCGGCCGCGGGAACCCACGGCTACGCGAACGGCCACGCCCGCCCGCGACCGGGCGCTCACCCGGTGCGGGGAGGCGCCCGCATCGCCGTCACCGCGACCTCGCCCGCGCACGTCGTGCCGTTCGAAACGCCGCGCCAGGCGGGACTCTACCTGCGCTTCGGCAAGCGCCTGCTCGACCTTGCCGGAGCGGCGGTCGCGATGGTGCTGTCCGCACCCGTCGTCGCGATCCTCGCGGCGCTCATCCGGCTCGAATCCCGCGGCCCGGTGTTCTACAGGTCGGTTCGCATCGGTCGCGGCGGGCGCCCGTTCGTCTTCTACAAGCTGCGCTCGATGGTCAAGGACGCCGACCTCGAACGCCGTCACCTCGAGCACATGAACGAGTGTGACGGGCCCGTCTTCAAGATCGAGCGCGATCCGCGCGTCACGCGCATCGGCCGCTTCCTGCGCTCGACCAGCCTCGACGAGTTGCCGCAGTTCTACAACGTCCTTGTCGGCGACATGAGCCTCGTCGGGCCGCGGCCGCCGATCCCCGCCGAGGTGGCGCAGTACGAGCCGTGGCAGCTGCGGCGGCTCGACGTGCGGCCGGGCATCACCTGCCTGTGGCAGATCAGCGGTCGCAGCCGGATCGGATTCCAGGAGTGGATGCGGCTCGACCTCGAGTACATCCGCCACCAGTCGCTGGCACTCGACCTCAAGATCCTGGCGCGCACGCTGCCGGCGGTGCTGTCCCGGGAGGGGGCCTACTGACGGGAGCGAGCGTTCGCGACAGCGCGCACCTGCGGCCGGCCGCTGACCCCAATCCCGCCCCGCTCGACTCGGCCCTGTTCCGCACCCTCGCCGCCGCGACCCTCGTGGCGGCGCTCCTGCGCTTCTACCGCCTCGGCGGACCGAGCCTGTGGATCGACGAGATCTTCACCTGGCTCGCGAGCGGCGGGGGCGGACCGCTCGCGTGGCGCGACCTGCTCGGGGACGTGCACGGCCCGCTGCACACGCTCGCCGTCCACCTGTCCTGGAGCGCGTTCGGAGTTTCGGAGTGGGCGCTCCGGCTGCCGGGCGCGGTCGCGGGAGTGCTGACGGTGCCGGCGATCGCCTGGGTGGCGTTTCGCTGGCTCGGGCGGGAAACCGCGGCCCCGGCCGCCTGGCTGGCGGCGGCTTCGCCGTTCCTGGTCCGCTACTCGCAGGAGGCGCGCGGTTACTCGTGGGTCGTGCTCGGAACCTGCGCGAGCGTCGCGTTGCTGCTCGAGCTCCAGCGCCGGTGCGACGCGCGGGGAGTCGCGGCCTGGTTCCTGGCGACCGCGTTCGGCGCGCTGTCCAATCCGTCCTTCGCGCTGCTGGCGCCGCTGCAACTGCGGTTGTGGCTGGCGGGCGACCCGGCGACGCGACGCGCCCGGCGGCGCTGGCTGGGCGTCGGGGCGCTCGCGGCGCTGCTGCTCGCCGCCGCGCTCGCGCCGCCCGTGCTCAGGACCTGGGACTGGAGCCGGCTCGCGCCCGCTCGCGCTCCGGTCGCGGGCGAATCGCCGCTGCGTGGCGCGACCACGCTCCACCCGGGGGCGATCCCGTTCGCGCTGCACGCGTTCGCGGTCGGTTACACGCTCGGGCCGTCGCTTCGCGAGCTGCGCGCCGACGTCGGGCCGGCGGTGTTGCTGCGGCACGCGCCCGAGCTCGTGACCGTCACGCTCGTCTTCGGCGCGGCCGGGCTGCTCGGACTCGCGGCGCTCGCGCGACGGCGCCGGCTGATGGACGCCCTGCTCTGGCTCGCCGCCCCGGCGCTGGTCGTGGTTTACTTCGCGATGCAGAACTTCAAGGTCTTCAATCCGCGGTACCTCGCCGTGTCGCTGCCGGCCTTTCTGCTCGTCGTCGCGGCAGGCTGGGCCGACCGGGGCGCGCTCGGGCGCCGGTTGCTCGGCGGGGCGATCGCGCTGCTGTGGGCCGTGTCGCTCTTCCACCACTACTTCGACCCGGGATACGCGCGCGAGGACTACCGCGCCGCGCTGTCCACGGTCCGCCGGGGGATCGCCCCCGGCGAGCAGGTGCTGGCGGTCGGGGCGATGGAGCCGGTGGACTTCTACGGCCGGGGACTCCCGGTGCGGCATCTGTGGCTCGGCTTCGCCGCCGATTCCACGAGGCTGGAGCAGGAACTCGCGCGCGCGCTGTCGGGCGTGCGGGGGACGTGGGTGGTGCTGAGCCGGAGCGAGGATCTCGACCCGGCGGGGCGCTTTGCGAAGCGGATGGACGAAATCGCACCCGGCGCGCGGAGCGGGTATCCGGGCGTGCGGGTCTGGCACGTCTCGCGGCCGCCGGACGGGAACGATCGCCCGGTGCCGGGGAACTGAGCGGCCCGAAACGGGAGGCGGCGCCCGACGCCGCGAGAGGAACGCGCATGCAGGTCGTGGTCGTCGGTCTGGGTTACGTGGGCTCCGTCTGCTCCGCCTGCCTCGCGGGGCGCGGTCATTCCGTCGTCGGCGTGGACACGAGCCGCTTCAAGGTGGACTGCCTGCTCCGGGGCGAGAGCCCGATCGTCGAGAAGGGCCTCGGCGCGCTGATCGCCGAGGGCCGCGCCTCGGGCCGCCTGCACGCCACGACCGACATCCGCGAGGCCATGCCGGGCGCGGACGTCGTGCTGGTCTGCGTCGGCACGCCGTCGGCGGAGGACGGCTCGCTCGACCTCGGGCACGTGAGCCGCGCCTGCGCCGAGGTGGGCTCGGCGCTGACCCTCACGGGGAGGTTCACCACGCTCGTCATGCGCAGCACCATGCTGCCCGGCTCGGTGCTGGAGCGGCTCGCGCCGGTGATCGAGCAGGCCAGCGGCGGTCGCGCGGGCGCGGACTTCGGCATCGCCTACAATCCCGAGTTCCTGCGCGAGGGCAGCGCGGTCGCCGACTTCTTCGGCGCCGAGTACACCGTCATCGGCGCGGGCTGCGAGCGCTCCGCCGCCGCGCTCGAGGAACTCTACCGGGACGTCGGCGGCGAGCAGGTCGTGACCTCCATCCCGGTGGCCGAGATGCTCAAGTACGTCAACAACTCCTTCCACGCGCTCAAGGTCTCGTTCGCGAACGAGATCGGCCGGATCTGCAAGCGCGAGGGCATCGACAGTCACGAAGTGATGCGGATCATGGTCAAGGACACCAAGCTCAACCTGTCGCCCTACTACCTGAGCCCCGGTTTCGCCTTCGGCGGCTCGTGCCTGCCCAAGGACGTGCGCGCCATCACCGCCCGCTCGCGCGAGCATCGGCTCGAGCTGCCGGTGCTGCAGAACATCCTTCGCTCGAACGACGTTCACGTGGAGGAAGCCATCCACCTCGTCGAGAAACTCCGGCAGCGGCGGCTGGGCTTCCTCGGGCTGTCGTTCAAGGCCGGCACCGACGACCTGCGCGAGAGCCCGATCCTGCGCGTCGTCGGCACGCTGGTCGGCAAGGGCTACGCGATCCTGCTGCACGACCCGAACCTCGACATGGAGCGCGTGCTCGGGGCGAACCGGCGCTTCGTCGAGGACGAAGTGCCCTACCTCGCCGAGCGGCTGCGCACGGACCTCGAGGAGGTGATCGCGGGCAGCGACGTGCTCGTGATCGGCAACCGCTCTCCCGAGTACCGGGACATCGGCGCGCGGCTCCGGCCCGGGCAGGCGGTCGTGGATCTCGTCGCGGCGGTGGACCGGAGCACGGTCCGCGCCGGGGACTACCATGGCCTCGCCTGGTAGGGTCCTGCACCTGTCCGAGAACCTGACGCTGCCGTTCGACCGGCGCGTGTGGCTGGAACTGGGCGCGCTGCGCTCCGCCGGCTGGGAGGTCTCGGCCATCTGCCCGACGGGGGAGGGCGGAACCGAGGCGCACGAGGTGCTCGACGGCATCCACATCTGGCGCTACCCGGCGCCGCCGGAGACCCGGGGATTCCTGAGCTACGCCTGGGAGTTCCTCTACTGCTGGCTGCAGACGGCGCGGCTCACGCTGCTCGTTTCCGCCCGCCGCGGCTTCGACGTGATCCACACCGCGAATCCGCCCGACCTCTTCTGGGCGATCGCGCTGCCGTTCAAGGCGCTCGGCGTCAAGTTCGTCTTCGATCACCACGACCTGTGCCCGGAGCTCTACCTGTCGCGGTTCGGCGAACGAAAAGCCGGCTCGCTTCCGCACCGGCTCCTGCAGTGGCTCGAGCGCATGCAGTACCGGACCGCGGATCTCGTCGTCGCCACGAACGAGTCGTACCGGCAGGTCGCGCTCGCGCGGGGCGGAAAGCGTCCCGAACAGGTGCGCGTCGTGCGCAGCGGCCCGAGCCGGAAGCGCTTCGGCCTGCTTCGCGAGCCGGACCCGGCCCTGCGCCGCGGGCGGCCCTTCCTGGTCGCCTATCTCGGCGTGATGGCGCCGCAGGACGGGGTGGACCACCTGGTGCGCGCGGCGAAGGTGATCGTCCAGGACCACGCACGATCGGACGTGGCCTTCACCTTCATCGGCGCCGGCGACTCCTTCACCGAGCTGCGCCAGCTGGTTCGCGATCTCGGTCTCGAGGACGCCTGTCAGTTCACCGGGCGGATTCCCGACGCCGACGTGGAACGCATCCTCGTGACGGCCGACGTGTGTGTCAGCCCCGACCCGAAGAATCCGCTCAACGACGTGAGCACGATGAACAAGGTGCTCGAATACATGGCGTGCGCGAAGCCCGTCGTGTGCTACGACCTGCGGGAACACCGCTGGTCGGCCGGCGAGGGGGCGCTTTACGCGGTGGCCGACGACGTGTCGGACCTCGCCGCGCGCATCGAGCAGCTGCTGGCCGACCCCGAAATGCGCGCCCGGATGGGCGCCTACAACCGCGAGCGGTTCCTGTCGAAGATGGCATGGGAGCACAACGCGGGCGAACTGTTGAAGGCCTACGCATGGCTCACCGCGGCACCGAACCGAAACCGCTGAACGTGCTGCTCGCCGAGAGCGGGCGGAGCATGGGCGGCACCGAGCGCGTCGTCTGGGAGCTGGCGACCCGGCTGCCCGCGCAACGCTACGCGGTGCGCGTGTGGCTCAGCCCCGCCGCGGCGCTCGACGAGTTCGCCGCCGCGCTCGCCGCCCGCGGACTGCCGGTCGAGCGCGTCGCCGAGGTGGATTCGCGCTGGGACGTGCGCGGCATGGTGGACACCTGGTCGAAGCTGCGGCGGGCGAAGCCCGACGTGCTGCACGTCCACCACGTCTGGCCGGCCGCCGACCGCTACCTGGCGACGCTCGCGCGCGCCGCCGGAGTGCCCCGCCTGGTCGTGACCGAGCACATCGTGGGCGAATCGCACTCGGGCGGCCAGCGTGCGCTCAAGCGCGACGAGCTCGCCCGCGCCGACGCGGTGACGGCCGTCTGCGGCGCGGTGGCCGACACGCTCGTGCGCGACTACGGCGTCGGACGCGGTCGCGTGCGCGTCGTGCCCAACGGCGCCGACCTGCCCGACGAGGAGGCGGAGGCGCCGCTGGCGCGCCTGTGGCGCGAGCGCTTCGCGGCGGGCCTGCTCCGTCCGCTGTGGGTCGTCGCCGCGCGGCTCGAGGAGCAGAAGGGGCACGCGGTGCTTCTCGACGCGCTCGCCGAGGTCTGGAAGCGCGGGCTCGACTTCACGCTCGCGGTCGCCGGGGACGGCTCGCTGCGCGGAGCGCTCGAGGAACGGGCGCGGCAGCTGGGCATTGACCGGCGCACGCATTTCCTCGGCGCCCTCGACGACCTCGGGGGCCTGCTGGCCGCGGCCGACGCCGTCGTGCTGCCCTCGAAGTGGGAGGGGCTGCCGCTGACGCTGCTCGAGGCCATGGCGCGCGGACGCCCGGTCGTCGCCAGCGCGGTCGGCGGGGTGCCCGAGGTGGTCGAACACGGCGAGAACGGCTGGCTCGTCCCCGCGGGCGACGTGGCGGCGCTCGCGGACGCGCTCGAGCTGTTCCACCGCAAGCCGGAGCGCGCGCTGCGCCTGGGCCGCGCCGCCGCGGCGCTGGTCCGGAGCGACTACCACTGGCAGGCCGTCGTCGAGGGATTCGAAAGCGTCTACGACGAGGTGGTCGGACTGGCCACCTTCTCGCCCGACGGGACATCCTCCGACTCGCGCGGGAGCGGAAGATGAACCTCGGCGTCGTGATTCCCTGCTACCGGCAGGAGCGCTTCCTGCCGCGCACGCTGGCCGCGCTCGAGCACGCGCTGAAGGACCGGAGCTGGAGCGGCGCGCTGGTGCTCGCGGATCCGGGCGGCTCGGGCGCCCTGCCCGAGCTTTCCCCGCACTGGACGGTGGTGCGCGCGGGCTCGGACCGGCCGCTGACCCCCGGCGCCGCCCGCAACGCGGGACTGGCGCGCTGCGCGCCGCCGTGGGTGCTGTTCGTGGACGCCGACGTCGAAGTGAATGCGTCGTGGCTCGAGCGCGCGCTGCACGAGGCCGCTTCGGCCGACGCCGGGCTGGCCGGGCTGTGGGCGCGGCTCGAGGAGTGGTTCACGGACGGCCCGGGAGAGCGTCCGGGAGCGCCCGATCTGTACCGGATCGGCGACGCGCCCCGTGAATGCGACTACCTGGCGACGCTGGCGCTGTACCGCACCGAGGCGCTCCGCGCCACGGGCGCCTACGACGCGCGGCTTCGCAGCGAGGAGGATTTCGAGCTCGGTCTGCGCCTGCGAACCGCGGGCTTCCGCCTGCGCAGCACCGGTGGCCTGGCGGGCCGGCACTGGAGCGCGCCGCGCCCGAGCTTCGGCGAGATCGGCCGGCGCTGGCGCAGCGGGCTCTGCTTCGGCCAGGGTCAGGTGCTGCGGCTCTACCTCGGGCGCGCCGGCCTCGGTTCGCACCTGCGACGACAGGCGCACTACCTCGCGATGCTCGCGGTGTGGCTGGCCGCGCCGCTCGCCTGGGCGGCGGGCGGCGCGAAGGGACTGGCGTTCTGGTCGCTCGTGCCGCTCGGGTTGCTGCTGCTGATGACGCTGCGCAAGCGCAGCGCCCGGCTCGCCGTGCACTCGCTGCTCACCTGGTCGGTCAACGCGGCGGGCCTGGTCGTCGGCTTCGTGCGGGGCGCGGAACGCGTGCCGGCGCTTCCCGGGGAGTCGCCGTGCTGATCCACTCCGCGGTGGACAACGACATCCATCCGCCGCGCTTCGGCGGGGCGCAGCGCTCCTTCGGGCTGGCGCGCGGGCTGGCGCGCCGGCACGAGGTGCGCGTCCTGTGCGTGACCCCGAACCGGGCCCCCGGACCGGAGCGGGAGCGCGTGGACGGCGTCGAGCTGGTGCGCCGCCGGTCGTGGCACACGAGCGTGGCCTGGCGGCTCGAGCGCGCGCGGCTCGCTCCGCTGTTCACCGCGGCGTCGGGCCATCGTGCGAACGCGAAGCGGTATGCCGCCGCGCTCGGCGCGGGCGCGGACGTGTTCGCGGCCGATCTGAACCTGGGCGGCATGCTCGGCGTCTCGAACGCGCCGCTCCGGCTGCACACCTCGCACAATGTCGAGTACGACCGCTTCCGCCGCTCGGCGCCGCCGGTGCTCGCGCGCTCGCGCTGGGCGGAGCGGCTCCGCCGCCTCGAGCAGCGCGCCGTGGACGCGGCGCACGTCACGGTGGTGTGCACCGAGGAGGACGCCGCGCGCATGCGCGAACTCTACGGCCTGACCGCCGCGCGGCTCGAAGTCGTGCCGAACGGCTACGACGAGACCCGCCTCGCCCCGCCCTCGGCCGGGGAGCGCCGGCGGGCCCGCCAGTCCCTCGGCTACGGCGAGAGCGACTACGTCGCGGTGTTCGTCGGGGCCGACTGGGGGCCCAATCGCGAGGCGCTTCGGCTGCTCACCGGGCGTGTGCTGCCGTCGCTCGCCGCCGACGGCGTCCGGCTGCTGGTCGTGGGCTCCGTCGGCCGGGCGATGCGCGGGCGCCGCGAGCCCTGGCTCAGGGTCACGGGCGAGGCGCCGGATCTGGCCCCGCTGCTGCACGCGGCCGACTGCGGCCTCAATCCGGTGCTCACGGGAGGCGGCAGCAACGTCAAGGTGCCCGGGTACCTGGCCTGCGGGCTCGCGGTGCTGAGCACGCCGTTCGGGATCCGCGGCTACGCGCCGCTCGAGCCGTACTGCACGGTGACCGGTCCGGACGGCTTCGCCGACGCGCTGCGCGCGCGCCCGCGCGGCTTCGCCTCGCGCGGCGAAGCGCCGCCGCCGGCGCTCGGCGAGTTCGCGTGGGGCCGCCTCGGAGAGCGGCTGGGCGAGCGTTGCGAGGCGCACCTCGCCTCGCGCGGTGCGAAAGGGGCGGCCTGATGCGCGTCGCGATGATCGGGCAGAAGGGCATTCCCGCCACCTACGGCGGCATCGAGCGTCACGTGGACGAGATCGCCCGCAGGCTGGTGCCCATGGACATCGACGTGGACGTCTTCTGCCGGCTGCACTACACGCCGGCCGGCGCCACCTACCACGGCGTGCGGCTGCTGCGGCGCCCGAGCCTGCACACGAAGCACCTGGACGCGATCACGCACGTCTCGTGGGCCACGCTGGAAGCCATGCTGAGGCGCTACGACGTCGTCCACTACCACGCGCTCGGGCCGGCGCTGCTCGCGGGACTGCCGCGCCTGACCGGCGCGAAGACGGTGGTCACGGTGCACGGACTGGACTGGAAGCGGGAGAAGTGGGGGCGCTTCGCGCGCTGGTTCCTGCACCGCTGCGAAGGGCCGGCGGTGAAGTTCCCGGATCGCACGATCGTGGTCAGCAAGACGCTGCGCGAGCATTTCCGCGCCGTGCACGGGGCCGAGACCGAGTTCATCCCCAACGGCACCAGCCTGCCGCAGTCGCGGCCGGCCCGGAAGATCCTGTCGCTCGGCCTGACGCCCGGGAAGTACGTGCTGTTCGTCGGCAGGCTCGTGCCCGAGAAGGGCGTGCACTTCCTGTGCGAGGCGTTCCAGGGCATCGACACCGACATGACGCTCGCCCTGGCGGGCGGGCTGTCCTTCTCGGGCGACTACGCGGACCGGCTCCGCGCCTACGAGGGCGAGCGCATCAAGCGGCTGGATTACGTCTTCGGTGAGGCGCTCGAGGAGCTGTGGAGCAACGCCTACTGCGTGGTGCAGCCCTCGACGATGGAGGGCCTTTCGATCGCGCTGCTCGAGGCGCTCTCGTACGGCCGCTGCGTGCTGATCTCGGACATCCCCGAGAACCTCGAGGTGGCCGAGGAATGCGGGCTCAGCTTCCGCAGCCAGGACGTCGGCGACCTGCGGGCGAAGCTCCAGTACCTGATCGGCAATCCCGGCGTCGTGGAGCGGTACGGCGAACGGGCGCGCCAGCACATCCTGCGTCACTACTCGTGGGACACGGTCGCGCAGGCGACGGCCGAGCTGTATCGCTCGGTGTGCGCGGGCAGGCCGTGACGCGCCGGGGCGGCGTGTGCTAATGCTGCCCCGCGAATGACTCCGACCCCGAACCAGACCGGCGTCCTGATCCTCGCGGGGGGCCGCGGCGAACGCTTCTGGCCCTGGAGCACGGACGCGCGGCCGAAGCAGCTGCTGCCGCTCGCCCGGGGCGGGCGGACGCTGCTGCGCGCGACGTTCGAGCGCGCGCTGCCGCTCGTCTCCGGCCCCGCCAGCGTCGTGGTCATGACCTCGGAAGCCCTGCGCGAGGCGTGCGCGCGCGAGTGTCCCGGCGCCCGCGTGCTCGGCGAACCGATGATGCGCAACACCGCGCCGGCGATCGCCGCCGCCGCCAGCGCGTTCGCCGCGGGGACGACTTTCGCCGTGCTGCCCGCCGATCACGCGATCGACGACGAAGCGGCCTTCGCCGCCGACCTGCGGCGCGCCGCGGAGCTCGCCGGGCGGGACGCCGTCCTGGTCACGTTCGGCATCCGGCCGGCGCACGCCGAGACCAACTTCGGGTACATCCAGCGCGGCGGGGCGCTGGCTCCCCGGCTGCACCGCGTCGCGCGGTTCAAGGAGAAGCCCGACCTGGCGACCGCGGAAGCCTGGTTCGCCGACGGCGCGCACCTGTGGAACAGCGGCATCTTCGTGTGGCGCCGCGAGACCTTCTTCGCCGCGCTGTCGGTGCGCCATCCCGAGATCGCGGCGCTCGCGGACTTCGGCTGGAGCGGAGCGGACGCGGACTTCGGCGCCGCGCTCCGCCCGCGTTTCGAACCGCTGCCGAAGATCTCGGTGGACTACGCCGTGCTCGAGGGCGCGCCGAACACGGTGGTGCTCGAGGCGGGCTTCGATTGGGACGACCTCGGCTCGTGGGGAGCGTGGGCGCGGCGCCAGGCGCGCGACGAGCGGCGCAACGTGCGCTGGGGCGACGCGCTGCCGGTGGATTGCGAGGGCTGCGTCGTCGTCGGCGACGGCGTGCTGGCGGCGCCGCTGGGCCTGAAGGACATGGTCGTGGTCGCGACGCGCGAGGGCGTGCTCGCGTGCCGGCTCGACGAAACCGATCGTGTCCGGCAGGTGAGTGAGGCCGTGCGCGCCCGGGCGGGCGCGTGAGCCGGCTCGCGGCGCTGTGCGTCGTCGCCCTGGCGATCGCCGGCTGCGCGGTTCCGGTTCCGGCGCCGCGGCCCGTGCCCGCGCCGCCCTCGCCGCAGGCACCGGCTTCCCCACCGGTGGTCGTGCGGACCGGCGCCGGGCCGGCGGCGCCCGACAGCACTCCGAGTCCCGAGGCGCTGGCGGTGCTGGCCACCATCCCCGAGCCGCTGGGCGGCGCCACGACCGCGCCGGCGCCGCCCGCGGCCTACGACTCCCTGCGTTCCTCGCCGTCCGATCGCGACGTGCCGGTGCCCGCGCGCACGCAGCCTCTGCTGCCGCCCGGGCCGCTGCCGGCTGCGCCTCCTCCTCCCTCCGATGCGCCGGCGGCGGCGCCCACGGTCGCGGCGCCGCCCGACACGTGCTGGCGCGTGCAGGTGGCCGCGCCCGCCGATCGCGAGAAGGGCAAGTCGGTGCGCGATGCCGCCGAGTCGCTGCTCATGATCCCGATGATCGTGGATCGCGAAGGCGGGCGCTTCAAGGTGCGCACGCGGGACTGCCTCTCGCGTGAGGCCGCCGCGAGCCTGCGCGATCGCGCGACCGCCTCGGGCTTCAAGGGGGTCTTCCTCGTGCGCGTCTCCGGAGCCCGCTGATGCCGAGGCTCGTCGTCTTCGAGGACGGTCGCTGGCGCGCGCTGCGGCCACTGACCGACCTGCTGCCGGTCGCGGCGCTCGCCTTCGGCGCCTCCGACGTCGCGCGCCGCTGGCTGCGCGCCGCCGGCCTGCGGCTGTTCGCGATCGAGGCCCGTGAATCCGCGATGTCGGTGTGGCACGACGCGCCGGTGCCCGACACCTCGAGCGTGGACCCGGCGGAGGACGCCGTCGTGGTCAACGCCGCGGCCCTGCCGGGCGCGTGGGCGGCCGCGCTGCTCGCCGAAGCAGGACCGAAGCTCCTGCTCGCCGGCGAGCGGGTGGCCGGCGCGCGCCTGCCGCTGCGCCAGCTCGCCCCGGCCATCGGCGCGGGCGAGCGGTTCGAGCAGCACCTGCTGGCGCTGGGGCTGCCGACCCTCGCCGCCGAGGTCCCTTTCCTCGAGCGACCCTGGCAGCTCATGGAACGCAACCCGGAGGCCATCGTGGACGATCTCGCGGACGCCCGCGGCGGAGTTCGCGGGGTCGTGCACCGCCTCGCCTGCCTCGAGTCGCCGGAGCGCATCGTCGTGGGCGAGGGCGCGGTGGTCGGTCCGCATGCGGTGCTCGACGCCGGCCCCGGGCCGATCCTCGTCGGGCGCGGTGCGCGCATCGCGCCGCACACGGTGGTGACCGGTCCGTGCGTGCTCGGCGCGGGCACCCAGCTGCTCGGCGGATTCGTCTCGGGCAGCACCTTCGGGCCGCAGTGCCGCATCGCGGGCGAGGTGGAGGCGAGCGTCTGGCAGGGCTACGCCAACAAGCGCCATCACGGCTTCGTCGGGCACAGCGTGATCGGCGAGTGGGTGAATCTGGGGGCGCTCACCACGACCAGCGACCTCAAGAACAACTACGGTCCCGTGCGGGTGTGGGTGGATGGCCAGGAGCTGGACTCGGGCAGCACCAAGATCGGCTCGCTCGTCGGCGCGCACGTCAAGACGGGCATCGGCACGCTGCTGCCCACCGGCGCGAGCCTGGGAACGGGCGCGAACCTGTTCGGCGGGGGCGTGTTCGCGCCGCGGCGCGTGCCGCCGTTCGCCTGGTGGGACGGTCGGCGGACCGTCGAGCACGAGCTCGAACGCTTCCTCGCGACGGCGCGCATCGCGTTCGCGCGTCGCGGGCGCACGCTCGGGCCCGCCGACGAGTCGGCGCTGCGCGCGCACTTCGCCGCGACCGCGGCCGAGCGCGCGGAGCGCGCCTGACGCCGCGCCGGCGGCGGCCGTGGGCACCGCCTTGACCCCGGCCGAAACGGCTCACTAGACTTTCACGGTTTCGACGCCCGCCGCGCGCCCGTCCGGGCGCGGGGCGACCCTCCCCCAAGGACGATCCATGCCCGAGCTCCGCAAGGACCCGGTGGTGGGACGCTGGGTCATCATCTCGACCGAGCGCAGCCGCCGGCCCACGAACTTCAAGGCCGAGAACCCGACCGTCGCTCAGAACTTTTCCCCCTTCGTCGAGGGGCGGGAGGACATGACCCCTCCCGAGGTCTACGCCGTGCGCCCGCCGGGCGGGAAGGCGAACGGCCCGGGCTGGACCGTCCGCGTCGTGCCGAACAAGTTCCCCGCCCTGCAGGTCGAGGGGCAGCTCGAACGGCGCGGCGAGGGCCTGTACGACAAGATGAACGGCATCGGCGCGCACGAGGTGGTCATCGAGGGCTCCAGCCCCGACCGCGACCTGTCCGACCTGCCGGTCGAGCAGATCCAGCAGGTGCTGGTCGCCTACCGCGAGCGCATGCTCGACCTGAAGAAGGACAAGCGCCTGCGCTACGTGCTGGTCTTCAAGAACAAGGGTTCCGGCGCGGGCGCGACGCTCGAGCATCCGCACAGCCAGATCATCGCGACGCCGATCATTCCGCGCATGGTGCAGGAGGAGCTCGACGGCGCGAGGCGTTACTACGAACTCAAGGAGCGCAACGTCTTCACGGACATCCTCGACCAGGAAATGGCGGAAGGGAACGGCCGGCGCATCGTCAGCACGAGCGAACGATTCGTGGCGCTGGCTCCGTACGCGCCGAGGTTTCCATTCGAGACGTGGATTCTGCCGCGGCAGCATCGCTCGAGCTATCACACCATCGCCGACCCGGAGGAGCTCCTCGACTTCGCGCGCATCCTGAAGGACACGCTCACGCGCCTGAACGTCGCGCTCGATGCGCCGCCGTACAACTTCGTGCTGCACACGGCGCCGCTTTCGGAGGACGACCTGCCGTACTACCACTGGCACCTCGAGATCATGCCGAAGCTGACCCGGGTCGCGGGCTTCGAGATCGGCTCCGGCTTCTACATCAACCCGACGCCGCCCGAGGACGCCGCCCAGTACCTGCGCGAGATCGTCGCGCTGGCCTGACGCCGGGCGCCTCCATGCCGGAATCGAAACGGTCGATCGCGCACGTCGCGAGCGAGATGGCGCCGCTCGCCAAGGTCGGGGGACTCGCCGACGTCGTCGCCTCGCTGGCGCTCGAACAGGCGCGACGCGGGCATCGCGTGCTCGTCGTGCTGCCGCACTACCGCACGCTGCGGATCCCGCCCGGCTGGACGACCCACGACCTCGGCCATACGCGCGTGCCGTGGGGGCTGGGGCAGGAACCGGCCCGATTCACGATCGTCGAGGATCCCGTGTCCGAGCTGCGGGTGCTGCTCGTGGACCACACCGGCGATCGGAAGGCGTTCGACCGCCCCGGCATCTACGACGACCCGGCGACCGGCGAGGGCTGGCGCGACAACGCCGAGCGCTACCTGTTCTTCGCCCGCGCCGCGGTCGAGGGCCTGAAGGGCTTCGGCGAGCGTTTCGACATCGTGCATGCCCACGACCAGCAGGCCGCCTGGGTTCCGTGCTTCATCCGCACGCACGACGCCGACGAGCCGGCCTTCGCCGACGTCGCGACCATCTTCACGATCCACAACCTCGGCTACCAGGGCATCGCCGATCCCTGGCTGCTCCCGGTCGCCGGCTTCCCGCGCGAGCTGTTTTTCCCCCAGAGCCCGTTCGAGTTCTGGGGCCGCGTCAACTTCATGAAGGTGGGCATTCTCTTCGCGGACCTCGTCAGCACCGTGAGCCCGACCTACGCGCGGGAAATCCAGACCAACGGCGAAATGGGATTCGGCCTCGAGGGCGTGCTGCGCCGGCGCACCGGGGACGTGCGCGGCATCCTGAACGGGATCGACGACACGGTCTGGAATCCGTCCGTGGACGCGTTCCTCGACTCGCACTACGACCGCGACACGGTCGAGGGCAAGCTCGCGAACCGGCGGGCGCTCGCGCTCGCCTGTGGTTTCCCGCTCGATCCGGACTGGCCGATCCTCGGGATGGTGTCCCGTCTCGTGGAGCAGAAGGGGCTCGAACTGATCGAAGCCGGGGAACGCGCGCTGTGCGACCTGCCGGCGCGCTTCGTGGTGCTGGGGGTCGGCCAGCCCCGCTGGCAGGATCTGTTCCGGCGCCTGGCGATCGAACGGCCGTGGCAGTGGTGGTTCGAGACCTCGCACGACGAGGGGCTGGCGCACCGGATCGAGGCGGGCGCGGACCTGTTCCTCATGCCGTCGCGCTACGAGCCGTGCGGGCTGAACCAGATGTACTCGCTCCGCTACGGGACGGTTCCGATCGTGCGCGAGACCGGAGGGCTGGCCGACACGGTCCGCGAGTTCGACCCGGTGACGCGTGAAGGCAACGGCTTCGTCTTCCAGGCGTTCGACGCCGCGGAGATGGTCATGGCGATTCGGCGCGCGCTGGCGGTGCGCGCCGAACCGGCGCTGTGGCGGGCCCTGCAGCGCAACGGCATGGCGCAGGACTTCAGCTGGCGCGTCAGCGCCGACGGCTACGACCGGCTCTACTCGGAGGCCCTCCACCGCGTCGCGCAGGGACGCATTCCGACGCTGCAGAGCGTTCGCGACTCGTTCTGAAGCCGCACCCGCGTCCGCGGAGCGCCCGGCACGCGGCGGCGGCGCGCCGGCACCGTTCGCGTCCGCGCCGGACGGTCAGCCGATCAGGGCGGCGTGCAGCGCGCGCACGGCGGTCTCGCAGCGGTCGTTCGGGACACGGAAGACGAGGCCGCACGCGGTGACGCGCAAGGCGACGATCGGCACGCCGGCCTTCTCGAGCGCCGCTTCGGCGCGCGCCGCTTCGGCGGCGCCGAGGCCGAAGCCGACCAGCGTGACGAACGCGCAGTCGTGCTGCACGTCGAGCCGCCACTCCCCGCCGGGGCCGCGCAGTTCGCGGAAGCACGCCTCGAGCGCTTCGGCGTCCTCGCGGGCGCCGACCCAGACCAGCGCGGCGTGCTCGTCGCCCGCCTGCTCGTGAGCGACCAGCCCGAGCGCGGGGAAACGCCCGGCGACGGCTTCGAGAATGCCACGCGACTCCCCGCGGCCTCCGGAGTTGCCTTCGGCGAGGACGATCGAAACCCCCGTCCGGTGGGCGATGGCTTCGACTCGGGGTTGCTCCACGGTGGCCTCCACGGGTTCGGATGGGACGATCTCGGTGCCCGGCGTGTCCGTGAACGACGAGCGCACGGCGAGCGGCACGCGCTCGCGTGCGGCGAGGTCCACGCAACGCGCGTGCAGGACCTGGCCGCCGGCATGAGCGAGCGCCGAGCAGGCGCGGAACGACAGCCGGGCGATCCGGCGCGCCTCGGGCACGACGCGCGGGTCGGCGGTGAACACGCCGTCCACGTCGGTGTAGATCTCGCAGCGGGCCGGAGCCAGCGCGGCGGCGAGCGCGACCGCGGTCGTGTCCGACCCGCCACGCCCGAGCGTGGTGATCTCCTTCGTCACCGGGCTCACGCCCTGGAAGCCGGCGACGATGACGACCCGTCCGCGTTCGAGTTCGGCCCGGATCCGGCCCGGCGTGAGCGAGACGATGCGGGCGTGGGAGTGCGATTCGTTGGTGAGGATGCCGCTCTGCGAGCCGGTGAAGGAGATGGCCTCGAGGCCGAGATCGTTCAGCGCCATCACCAGCAGCGCCATGGACACCCGTTCGCCGGTCGAGAGCAGCATGTCCATTTCGCGGCGGCTCGGCCGCGGCGACACCTGGTGCGCGAGCTCGATGAGCTGGTCGGTGGTGTCTCCCATGGCCGAGACGACCACCACGAGCGAAGCGCCGCGCGCGCGCGAGTCGGCGATCCGACGCGCGACGGCGCGGATGCGCTCCGGCCCGTTGACCGAGGTGCCGCCGTACTTCTGAACGAGGGTCGTCACGGCGGTATTTGTAGCGGTTGCCGCCGCGCCGCGCACGCGGCCGGGAGCTCCGCGCCGGCGTCGCCGATCCTTGACGCTCTCCGGGGCCGCCGATATATTGCCCGCCGCTCTTGTTCGCGGAAGTAGCTCAGCCCGGTAGAGCACAACCTTGCCAAGGTTGGGGTCGGGGGTTCGAATCCCCTCTTCCGCTCCAGTTCGCGGGGCCGGCTGCCGCTGCCGGCCCCGTTGTTTTTCCCGGGAGGACACGGTCCATGGCGGGGATCCGACCGACGAGCGACGACGCGGCCGCCCGCCGCGCCATCCAGGACCTGATTCGCGCGCTCGGGCTCGACACCGCGGCCGAACCCGAACTGGCCGACACCCCGAAGCGCGTCGCCGACCTGTACCGCGAAGCGTTCTCCGGGCTGGAGCCGGGGGCCGAACCGCAGGTCGCGGTGTTCCCGCACGAAGGCGCCGGCGACCTGGTGGTGGTGCGCGATCTGCCGTTTCACTCGATGTGCGTCCATCATTTCGTGCCGTTCTTCGGGCGCGCGCTCGTCGCCTACCTGCCCGGGACGAAGCTCATGGGCATCAGCGCCGCGGCCCGCGTCCTCGAGTACTACGCGCGCAGGCCACAGCTGCAGGAGCGGCTGGGGCGCCAGGTCGCGGAGCATCTCGGACGGCTGCTGGCGCCGCGCGGCGTCGCCGTCGTGCTCGAAGCGCGGCACCTGTGCATGGAAATGCGCGGCATTCGCAAGCGCGGGCTCGTCGAGACGCGCACGACGCTGGGCGAGCTGGCCGACGCGCGCTGGGCGGCGACGCTGCAGCTCGGCCCGGGCGATCGGGCCTGACCGCGGGCGGCGCGCGGACGATGCCGCCCACGATCTCGGTGATCGTGCCGACGCGCGGGCGGCCCGCCCTGCTCGCCGACGCGCTCGCGAGCGTCGCCGCGCAGGAACCCGCGCCGCTCGAGCTGCGCGTCGCCGTGGACGGCGCGCCGCCGGACGTCGAGACGCTCCCGGACCTGCCGATGCTGGCCGTGACGGTGCTGGCCGTTCGGTTCGGGCAGCCGGGCGCCGCCCGCAACGCCGCGGCCCGCGGCGCTGTCGGCGACGTGCTGGCGTTCCTCGACGACGACGACCGCTGGCGGCCGGGACATCTCGCGGGGCTCGTCGGCGCGTTCGCCGACCCCGGGGTGGGCTTCGCCTGGCGCGATGCGGAGGTGATCCGCGAACGCGTGCGCGAGGACGGAGTGCGCGAGAGCCTCGAATCGGTGGTGCTGGCGCGGGAGTGGGACGAGGAGCGGATGCGGACCGACGACTACCTTCCGCCGAGCGCCTGGGGCGTCCGGCGCGAGCTGTTCGAGCGGCTCGGGGGCTTCGACGAGTCGTTCGCCGCGAGCGAGGACTGGGACTTCGCGCTGCGCGCCGCGGGCGCGACCCGGGTGCGCCGCGTTCCCGGCGTGACGGTCGAGGTCCGGATGCGCGAGCAGGGCAACGCCTCCTCGGACTTCGGGGCCGTGCGCCGCGAGTGTCTGGCGAAACTGGCGGCGAGGCACGGGCTGCCGGCGCTGTCACCCAAGACATTCTGGGAAGTCGCTCGCGAGCTGCGGGAGCGCCGGTGAGGGACCTGCTGATCGTCGGAGCGGGGCCCGCCGGCATCTCGGCGGCGCTGTGGGCGCGCTCGTTCGGGCTCGACGTCGGCCTGGTGGACGCCGCGCCGACGCCGGGCGGGCAGCTGCACCGGGTGCACTTCCACCCGCCGGCGGTGCCCGGCTTCGAGGCGGGGGACGGACCGGCGCTCGCGGCCGCCTGCACCCGGCAGCTGGACCGCGCGGAAGTGACCTGGCGCGGCGGTTTCGAAGCGACCTCCCTGCGAGCGGCCGGAGAAGGCGAACCCTGGCCGCACGTGTCGTTCGGCGGCGGCGAGGCGCTGCCCGCCCGCGCGGTGCTGGTCGCGACGGGCGTGCGTCGCCGCCGACTCGGCGTACCGGGCGAGCGCGAGTTCGAGGGGCGAGGGGTGTCCTTCTCGGCGACGCGTGATCAGGCGCGACTGGCCGGCCATCCCGTCGTGGTGGTCGGAGGCGGCGACGCGGCGTTCGAGAACGCGCTCCTGCTCGCCGCCACCGGCAGCGAGGTGGACCTGGTGGTTCGCCGTGAGCCGCGCGCACGGCCGGAGTTCCGCGAACGGGTCGCCGCCGAAGCGCGCATCCGCCTGCACACGGGCCGTCGCGTCACGGCGATCCTCGGCGGCGATTCGGTCACCTCCGTCCGTCTCGAGGCCGACGGCGCCGCCTCCGATCTCGCGACCCGCGGCGTCGTGATCAAGATCGGGGTGCTGCCCAACAGCGAATGGTGCCGCGGCGTCCTGAAGACGGACGCGGACGGCTACGTGCTGACGGACGCACGGCTCGGGACTTCGGCGGCGGGCATCTGGGCCGCCGGCGACATCGTCCGCCCTTCGCCCCCGAGCATCGCGGTCGCGATGGGGCAGGGCGCCCAGGCGGCGGCCGCCATCCACCGTGAGCTTCGCGGCGGCTGAGCCGCGCCGCCCCTGACGTTGGAGGGTCCGGCGAGGGCTCAAGCCGGAGCCGCAATGCTCCGAAAACGTCAACAGTCGAAGGACCGCTTGGCCCCCTCGGCCTCCGTCTCCCCCGGCCGGAACCATGAGGAGGAGTTCTGGCGCACGTTCCCGCTTCGATCCCGCGAGCCGCAGCGTCGCCGCATGTTTCGGCGCACGCGGCGGATTGGTTCGCGCCCGTCGCGTTCGCCGCAGCGCTGCTCGACGCGCTGGGCCTGCATGCCCCGGGGCCGCTCGCCCGCATGCGCTGGCTCGAACTCGTCACGCTCGCGGGCTTGCTGCTCGCGGCCGACGCGCGGGGCAGGGACCGCGAACGGCACAGGTGGCGGACGCCGCTCGACGGACGCATCGCCGCCATGCTCGCCGTGCTGCTGTTCGCGTCGTTCGGAGGCGGCCCCGCCGGGCACGGACTCGAACTCCGGCTGCTGCTGGGCGCCGTGGCCGCCTACTACACCGCGGCCACACTGCTGGCACGCGACGGGCGGGCCTGCGAGGCGGCATGGCGGGTGTTCGCCGCCGCCGCGGGCCTGCTCGGCCTGCACGCACTGTGGGCCACGACCTCGGGACTCGCCCACCTGGCGGCGCTGTCGGTGGCCGCGGACGCCGCCTGGCACGCGCGTCATGGCCTGCTGTCCACGCTCGCGCTGGCGACGCTGCTCACCGCCGGCAGGGCGCTCGAGCGCGGCTCGGCGCCGCTCTGGCGGCTGGCGGCCGTCGTCGGCGCGACGGGAACGGTGCTGCACCTGGTCGCGACCGGATCGCCGTTCGCGACCAGCTCGCTGGCACGCCTCGAGGATCCGCTCGGCTTCAGCTCGATCGTGGTCATCATCATCGTCCTCAAGCGTGCCGGGTTCGACGCCTGGACACTCGGCCGCGAGCGCTCCGCCGAGCGGGGTCGCTGGTGGGGAGTGCTGGCGGTGGCCGTGTTCGTCGCGACCGGCGTGCTCTTCCGTCCGGGGCCTCCGGGCGAAGGCCTCGTGTTGCTCGTGGCGTTCTGCGGCGCGCTCCTCGCCGCCGCGCGCACCCTGCCCGGGACGGCGCCCGCGGCGGCCGCTGCCGTGGTGGAAGCGCCGGCGACGAAGCCGCGACGGGCGGCGTGAAGGGAGCCTCCCGGCCGCCCCGGGCGCGAACCTCCCGAATGTCGTAGCGTCCCGCGTCCGTGCGCGGCGTCCCGCCACGCGCGCTAGCTCCGAGGTGCCACCGGATGACGAGCCGCGGTTCCCGCTTCAGCGACGCCGATCGCGAGGATCTCGCCGCGCGCGGAATCCCGCCGCACGAGGCGGACCGCCAGCTCGAGTTGCTCGCCCGTCCTCGGGGCTACTCCGATCTGGTGCGCCCGTGCACGCCGGGAGACGGCCTGGTGCGCCTCGACGAAGCGCGCCTCGCCGCCGCGATCCACGGGCACGAGTCGGCGGCGGGCCGGGGCGCCGTCTCGACGTTCGTGCCGGCCTCCGGAGCCGCCACGCGCATGTTCCACGAACTGCTTGCCGCGCTCTCGAGCGGCGGGCCGCTCGCGCCCGGCGCGACCCAGGCGGCCGCGTCGGCCGGCGACGCGCCGTCGCGCGCCGTGGTGGCGTTCGTCGAGGGCCTGCCGCGCTTCGCGTTCCACGATTCGCTCGCTTCGGCGCTCGCCGCGGGCGGCGCCTCGCTCGATCGCCTGCGCGAAGCCGGGCCGTGGCGGCCGCTGCTCGAAGCGCTGCTCGAACCGCGGGGGCTCGACTACGCACGGCTGCCCAAGGGGTTGCTCGAGTTCCATCGCGATCCGGAGCCGCCGCACGGCGCGCGGACCGCCTTCGCCGAGCACCTCGAGGAAGCGCTCCTGCTCACGCGCGATCATTCCGGACGCTGCCGCGCGCACTTCACCGTGTCGCCGGAACATCGCGGGCGCTTCGTCGAACTGCTCGCGTCGCTGGCTCCCGGGCTCGAACGGGCGAGCGGCGCCCGTCTCGACGTCACGTTCTCGCAGCAGCAGCCGGCCACCGACACGCTCGCGGGCGACCCTGGCGGCGGGCCGTTTCGCGACGGAAGCGGTCGGCTGGTGCTGCGGCCGGCCGGTCACGGGGCGCTGCTCCCGAACCTCGAGGCGACGGGCGGCGACATCGTGTTCGTGAAGAACGTGGACAACGTCGCCACCGGCCGCCGGCGCGCGGAATCCCTGCGCTGGGCCCGCGCCCTCTGCGGCGTCGCCGCGGAACTGCGCTCGCGGTCGGAAGTCCTGCGGGCCCGGCTCGCGGACGGGCCCGATGCGGACGCCGAGGCGGACGCGCTCGCGTTCGTGCGCGAAGGGCTGGGCGAGCCCGAGCCGCCGGCCGGGCGTTCCGCGCTCGCGGCCTGGCTCGACCGCCCGCTGCGCGTGTGCGGGATGGTGCGGAACACGGGCGAGCCCGGTGGCGGGCCCTACTGGGTGCGGGACGCGGGCGGCCGGATCTCGAGGCAGATCGTCGAGTCCGTGCAGGTGGACCCGGGTTCACCCGCGCAGCAGGCGATCGTCGCGCGCGCCACCCACTTCAACCCGGTGTTCTTCGCCTGCTCGCTGCGCCGCGCCGACGGCGGCGCCTTCCGGCTCGCCGACTACGTGGATCCCTCGACGGCCATGGTCGCGCGCAAGAGCGCGGGCGGGAGGGAACTGCTGGCGCTCGAGCGGCCGGGACTGTGGAACGGCGCGATGGCGGACTGGATCACGGTGTTCGTCGAGGTGCCGCTCGAGGTCTTCAGCCCGGTGAAGACAGTCTTCGACCTGCTGCGCCCCGAGCACCAGGACGAGCGCGGGTGATCGGGCCCTACTTCGCCGGCACGAAGGTGAGCGCGGCCGAGTTGATGCAGTAGCGCAGCCCGGTCGGCTCGGGCCCGTCGTCGAACACGTGGCCGAGGTGGCCGCCGCAGCGCGCGCACTCGAGGGCGATGCGCTGCATGCCGAAGCTCGGGTCGGCCGTGCGGTGCACGTTCGCTTCCCGGGCCGCCCGCCAGAAGCTCGGCCAGCCCGTGCCCGAGTCGAACTTCGCCGAGGAGTCGAACAGCTCGAGCCCGCAGCCCGCGCAAAGGTAGCGCCCGCGGCGATGCTCGTTCCACAGCGCGCCCGAGAAGGCCCGCTCGGTGCCCGCCCGGCGCAGCACGTCGTACTGCCCGGGCGTCAGCAGGCGTTTCCATTCGGCGTCGCTATGCACGACGCGACCGGGACCCGGGCGGGTCGGGGCGGTGGGGGGGCTCGCGGCAGGCGCGCCGGTCGAGAGCGTGAGCAGGGCAACGGCCAGCATCGAGGCGAGCTTCATGGCAGCGCTCCTTACGGGGTCGGGCCGGGGTGCAGCCGCGGACTTTCGCCACCTTCCGATGGAGCGGAGGAGCGATCGGTGTCCGGGCACGGTCAAGCGACCGCGTCCGGCCGACGATCTCCGGCCTGCTCCGGCGTGCGTCCGGCCAGGGCGATGCGTGAAGCCCGCGCACGCGATGGCCCGGCGGCGGCCGCGTCTTCCGCGGCGGTTCCTCCGCGCGCTCCCCGCGATCGAGACGGGCGCTCAGGCGGCGGCGAGGTCTCCGCGCCGAACCCAGATTTCCAGTTCGGTGCGGGTGAACGCCTCCCACAGCCGGCCGCTGTCGTGCAGCTGCACGAACGCGTTGACCACGTCGGGAAAGAACTGCTGTCCGGCGCAGCGGCGCAGTTCCTCGCACGCGGCCCGCGACGACAGGCCGCGCCGGTAGGGGCGGTCCTCGGTCATCGCGTCGTAGGCCGCGCACACCATGATGACGCGGGCGCCGATCGGGATCTGGTCGGCGGCGAGGTTGCGGGGGTAGCCGGCGCCGTCGGGCCGCTCGTGGTGCGTCCAGACGATCTCGGCGGCCGCTTCCAGGCCGGGAATGTCCTTGATCATGTCGCGGCCGATGGTGGGATGCGTCTGGACGACCGCGCGTTCGCCCGCGTCCAGCGGCCGCGGGCTCTGGATGACGTCGTGGAGAATGGCGTTGCGACCCAGGTCGTGCAGCAGCGCGCCGAACTCGACGTCCACGAGTTCGGCCTCGGGCACGCCCAGCTCGCGGGCGACGCGCACGACGAAGCGCGAAATGCGGAGCGAGCGGCCGCGCGTGAACGGGTCCGAGGCGTCGATGACCGAAGTCAGCGCGCGCACCGTCTGCAGCAGCGGTAGACGCGGGTCCATGCGTACCTCCGAAGGGGGCCGGGGGAAGTGGCCCAAGCCGGTCCCGTGGGCCGGCGATTCCCGCGGGGTTTCGGCCTCCCGGGGGGCGGACTTGAGTCCGGAGTGCGCCCCGGCGCGTCGCGCTCAAGACGGGGGCGGAACATGCCGATTTCACGTCCATGTCCAAGTCCCAGGACCGCATTCGCCGTCCCGTCACCGACAGCCAGCTGCTGCCGCGTGTGGACAAGTTCGTGCCGACCGTGCTGGCCTGGCGCGCCCTCAACGAGTGGGACGAGGTCAAGGGGCAGGTCGTGCGTTCCGACGCGCGCGTCGCCGAACTGCTCCTCGGTCTGGTGCGCGACACGGCGGCCTCCCGCTACGACGAGAAGCAGCTGCTGGACGTCGTCGCGGACTACGCGCTGCGGGCGTTTCCGAACGCCACCAACTTCGTCCTCGTCAGCCGCGACGAGGAAAGCGACGACCTGATCGTGATGCGTGCCCAGACGCACGAGGGTGAGGCGACCGAGGCGGTCCAGCTGAGCCGCACGATCGCTGAACGCGCCATGAACGACGACTGCGCGATGCTCTACGTGAACGGCGGCGGCGCGAACTCGGCGACCGAGAGCCAGGTGCTCTCGCGCATGGAGACCGCGATCTGCGCGCCGCTGCGCGACGGCCAGGGCCCGTTCGGCGTCATGCAGCTCGACGTGCGCCGGCCCAAGCGCGGGCGCTTCACGCGCGAGGACGTGGACCTGCTGACGGTCTTCGCCAGCCAGGCGTCGCTGTCGCTGGAGCACCTGCGCGTGCTGCAACAGCAGCAGCGCGCCTTCGCCTCCACGATCAACGCCCTGTTGCATTCGCTGACGCTGCGCGATCCCGAAACCGCCCAGCACTCCGAGCGCGTGCAGGACGTGGCCGTGTGGATCGGCCGGCAGCTTCGCCTGGACGCCGAACGGCTCGAGGTGCTGCGCGTCTCGGCCCTGCTGCACGACCTCGGCAAGCAGGGTGTTCGCGACGAAGTGCTCTTCAAACCCGACCGGCTCACGGACCTCGAACGGGCCGAGATGGCCACGCACGCGGCGCACACGCAGAACATTCTCGACCGCATCGTCTACCCGATGGCGCTGCGCGACGTGCCGCGGATCGCCGCCTGGCACCACGAGAAGATGGACGGCACCGGTCCGTTCGGCATCGCCGGACCCCAGGTCCCGCTCGAGTCGCGGATCCTGTCGGTCGCCGACGTCTTCGACGCGCTGCTGAGTCCGCGGCCCTACCGCGAGGCGCTGAGCCCCCGCCGTGCGCTGCTCATCATCGAAAACGGCGAGAACGTGGACTGGGATCCCGAGGTGATCGCGGCCCTCAAGGCCTGCCTGCACGACGTGCTCGCCGACGTCTACTCGGTGGGCGCGGAGCCCGGCGAAACCGACCCGCCCGTCGCCGCCTGAGGGCTTCCGCGCGCGACGATTCGCGTGGGACGCCGCGTCCGTGGATCTGCCCCGCGCCCGGGGGTCAGGCGGCGAGATCGCCGCTGACGAAGCGCTCGAAGATCGTGCGGTCGATGGCCACCTCGTAGGCCTCCTCGCCGCTGATCACCTCGCGCCGCACGAGGTCCTGCAGGACCGCGTCGAGGGCCTGCATGCCGATGCGCCCGCCCGCCTGGATCGCCGAGTGGATCTTGTGCGTGTTGCCGCCGCGGATCATCGCGCTCACCGCGTGCGTGTTGATCATGACCTCGGCCGCGGCGAGCCGGCCGGTGTGGTCCAGCTTGCGGACCAGCTGCTGCGAGACCACCAGCCGCAGGCTGTCGGCGAGCATGGTTCGGACCTGCGCCTGGCGGCGGGGGGGGAAGACGTTGACGATGCGGTCCACCGAGCGGACGGCGCCGTTGGTGTGCAGGGTTCCGAGGACCATGATGCCCGTCTCGGCGGCGGTGAGGGCGAGGCTGATGGTCTCCAGGTCGCGCATCTCGCCGACCAGGATCATGTCCGGGTCCTCGCGGACCGCGCTGCGCAGCGCCTCGGAGAACGAAGGCGCGTGGGCGCCGATCTCGCGCTGCGTGACCACGCACTGCCGGTACGAATGCACGAACTCGATCGGGTCCTCGATCGTGATGATGTGGCCCTTCCGGTTGCGATTGACCCAGTCGATCATGGCGGCGAGGGTCGTGGACTTTCCCGAGCCGGTGGGCCCGGTCACGAGGATCAGGCCCTTGCCGACCGCCAGCGCCTGCGGAATGGCGGACGGCAGGCTGAGGGACTCCAGCGTCGGCGGATCGTTCGGCACGACGCGGAACGCCGCGCCGAGCCCGCCGAGGTGCTGGTAAATGTTCACGCGAAAGCGCCCCGCCGATTCCGACTCGTAGGCGATGTCGATCGCGCTGTGCTCCGCCAGCGCCTGGCGCTGCTCGAGGGTCATGAACTCGGTCAGGAAGTCGTTGACGTCGGCGACGGACAGTTCGCGGAAGCGCACCGGCTCCAGCTCGCCGGCGATGCGGATGCGCGGCGGCTGGCCCGAGACGAGATGCAGGTCGGAACCGCCCTGGTGGACGGCCAGTTCGAGGAACGCGTCAATGCGGTTCACGCGGCCTTGCCTCCCTCGGCGCCGCCGGTCATCAGCGCCAGCAGTTCGGGGCGGGTGACGAACGGCGCGAACCCCCACTTGTCCTCGGCCTTGAGGAACGCCTCGTCCGGGTCGATCTCGCCCGCGCGCACGAGCGCCAGCAGCGCCTGGTCCTTGAGCTGCATGCCGAGCCGCTTGCCCATGGTGATCGCGCCGGGAATCTGGAACGTCTTGCCCTCGCGGATCAGCTGCTGGATCGCCAGCGTCACGACCAGGATCTCGAGCGCGGCCCGACGCCCGCGGCCGTCGGCGACGCGCAGCAGGTCCTGGCTCACGACCGCCTTGAGGTTGTCGGCGAGCGAATTGCGCACCTGGGACTGGTTGTCCGAAGGGTGGGCGTCCACGATGCGGTCGATGGTCTGGGCGGCGCCGCGCGTGTGCAGCGTGCCGAGCACCAGGTGGCCGGTCTCGGCGGCCTCGAGCGCCAGCGTGATGGACACGGCGTCGCGCAGTTCGCCCACCAGAATGACGTCCGGGTCCTGGCGCAGGGCGCTGCGCAGCCCCTCCTGGAAGGAGGGCACGTGGGTGCCGACCTCGCGCTGGATGACGAGCGAGCGGTCGCTGGGGTGCACGAACTCGACCGGATCCTCGAGCGTGATGATGTTCAGCGAGCGCGAATGGTTGACCTCGTGGATCATCGCCGCGAGCGTCGTGGACTTGCCGGTGCCGGTGGCGCCGGTGACGAGTACGAGTCCCGAGCTCAGGCGGCAGAAGGACGAGAGCACGCGCGGCATGCCCAGCTGCTCGAGCGAGGGCACCCGGTCGGGCACCACGCGGCAGAAGGTCGAGATGCCGAGTCGCTGCCGGCAGGCGTTCACGCGGAAGCGGCCGATGCCCTCCGCGGTGTAGGCGAAGTCCACGGCGCCGAGGCGGTTGAACTGCTCGACCTGGTGCTCGTTCAGGATCTCGGAGACGAGGGATTCCGACTCCTCGTGCGAGAGCTCGCGGTAGGGGATCGGCGTGAGTTCCCCGTCGAGGCGGACGAGCGGCGGCAGGCCGACGTTGAAGTGGATGTCGGAGCCTCCCTGCTGCTTGCCGATCTCGAGGAAGGCGTCGATGCGCGCCATGGCGGCGGTTCCCTAGGCCGCGGCCCGGCGCAGCTGCGCGAGGGTCTCGGCGGCGCTCGCGGGGCGGTCCACCGCGAGCCGGGACATGCAGCGCATGACGATTTCGCTCACCCAGCCCGGCACGTGCGGCGCGACCTCGGCGAGCGGCGGCACCTCGGACTCGAGGTGCTGGAACAGCACGTTGACGGCGTTCGTGCCCGCGAACGGCAGGCGGCCCGAGATCATCTCGTACAAGACGATGCCGAGCGAATACAGGTCGGTGCGTCCGTCCACTTCCTGGCCCGTGATCTGCTCGGGCGAGATGTACTCGGGCGTGCCGACCAGGATGCCGCTCTGCGTCAGGCGCGAGCGCGTTCCCTGCGCCACCAGCGCGAGGCCGAAGTCCACGATCTTCACCCCGTCGTTCGCGTCCACGAGGATGTTCGCCGGCTTGATGTCGCGGTGCACGATCCCCATCTGGTGCGCGGCCTCGAGGCCGTCCAGGACCTGCTCGGTGATCGCCAGCGCCCGCTCGACGGGCATCGGGCCGTCCTCGCGCGCGACGGTTCCGAGGTCGCGGCCGTCGAAGTGCTCCATCGAGATGGCGTGCGCCCCGCCGAGGTCCACCATGTCGTAGATGCGGATGACGTTCCGGTGCGTGATGCGGCGGGTGAGGCGCAGTTCCTGCACGAAGCGGCGGATCATGCTCTCGTCCATGGACAGCTGGGGCGAGAGGATCTTGAGCACCAGCTCCTCGCGAACGACGATGTCCTCGACGAGATAGACGGTTCCGAAACCACCGCCGCCGATGTAGCGCACGACGCGGAAGCGTTCGTTCACCATCGTGCCGGGATCGAGCTTCTGGAAGTTGAGCACCTGCTGCCGCGCGGGCGTCGTCGGCGTCGGGGTGGGCGTGGGGACGGCGGCGTCCGCGTCGCGTGACGGCATGCGCCGGATCGCCGAGTCCGAGCGGCCGCTCTCGGGTCCGAAGTGCCCCCGGACCTCGAGCGGCATGGACGGAGTCGCGCGCTTGGCGCCGAAGCCGGCGCGCTCGAGCGCCTGGTAGACCCGCGTGCGGTCCTCCTCGGGCAGCTCGGCCTTGCTGAACTGGGTGAGCGCGTTGAGCGCCTCGCGCCGGATCTCGGCGCTCTCGGAATCGGCGAGACGGCAGACGGACTCGACGACGCGCGGATCGGGCATCTGCGCCAGCGCGCGCAGGCACAGGGGCACCGCGCGCGGGTCGCGCGTCAGCATGCGCAGCAGCGGTTCCACCGCGCGCGGGTCGCGGGTCTTCGCGAGCGCGTCAATGGCGCGCTCGCGCACCCACCAGTCGTGGTCCTCGAGCGCGCCGATCAGGGGCTCGACGGCCCGCTTGTCCGGGACCGTGTTCAGGATCTCGACGGCGTAACGGCGGATGAAATCGTCGGGGTCCTGGACCAGCTCGATCACGGCGTCGATCACCTTGGGGCCTCCGAGCGTGCCGAGCGCGTCGGCCGCGCGGACGCGCACCCACCAGTCGGCGTCGCGCAGGGCGGAGACGAGGTCCTTGATCGCCTCGGTCGTCACGACCTGGTTGAGAACCTCGACGGCGGCGCGGCGGACGTACTCGGAGTCGTCGCGCAGGTACTCGAGCAGATGCGGAACGGCCGCGACGTCGCCAATGGCGATCAGCGTCTCGATCGCCGCCGCCTGCACCTTGATGTCGATGTCGCGCAGTCGGCCGCAGAGCGCCGGCAGCGCCTCGCTGGCCTTGAGCACGCCCAGCGTGCGGACCGCCTCGAGGCGGACCGCGGCGCTCTCGTCCTTGAGCAGTTCGGCGACCCCCTGGATCGAGTCCTGCCCGGGAAGCTTCGCCAGCAGTTTGACCGCGTGCAGTCGCAGCCACCACTCGGCGTGGCGCGCCAGGCCGACGACGTCGCTCGAGATGCTGGAGTCGGCGCGCCGCTCGAGCAGCCGGAACACGCTCCCGCGGGCGTCCTTGCTCAGGTCCGGCAACACGCGGACGAGCGTCACCGGCTGAAGGCGCTGCATCTGCGCGGCGAGGATGGCCTCGAGGCGCGCCTTGGAAATCGCCGGTTCCGAGAACAGGGGCAGCAGGAGCGCCGGATCGAACAGGGCCGAACGCGAGAGCGCGGTGGAAGCGGCCTCGACGACCGCCGGAACGGGGGACTGCAGCGCCTCGACGAAGACCGCCAGCGTCTCGTTCGTGGCCAGCTTCTCGAGCACTTCGATCGAGGCTTCGGAAGCCTTGCCGCGGGCGATGGCGTCGAGCAGCCCGCGAACGGCGGAGGGACCGAGGGCGACGAGCTTCTCCTGCGCCTGGGCGACGTCGGTCGCTTCCTGCAGGGGATCCTGCAGGCGCTTCGCGAGCTTCCCAGCCTGGAATCGCCGGATCAGGTCCATGATCTCGCTTCGTCGAAGAAGGAACGGTGCAGGACTTCTAGCGGGAAAGCAGCAGCCAGACCGCCCCGGCGCCGAGCGCCGCGCCGAGCAGGAACGAAACGACGATCGCGGCGACCGGCGAACCGTGCGACGCCGAGGGCGACGTCATTCCCGCGGCGGCCGACACGCCGGCCGGCGGGGCGACGGGATGGACCTCGCGCTCCTTGGACGTCTCGAGCAGGTTTCCGAGCTCGGCGCGCGAGAGCACCATCGTGTGCTGCTCGGTGCCGACCGACGACTTGCGGGATTCCTGGCCGCCGGCCCTGCGATCGGTGTCGTAACCGACCCACAGCGTGTACTTGCCGAAGCGCACGACGTCGTTGTTCTTGACGACCGCGGTGTGCACCATCTGGTCGTTCACGAACGTGCCGTTGGCGCTGCCGAGGTCCACGAGCTGGTACTCGCCGCCCGGCGTCTTCTCGAGCCGGAAATGGTCGCGCGAGACGCCCGGGTTGTCGACGAAGACGTCGGAGCCGGGATCCCGGCCGATGCTGATGACGGGCTTGTCGAACGTGTAGTTGCGCACCGGCCGCCCCATCAGCGACAGGCGAAGCTTCAGCAGATTCCCTTCGGACATGGCGTCTCCTCCTGGCAGCGACCTCCGGCGGGTGCGCGGCGGACGCCGGCCGACGGCGCTTCCAGTCCCGCGCCGGGCGAACGTGTGACCCTGTGTCTATCGGCCGAAGCACAGCGCCCCCTTGAGGTCGTTTTGCACGGGGTGAACCCACCCAGCCCCGGGCGCGCCCGGGCCTGCGCCTGCGGACGCCGGGCGTTCGGGGGCGCGTTCCCGGGCGCTGGTCACCCGGCAGGGCCGGGCGGCCGCGTGCCGTGCTACGGTGGGCCACGACCGTCGGCCCGCCTGCGCGGGCCCCGCATCCCTCGCCGGAGTCGCCCCCGCCATGGCCCGACGCTTCCACCGTCGTCTCGCGCTCGCCGCCGTTCTTCCGCTGCTCGTCCTCGGCCTCTCCGTTCCGTCTCGAACCGCGGATGCCGGCCCCCGGCCGGCCGACGTGCTCGACGCGGGGGAGACGCGCCTCGCGCTCGAGCGGCTGCGCGTCACCGGTTCCGTCCTGTACGTGGCGGCCCACCCGGACGACGAGAACACGGCCCTGCTCGCGTGGCTGGCCCGCGGCCTCAAGGTGCGGACCGCGTACCTGTCCATGACGCGCGGCGACGGCGGCCAGAACCTGATCGGGCCGGAACTGGGCAGCGAGCTCGGCGTGATCCGCACCCAGGAGCTGCTGGCGGCGCGTACCGTGGACGGGGCCGAGCAACTGTTCACGCGCGCGGTGGATTTCGGCTACTCGAAGAGCCCCGCGGAAACCTTCGAGTTCTGGGGACACGATTCGATCCTCGCCGACGTCGTGCGCGCGATCCGCCACTGGCAGCCCGACGTCGTGATCACCCGCTTCCCGACCGACGGCAGTGGCGGCCACGGGCATCACACGGCCTCGGCGATTCTCGCCGAGGAGGCTTTCGCTGCGGCCGCGGACCCGGCCCGCTTTCCGCAGTGCGGCGCGCCGTGGCGCGTGCGGCGCCTGTACTGGAACGCGTTCGTCCGCGGAAGCACGCGGGTGGACTCCTCGTGGCTGCGGGTGGACGCGGGCGGCTTCGAGCCCCTGCTCGGGCGCTCCTGGGGCGAGATCGCCGCGGTGAGCCGCAGCAACCACAAGAGCCAGGGCTTCGGCGTCGCCGAGCGCCACGGGGCGCTGCCGAACTACCTGGCGCCGCGACTCGGAGACGCGGCCGTGGCGGATCCGCTCGCCGGCGTGGACCTGACGTGGCGGGCCTTCGGGCCGGCGGGCGTGCGCGCCGACTCCCTCCTCGCGCTCGCCGCGGGCGAGTTCGACCCGTCGAGGCCCGAGGCGCTGCTGCCGAGGCTGTTCGAGGTCCGCCGGGCGCTCGCCTCCGCGCCGCCCGTGCGCCCCGCCCTGCTGGCGGCCAGGCGCGCCGAGCTGGAGGCGCTCATCCGCTCCTGCTCGGGGCTGTGGGCCGAGGCCATCGCGCTCGAGCCGGCCGTCACGCCCGGCGACTCGGTGCGCGTCGTGGTCTCGATCGTGAACCGCCGCGGCCTCGACCTGTCGGTGCGCCGGCTCACGTGCGGGGGCGCGAGCGGACGCGCGGCCGGCGTCGGCACCGACTACGCCGAGACGCTGACCGTGGCCGTGCCCGCCTCAGCGCTTCCGACTCAACCCTACTGGCTGCGCCGCGAACCCGTGCGCGGCCGCTTCGTGGTGGACGATCCCGCCGACATCGGCCGGCCCGAGGACGCACCGGCGCTGGCGGCATCGCTCGAACTGGCCACCTCCGCCGGCGAGTTCCGTTTCGATCTCCCGGTCGCGTATCGCTGGGCGGACCCGGTTCAGGGCGAACGCTGGCGGGCGCTGGAAATCGCGCCGCCGGCGACCCTGAATCTGGACCACGCGGTCTACCTGTTCCCCGATCGCGCGCCGAGACCGATCGGCGTGCGGGTCCGCGCTCAGCGCGACGGCGTCGCCGGGCGCGTCTCGCTCACGCTGCCGGCGGGCTGGACCTGCTCGCCGCCGACGGCCGACGTGGCCCTGCGCGGGAGCGGCGACGAGACGCACGTGCGGTTCACCGTCACCCCGGGCGCGGGGCCCGAAGCCGCCGATCTGTCGGCGGTCCTCACCGTCGGCGGGCGGCGATGGTCCCACCAGGAGGTGCGGATCGACCATCCGCACATCCCGCCGACCTCGCTCTACCCGCCCGCGACCGCGCGGCTGGTGCGCGCCGACATCCGTCACGCGGGCGCGCGCGTGGGCTACGTCGCCGGATCGGGCGACGCGATTCCCGACGCGCTGAGCCAGCTCGGCTACGAGGTCGTGCCGCTCAGCGACGACGACCTCGAGGGTGGAGACCTGTCGCGCTTCGACGCGATCGTGACCGGCGTGCGCGCGTACAACACCCGGCCGCGGCTGGGCGCGGCGCAGCCGCGGTTGCTCGACTGGGTCGCCGCCGGCGGCACGCTGGTCGTGCAATACAACACCACGGCCGACGGCCTGCCGCCCGCGCTCGGGCCTTATCCGTTCACGATTTCGCGCGACCGCGTGACCGACGAAACGGCCGGGGTCCGGGTGCTCGCCGCTTCGCATCCGCTGCTCACGCGGCCGAACGCGATCGGCCCCGCCGACTTCGCCGGCTGGGTGCAGGAACGCGGGCTCTATTTCGCGAACCCGGCCGACCCGCGCTACGAGCGGGTGCTCTCCTGCCACGACCCCGGCGAACCGGACCGCGAAGGCGGCCTGCTCTACGCACGGCACGGGCGGGGCGTGTTCGTGTACTGCGCCTACGCGATGTTCCGGCAGTTGCCGGCCGGCGTGCCCGGAGCCTGGCGGTTGTTCGCGAACCTGGTGAGCGCCCGGCCGTGAGCGAGGACGTCCGGGCGGACCGCGAGCGTCCTCCGCTCGGCGGTCGCTGGGGCACGCTGTACGCGATCGTGATCGCGGCGCTCGTGATCGAGATCGCTCTGCTCGCCTGGCTGACCCTGGCGTTCCGATGAGGCCGCTCGACGTCGTGGTGCTCGCGGGAACCCTCGCGGCGTTCGTGCTCTACGGCCTGTGGCGTTCGCGCGCGACCCGCGACCTGCCCGCGTACCTGGTCGCGGGGCGAAGCGTTCGCTGGCCGGTCGTCGCGTTGTCGGTGATGGCGACGCAGGCGAGCGCGGTGACCTTCCTGGCGACGCCCGGGCAGGGATACGCGGGCGGACTGTCGTTCGTGCAGTTCTACTTCGGGCTGCCGCTCGCGATGGTCCTGCTCTGCCTCACCGCCGTGCCGGTCTTCCAGCGGATGCGGGTCGCGACGGCCTACGAGTTCCTCGAGCGGCGTTTCGACGGAAACGTGCGAAGCCTGGCCGCCGGACTGTTCCTGCTGCAGCGCGGGCTGGCGGCCGGCATCACGCTGCTCGCGCCCGCGATCGTGCTGTCGGTCGTGCTCGGCTGGGAGCTGCGCTGGACGTGCCTGCTGCTCGGCGTGCTGATCGTCGGCGTCACGACGCTGGGCGGATCGAAGGCGATCGCCCAGGCGCACGCGCTGCAGTTCACCATCATCATGGGCGCGATGGCGCTCGCCTTCGCGCTGGCGCTGCGGCAGCTGCCGGCGGGCGTCGGCATGACGGACGCCCTGTCGGTCGCCGGCCATCTCGGAAAGCTGAACGCGGTGGACCCGCAGTTCGATCCGCGCGGCCGCTACAACCTGTGGGCGGGGCTGGTGGGCGGGCTGTTCCTTCAGCTGTCCTACTTCGGCACCGACCAGTCGCAGGTCGGGCGCTACCTCGCGGCGCGCTCGACGGCGCAGGCGCGCCTGGGCCTGCTCGTGAACGGCCTGCTCAAGGTGCCGATGCAGTTCTTCATCCTGCTGCTGGGCGTGCTGGTGTTCGTGGTCTTCCAGTTCGAGCGCACCCCGTTGTTCTTCGATCCCTCGGGTGCGGCGAAGGCGGCGGCGGGCCCGCACCGCGGGGAATGGCGCGAGCTCGAGGCGAGGCACGAGGCGATCGGGCGGGAGCGGGCCTCCGCGCTGCGGGGCTGGATCGCCGCCCGGCGGGCGGGGGAGGCGGTCGCCGTGACGGCGGCCGAGAAGGAGGTCCGGGAGGCGCTCGCGCGCACCGGAAACGTGCGCGACTCGGCGCTCTCGGTGCTGCGCGCGACCGACCCCGCGGCGAACACGAACGACACCAACTACGTCTTCCTGCGCTTCGTGCTCGCGAGCCTGCCCGCGGGCGTGGTCGGACTCGTGCTGGCGGCGGTGTTCGCGGCGGCGATGAACTCGTCCTCCTCCGAAATCCACGCGCTCACCTCGACCACGATCGTGGACGTGGTGCGCCGCGTGCCGGGGGCGCCGCGGGACGAGGCGAAACTTCTCGGCTGGACGCGGGCGGTGAACGTCTTCTGGATCGCCTTCGCGAGCCTGTTCGCGCAGTTCGCGGGCCGCTCCGGCTCGCTCGTCGAGACGGTGAATCAGCTCGGGTCGCTGTTCTACGGCACCATCCTCGGCATCTTCCTGTGCGCGTTCCTGGTGCGTCGCGCGGGCGGACCGGCGGTGTTCGCGGCGGCGCTCGCCGCCGAGGCGGTCGTGCTCGTGTGCTGGAAGCTCGATCTGGTGTTCTGGCTGTGGTTCAACGTCGTCGGCTGCCTGGTCACGCTCGCCGTGGCCGCGCTGCTCGCCGCGCTGGTGCCCGACTGGCGGGCGAAGCCGGCGGCCTGAGGCCTCGAAAGGCGTCCGGCCGCGGCGCCGGGAGGCGCCGCGGCCGGAACGCGGAAAACCGAACCGTTTACTTCCCGGTCTTGCCCGACCACTCCGCGAGCAGCTTCTCCATCGGCTCGATCTGCGCCGGCACGAGATCCTTGTCCGCCTTGCCCAGCGCGACGGCCTTCGTCATCTGCGCGATGGCCTCCTTCGTGCGGCCCGACTTCGCCTGCAGGCGCGCGGCCAGCGAGAGCGTCTGGAAGTTCTCCTTAAGGCCGAGGGCCTTCGTGCTCCACGCCGCCGCCTCTTCCGGAGCCTGCGCGTTGTCGAGGCACCAGTTCGCGGCGCGGTAGGGCGTGCGCCAGTCGTCGGCGGTCGCGGCCGCGACGGCGGCACGGCAGTCCTTGAGCACCTTCGCGGTCACGTCCACCGAGATCCGCACCGGCACGCGCAGCTTCTCCCAGCGAAGCGCGAGATCGGTCTCGGAGGGCGAGGCGATGTCGAAGGTGAACTGCATCCATTCGACCGCCTCCGCGGACTGCGGCTTCACGGTGACGCGGAGCGCGTCCTCCTTGGGGTCGTAGGTGGTCCCGCGCCACAGGTTCTTCTGACGGCTGAAAGCGACCACCCAGCTGTCCGGGCCCGGCACGGTGACGATGGCGTAACTGCCCGCCGGCAGCGGCTGGCCCTCGACCTTCACGTCATCGGCGATCGTGAGCGTAGTGGCCTCGTTCGCGCCGGTACGCCACGGCTGGCCGTAGGGCACGAGGCCGCCCCAGATGACGCGGCCCTTGACGCCGGGACGCGAGTACTTGAGCGAGAACTCGGTGGTCCCGATGGTCTGGCTGACGCTCGCGCCGGGACTCGGGGCCGGAAGTGAGAGCGTCGCCTGGGCGAACGCGGGCGAAGCGACGGCGATGGCGGCGAGCGCCACGAGGGCGGCGTGCGGGATGCGCATGGGGTCCTCCGGGAGGCTGGATGCTGTCCGGTCCTGGCGCCTCGGGCGCCGGGGGGGGCAGGGCGCGGCGGGCGGCACCATAGAGGTCGCCTCGCGGGGCCTGCAAGCGGCCGCACGCGGGCGGCCGGTCCCGCACCCGGCCGGCGCGATTCGTCCGCCGCTCGCCGCTGCGCGCCGCGACCCGCCCGCAGGCGCGACGGGGGCGCCGTCGCCGGCGCCCCCGTCGGGTGAGTCCTGCGCCTCCCGCCGTGCCGGCAGGGGGGCCGCTCAGGCCGCCCGGTTCACCAGCCCGCGCAGCACCGGCTGCAGCCGGGCGAGCTGAACCTGCATCTCGCGCCACGCCACCTGGGCGTCGGCGAGCTGGCCGCCGCGCGCGTGCATCTCGAGGCGCAGAGCCGCGTCGGCCGCGGGCTGCGCGGCGAGCGTCAGGAGCAGTCCCTTGAACGTGTGCGCGGCGCGCGCCAGCGTGGTCGCGTCCCCCTGCTGGAGCGCCTGGCTGATCTCGCGCTCCTGCGCCGGCTGATCGCGCAGGAAAGTCGAGAGGATGTCCTGGATCACGTCCTCGTCGCCTTCCATGTTCTGGCTCAGGCGCGCGCGATCGAGGACCTCGGCCTCCGGCGCGTGGGGCCGCACGGCGGGGGTCACGGGCGTGGCCGAGCCCGCGCGATTCGGGAACAGGCGGTTGAGCGTCCCGAACAGCTCGCTCGCGTTGATGGGCTTCGAGACGTAGGCGTCCATGCCGGACTGCAGGCACTTCTCACGGTCGCCGGTCATGGCCAGCGCGGTGAGGGCGACGACGGGGAGTCTTCCGCCGGTCGCGCGCTCGCGCTCGCGGATCTTCGCCGTCGCCTCGAAGCCGCCCATGCGCGGCATGTGGACGTCCATGAGGACGACGTCGAACGAGGCGCGGGCGAGCGCGTCGAGCGCCTCGAGTCCGTCGTTCGCGACCGTGACCTCGTGCCCCCGCTTCTGCAGCATGGTCACGGCCAGCTTCTGGTTGACGAAGTTGTCCTCGGCGAGCAGCACCCGCAGGGGCGAGGTCTTCGGCGAGGACCCGGAAGCGATGGGGTTCATGTCCGTGGCGTCCTTCTGGGGTGTCGGCGCGCTGCTTTCGGGGGTCGCCGCCTTCGCGCCGAGCACCTGCGCGACGACCTGGTACAGCTGCTTCTGCGAAATCGGCTTGGTCAGGTAGGCGGCCATGCCGAGCTCGCGGCTGCGCGCCGCGTCTCCGCTCTGGCCCCCCGAGGTGAGCATCATGATCGTCGAGCCGGCCACGCCGGGCAGGTCCTTGATGCGCTCGGCGAGCTGCAGCCCGTCCATCTCCGGCATGTGGTAGTCCATGATGATGAGCGCGAAGGGGGAGTCCTCGGCCTTCGCCCGCCACAGCTCGGTGAGCGCCGCCTGGGCGCCATTCACCGCCGTGACGCGCAGCCCGAGCGCGCCCAGCTGCTCCGAAAGGATGCGCCGGTTCGTGGCGTTGTCGTCCACGATCATCGCGCGCAGCGAACGCAGCATTTCGCGCGACAGCGTCTGCGAGCGCGGCGCCGCGGGCTGCAGACCCAGCTGGACGGTGAAGTGGAACGTCGTGCCGCGGCCGTGCAGGCTCTCGACCCACAGCCGTCCACCCATCATCTCGACCAGCCGCTTGCAGATCGTCAGCCCGAGCCCGGTGCCGCCGTACTTGCGGGTCGTGGAGTTGTCGGCCTGGGTGAAGGCCTCGAAGATGGTCTCGAGCTTGCCGGCCTCGATCCCGATGCCGGTGTCGCTCACCGAGACGTGCAGCGTCACCGATTCCTCGCCGGAGCGTTCCTGCTCCTCGGCGCGAACGACGATCTCGCCACGCTCGGTGAACTTGATGGCGTTGCTGACGAGGTTCACCAGCACCTGCTTGAGCCGGATCGGATCGCCGATGACGCCCTCGGCCACCTCGGGACGCACGTCGCAGACGAGCTCGAGTCCCTTCTGGTGCGCGCGCAGCGCGACCGTCCGCAGGGCGGTGTCCACCTCGCTTCGCAGGTCGAAGCCGGTCGAGTCGAGATCCAGGCGGCCGGCCTCGATCTTGGAGAAGTCGAGGATGTCGTTGATGACCGACAGCAGCGTGTCGGCGGACGCCCGCGCCGTCTGAAGGTAGTCGCGCTGCTCGCTGCTGAGGTCCGTATCGAGCGTGAGCTCGGTCATCCCGATGACGCCGTTGAGCGGCGTCCGGATCTCGTGGCTCATGTTCGCCAGGAACTCGCTCTTGGCGCGGCTGGCCTCCTCGGCCCGGTCGCGGGCCGCGGTCAGGTCGGCGTTGGCGTTCACCAGTTCGGAGGTGCGGGCCTGCACTTCGGACTCGAGGTGCTCCTGGTGTTCCTGCAGCTGCAGGTCCCGCGCCTGGATCTGCCCGAGCATGCCGTTGAAGCCGTCGATCAGCTGTCCGACCTCGTCACGACCCTCCGAGACGGCGCGCATGCCGTAGTCGCGCTTCTCGGTGACCCGGCGCGTGACCGCGGCCAGGTGCAGCAGCGGCCGCGAGATCATGCGCTGCAGCCGCGAGGCGAGCGCGAGCGCGACGAGCGAGGCGGCGAGCAGGACCCAGCCCACGATCATCGCGTAGCGACGGATGCGGGCGTGCATCTCGAGCAGGTCGGAGCGGATGTAGACGGTGCCGATGCGCTCGCCATCCAGCAGCACGGGCTGAACCACGGCCAGCCAGTCCTGGTGCATCCCGGCGGCGGCGACTTCGGCCCGCGCCGGCCACTGGATGCCGGCTCCGGGCTCGCGGCGATAGTTCGCGAACGGCACCCCAGACGCGCGGTACATGCACGCCGAGATCACGTGGCGCTGCGCGCGCAGCGCCGACAGGGCGTCGCGGGCGGCGCTGGCGTCGTCGAAGGTCAGGGCGGCGGTGCTGTTGTTGCCGATGACCTCGCCGAGGATGGACAGGTCGCGCTCCATCGTGCGCCGGAAGGTGAACAGCTCGTAGCCGAGGAACGCGCTGCAGGCCAGCAGCAGAACCACCACGCTGGTCAGCATCGTGATCAGGGTCAGCTTGTGACGGATCGAGAGGTCGTGCAGGAACCGCATCGGGTCTCCTAGTCGCCGGCGTCCACGACGCGCGCGAGCGCGAGCAGCTTGGCGCTGATGCGCAGGCCGCTTCGCTCCGCGTGGCCGACGTTGATCTCGAATCGAACCTTGCCGGAGTCGGGAGCGAACCCGACCATGCCGCCGTGCGCCGCGAACGCGGGCGTGTCGGCGACCGTCAGGACCGGCGCGCCGGCGACCTCCATCAGCACCGCGTCCATGTGCTGCAGTTCGGACGACGCGACGTAGAGGATCTGGCTGCCGCGGGCGTCCTGGGCCCTGCGGACGAAGCGCACGAACACCGGCTTGCCGTTGATGGTCTTGGCGCTGAGCAGGTTGGCGAGTTCGGCCGCCAGATCGTCCTCGCCCAGGATGGTGAACACGATCTGACCCTTCGAGTTCGCGAGCGACGCCTCGGGCCACTGCACGAACTTGGCGATGTTCCAGAGCATTTCGGACTTGGTCTCGTTGATCCCCACCGCGCCGGCGACCGGAGCCGCCAGCAGGAGCGCGGCGGCCGCGAGCAACGCCGAGACACCGCCGCGAAGCAGGACGGCGGTCGGGCGTTGCTGGCAGGCGCGGGATCTCGGCGCGGCGGCGAGCGCAGGGTCCCGCGCCGGGTCGATACGACGCGAGTTCCGCAAGTCTCCATCTCCGGTTGACGGGTCCGTCCGAAGTCCCGGCCCCGCGACTTTATCGGCCGAAGGCCCGGCGGGACTTGAGCGGAACCGCGCGCTGTCCCGCGCCGGGTGCCACTTCCGCGCGCACGGGATGGCGGCGTCTTCGCCCCGGGGCACGATCCGCCTGCGCTTCGGCGGAGCGCCTGCGGCATGGAGGAAGATTCGCGGGAGCCGCTCCGCTCAGTCGCGTCCGCCGGGGTAGCGCATGCCGCGAAGCTCGCGGTACAGGCGCACGGCGTAGTGATCCGTCATGCCCGAGACGTGATCGGTCAGGCGGAGCAGCCGTTCGTAGGCGGGAGCCGACTGGAAGAGCCGCGGGTACAGTCGGCGCAGGTGCTGGCCGCGCAGCGAGCCCGGGTCCTGGTGCGCCGCGGTCAGGATCGAGAGCAGTCCCTGGATCGCCTCGGCGCCGGCGAGCTCCATCTTGAGGACGTCGCGTGCCCGGTAGCAGCGCTCGAGGCAGACCTGCTGGATCGTGCGGAGCGTCTCGCGATGCCGCATGACCGACTCCAGCGCCGCGGCGAACGAACCCTCGAGGATCCCCTCGTGCGATCCGAGGAACGCGTCGGCCGCGTCGCGGACCAGGGTGTGGATCGCGATCGCGCGCATCAGGTCGGCCCGCTCCATCCGCTCCGCGTAGTCCGGCAGGCTCCCGAGCGAGGGGCAGCGCGGATCGTCGGCGCACAGCGGCTCGAGGCAGCGCACGAACAGATCGTCGGGCACGTGCCGCAGGCGCAGCCCGTCCTCGAGATCGAGCAGCAGGTAGGCGATGTCGTCCGCGGCCTCGGTGAGCAGCGCCAGCGGATGCCGCATCCAGCGTTCGGCCTCGCGGCGCTCGAGCCCGAGCGTTCGCGCGACGGCCTCCCAGGCCCCGACGTCGCCGTCGAAGATCCCGGGCTTCTTCGCGCCACGCTCGGGTGAGCCGCGATCGGCCGCGAGCGACGAGCACGGGTACTTGACGAGCGCGCCGAGCGTGGCGGCCGTCAGCTGCAGGCCTCCCGGGCTCGAGGGGCGCTCGAGTCGGGTGACGATGCGGAGCGTCTGCGCGTTGCCCTCGAAGGCGAGGAGGTCGCGGCGCTGGCGCTCGGTGAGTTCGTTCCAGAAGGGGCGTTCGCGGTCGAAGAACTCGCGGATCGCGTCCTCGCCGACGTGCCCGAACGGCGGGTTGCCGAGGTCGTGCGCCAGGCAGGCGGCGGCCACGCAATCGCCGAGATCGCGCGGCTCGGGGCCGCCCTCGCGCACGGCCGTCCCCGCGAGGGCGCGCGTGCCGACGAGCGTGCCGAGCGAGCGCCCGATGGACGCCACCTCGAGGCTGTGCGTGAGCCGCGAGTGGACGTGATCGTCGTAGGGCAGGGGAAAGACCTGGGTCTTGTCCGCCAGGCGCCGGAAGGACCCGCTGAACAGGATGCGGTCGTAGTCGCGCTGGAAGGGCGAGCGCGCGCCGCTCTCGAGACCCGCGGCGGCGCCGGGTCGTTCGGGGGAAAGCAGGCGCTGCCAGTCGGATCGCATCGGATCTCCGGAGCCAGCTCGTGGGGATGGGGAAGCGACGCAGTATCACCCATGCGCGCTCCGGGCACGAAACGGACACGGGCCGTGCGCGGGGCGGTGTGTTGCGGGTGCGCGAGCGCGGTGTTTAGATTCCCGCGCTATTCAGCCGGTGACGATTCGACCGCGCGGGGCGCCGTACCCACCCGCCGGGTTTCTGATCACGCCAGGAAAGGTGGTTTTCGCGATGAACAGGCCGTTGGAAGCCTGGGTGAAGGAAGCGGCGGCGCTCTGCCAGCCGGACGACGTGGTGTGGTGTGACGGTTCGGACGCGGAGTATCGGGAGATGCTGCGCGTGATGGAGCACTCGGGCAGCGCGATCCGGATCTCGGAGTCGCTGCGGCCCGACAGCATCTTCGTGCGCTCCGATCCCGCCGACGTCGCGCGCGTCGAGGAGTTCACCTTCATCTGCTCGAAGACGAAGGACGACGCGGGCCCGACGAACAACTGGAGCGAGCCCGGGGAGATGCGCAGGAAGCTCGCCGCGCTCTTCGCCGGCTGCATGAAGGGCCGGACGATGTTCGTGATCCCGTACAGCATGGGACCGATCGGCTCCCCGATCGCCCGCATCGGCGTCGAGCTGACCGATTCGCCCTACGTCGTGGCCAGCATGCACATCATGGCCCGCGTCGGCACGAAGGTGCTCGAGGCGCTCGGCGAAGGCGAGTTCGTCCGCTGCCTGCATTCGGTCGGCGCCCCGCTGACCGAGAATCAACCGGATTCGCCGTGGCCCTGCAACGCGAAGTCGAAGTACATCTGCCACTTTCCGGAGACGCGCGAGATCATTTCCTACGGTTCGGGCTACGGCGGCAACGCGCTGCTCGGCAAGAAGTGCCACGCGCTGCGCGTCGCCTCGGTGCAGGCCCGCGACGAGGGCTGGCTCGCCGAGCACATGCTGATCCTCAAGCTCACGAACCCCGAGGGCAGGACCGCGTTCGTGGCGGCGGCTTTCCCGTCCGCCTGCGGCAAGACCAACCTCGCGATGCTCACGCCGACCCTGCCGGGCTGGAAGGTCGAGACGGTCGGCGACGACATCGCGTGGATGAAGTTCGGCGACGACGGTCGGCTGTACGCCATCAACCCGGAGGCCGGGTTCTTCGGCGTCGCGCCGGGCACCAGCATGAAGAGCAATCCGAACGCCATGCGGACGCTCGGCAGGCACGCGATCTTCACCAACTGCGCGCTGACCCCGGACGGCGACGTGTGGTGGGAGGAGATGACCGACACCGCGCCGGCGAAGCTCACGGACTGGCTGCGCCGCCCGTGGACGCCCGCGAGCCGCCGCAAGTCGTCGCACCCCAATGCCCGTTTCTGCGTGCCGGCCTCGCAGTGCCCGGTCATCGCGAAGGAGTGGGAGGATCCGCGGGGCGTGCCGATTTCGGCGATCCTGTTCGGTGGCCGGCGCGCCACGGTCATGCCGCTCGTCAACGAGGCGCTGTCCTGGCAGCACGGCACGTTCCTCGGTTCGATCATGAGCAGCGAGACGACCGCCGCCGCCGCCGGCGCGGTCGGGGCGCTGCGCTTCGATCCGTTCGCCATGCTGCCGTTCTGCGGCTACCACATGGGCGACTACTTCGCGCACTGGCTCGCGGTGGGCGCCCGGGGCGACGCCGCGAAGCTGCCGCGGATCTTCTACGTCAACTGGTTCCGCAAGGACGCCGGCGGCCGCTTCCTGTGGCCCGGCTACGGCGAGAACAGCCGGGTGCTCAAGTGGGTGTTCGAACGCGTCCACGGATCGGCGAAGGCGGTCGAGACCCCCATCGGCCGGCTGCCCGCGAAGGACGCGCTCGACGTGAGCGGGCTGGACGTTCCGGCGGCGGCGCTCGAGGAACTGCTGCGGGTGGATGTCGAGGGCTGGACGCAGCAGCTGGCCGCGGTCCGCGCGCACTACGAGAAGTTCGGTACCCGCCTGCCGCAGGGCCTGAAGGACGAGTTGCAGGCCCTCGAGCAGCGACTGCAGGGCGCGGCGACGCGAACCTGAGTCCGGCCTGGAAGATCCTCGCCGCGGTCCGGTGCGAACGGCCCAGGGCCGCGGGCGTTCGCAGGCTTCGACGGCCGTGGTGCGCGATCGAGTCTTGACACTGGCCGGAGCGCGGCTGTAAACGGTTACACCCAGTACGGCGATGCAGGTGACCTGTTGCGGTCACCGGCGCACGCGGCACGCGCGCAGCAAGTCGGGGGGCCATGGCCACCATCCGGGACGTCGCACGCGAGGCGGGGGTTTCGATCGCCACCGTCTCGCGCGTATTCAACGACAGCTCGCTCGTCAGCGAGCGCACGGGCCGACAGGTTCGCGAGGTCGCGGCCCGACTCAACTACTGGCCGAACGGGGTCGCGCGCAGCCTGATCACGAACCGAACGCACGCGCTCGGCGTCCTGCTGCCGGACATGCACGGCGCGTTCTTCTCCGAGGTGATCCGCGGCGTGGATCTCGCCGCACGCCGCCAGGGCTTTCACGTCCTCGTCTCGAGTTCGCACGCCGACAGCGAGACGCTCGCCGAGGCCCTGCGCTCGATGAGCGGCCGCATTGACGGGGTCATGGTCATGGCGCCCGACGTGGACGCGCCCGGCGCGATTCGCGGCTTCTCGCACCACTGCCCGGTGGTGCTCATCAACCCGGGCCAGGAGGTCGAGGAGTGCGACACCCTCTCGGTCGCGAACGCCGACGGCGCGCGCGAGATGGTGAAGCACCTGATCGGCCTTGGCCACCGGCGCATCGCGCTCGTGCGCGGGCCGGCGCGAAACCTCGACGGCGAGCAGCGCCTGCAGGGCTACCACCAGGCGCTGATCGAGGCGGGGATCGAACCCGATCCGCGCCTCGAGCTGCGCGGCGACTTCACCGAGCCTTCCGGCTGGGAGGCCGGCCTGACGCTGGCGCGGCTCGAGCCCCGGCCGACGGCGGTGTTCGTCGCGAACGACCCCATGGCGATCGGCGTGCTGGCCGGCCTCGCCGAGGCGCGCATCGCCGTTCCCGACGAGATCGCGGTGGCGGGGTTCGACGACATCGCGATCGCGCGCTACACGTCCCCGCCGCTCACTTCGGTGCGCGTCAACCCCTCGCTGCTCGGCGAGCGCGCGGTCGAGCTGCTGCTGCGCGCCAGACGCTCGCCCGTCACGGGCGTTCGACAGCACGAGGTGCTGCCCACCACGCTGGCCATCCGGCGCTCGTGCGGCGCGCCGCCTTCGCGGCGCGATCCCGAGACGGCGTTCCAGCGTCGCGTGCGCGCGCTGGCCCGCACCGCGGGCTGACCGGCCGCGCCCGATCGGAGAACCCGTGCCCCCTGCCCCGAAGCCTCGCCGTCCCGGGCGCCCGGGCGTTCTCCCCGTCGCCCTCGCGACCGCGCTGATCGCGTGCCTGGCGTCGTGCGGCGCCGGACGCGGCGCCGCGCAGGTGCGGGGCGCCGCCGCGCTGAGCCCCGAAGCGCACGCGTTCGCCGACACCGTCGAGCGCCGGGCGTTCGATTTCTTCTGGGAACGATCGGACTCGATCACGGGGCTCACACCCGACCGCTGGCCGACGAAGTCGTTCGCGAGCGTCGCGGCCATGGGGTTCGCGCTCACCGCCTACCCGATCGGCGGCGAGCGCGGCTGGGTGACTCGTGAAGCCGCGGCCGCGCGGACGCTGGCGACGCTGCGCTTCCTGTGGACGGCACGCCAGGACAGCGCGGCTTCCGGCGCGACCGGCTACCGGGGCTTTTACTATCACTTCCTGCGGCCCGAGGACGGCGCGCGCTTCGAGAAGGTCGAACTGTCGTCCGTGGACACGGCGCTGCTCATGGCCGGCGTGCTGTTCGCCGGCGAGTATTTCGCCGGCGGGACTCCCGACGAGCGCGAGATCCGGACACTCGCCGACTCGCTCTACCGGCGCGTGGACTGGACGTGGCTGCGGGTGCGCCCGCCGCTCGTTTCCCACGGCTGGTCGCCGGAGGAGGGATTCCTGCCCTACGACTGGGGCGGCTACAACGAGGCGATGCTGCTCTACGTGCTCGCGCTCGGATCGCCGACGCACCCGGTGGGGGCGGAAGCCTGGGCGGGTTACACGCGCCACTACCGCTGGGGCGAGTTCGAGGGCCAGAAGCACGTCAACTTCTCGCCGATGTTCGGCCACCAGTACTCGCACTGCTGGATCGACTTTCGCGGCATCCGCGACGCGTTCATGCGTTCGCACGGCCTCGACTACTTCGAGAACTCGCGGCGCGCGACGCTCTCGCAGCGCGCCTACGCGATCCGCAACCCGGGTGGATTCGCCGGCTACGGGCCCGAGATCTGGGGCCTCTCGGCCTGCGACGGACCGCTCGACGACACGCTCACGATCGCCGGCCGCCGGCGCGCGTTCCGCACTTACGCGGCCCGCGGCGCCTCGCTGCTCGACATCGTGGACGACGGCACGATCGCTCCGACGGCCGCCGGCGGCTCCGTCGCATTCACGCCGCAACTCTCGCTCGCCGCGCTCACCGAGATGAAGCGCCGCTACGGCGACGCGATCTGGGGGCGCTACGGCTTCCTCGACGCGTTCAATCCGACGCTGACGGTCCCGGTCGAGGTCCACCACGGGCGCCTCCACCCGCGGCTAGGCTGGTTCGACACCGACTGGCTCGGCATCGACCAGGGCCCGATCCTGGTCATGCTCGAGAATCAGCGCAGCGGCCTCGTGTGGGAAACGATGCGGCGCAACCCGTACCTTCGGCGCGGACTCGCGGCCGCGGGTTTTCGCGGCGGCTGGCTGGACGCGCCCGCGCCGGCGAGGCCATGAGCCGGCCGCGGCGCGCGGCGATGTCGCGGCGGACGGTCGCGATCGCGGTGGCGGCCGCCGTGCTGGCGGCGCTTCCGCTGTCCTCCGGTTGCGCCCGGCGCGATTCCCGCACGACGCTGCGTTTCTGGGGCATGGGGCGCGAGGGCGAGGTCGTCGCGCAGTTGATCGGCGGATTCGAGCGCGAACATCCGGACGTGCGCGTGATCGTCCAGCAGATCCCGTGGAGCGCCGCGCACGAGAAGCTGCTGACCGCCTACGTCGGCCGCTCGACGCCGGACGTCAGCCAGCTCGGCAACACGTGGGTCCCCGAGTTCGCGGCGCTCAAGGCGATCCGGCCGCTCGAGTCGCACCTGGCGAGCGCCGCCTTCGACAGCAGCGCGTACTTCCCCGGCATCTGGGACACGAACGTGATCGACGGGCTCGCGTACGGCGTGCCCTGGTACGTGGACACGCGACTGCTCTTCTATCGGCGGGACCTGCTCGAGCGCGCGGGCTGGGATTCGATCCCCGCCACCTGGCAGGGCTGGCGGGAGGCGATGCGCGCGGTCCAGCGCGAGGTCGGCGCGGACCGCTACGCCATCTTCCTGCCGCTCAACGAATGGAATCCGCCGGTGATCTTCGGTCTGCAGGCCGGTTCGCCGCTGCTCAAGGACGGCGCGACGCGGTCGGCGTTCCAGGACAGCGCGTTCCGCGCCGGCTTCGATTTCTACCTGAGCCTGTTTCGTGAAGGCCTCGCGCCGCCGGTCACCGGCAACGAGATCGCCAACGTCTACCAGGAGTTCTCGCGCGGCTACGTGACGATGTGGATCACCGGTCCCTGGAACCTGGGCGAGTTCCGCCGCCGCCTGCCGCCCCAGGAGCAGGACCGCTGGGCGACGGCGCCCATGCCGGGTCCGACCGGCGCCGCCTCGGGAGTCTCGCTCGCCGGCGGTTCGAGCCTGGTGCTGTTTCGCGACTCGAAGCATCCGCGCGAGGCCTGGGCGCTCATCGAGTACCTGTCGCGCCCGCAGGTCCAGCTGGAATTCTGGCGGCTGACCGGCGACCTGCCGGCGCGGGTCGAAGCCTGGCGCGACCCGGCTCTCGACCAGGACCCCAACACCCGGGCGTTCGGCGTTCAGCTGCAACGCGTGGTCGCGCTGCCGAAGGTGCCGGAGATCGAGCAGATCATGATCCGGCTTCAGGACTGGGTCGAACGGGCGGTGCGCGGAACCGTTCCACCCGACCAGGCGCTGGCGTCCCTGTCGGCCGAGGTGGATCGCATGCTCGAGAAGCGCCGCTGGCTGCGCGCGCGCGGACGCACGCCGGGAGGCCGGCCGTGAGCCTCACGGGCGAGCGCGTGCAGGCGCGGGCGGCGTGGGGCTTTCTCGCCCCGGCGCTGACGCTGCTCGCCGTCTTCTTCTTCGTTCCGATCGTCGCCGGGTTGCTGATGAGCTTCACCGACTTCGACCTCTACGCGATCGGCTCGCCCGACACGATCCGGTTCGTGGGCCTCGGCAACTACCGGCAGGTGCTGACCGATGGCGAGTTCTGGCGCGCGATGCGCAACACCGCCTTCTTCGTCGGCGTCGGCGGGCCGCTGTCGGTGCTGACCTCGCTGGTCGCCGCGCTGCTCGTGAACGCGAAGCTCGCGCGGGCGAAGGGCTTCTTCCGCACCGTCTACTTCCTGCCGGTCGTCACCACCATGGTCGCGGTCGCGATCGTCTGGCGCTACCTGCTGCAGCCGCGCTACGGGCTGATCAACGCCGGGCTCGGCGGCCTCGGCCTGCCGGCCGTGGACTGGCTCGGGGACCCGCACTGGGCGATGCCGGCGATCATCCTGCTCGCCGTGTGGAAGAACTTCGGCTACAACATGCTCATCTTCATCGCCGGCCTGCAGGCGATCCCCGAGGAGCTGCACGAGGCCGCGGAGCTGGACGGCGCCGGAGCGCGCGCGCGGTTCTGGCACGTCACGCTGCCGGCCCTGGGCCCGACCTTCCTGTTCGTGGGCGTGATGACGATGATCGGGCAGTTCCAGATCTTCGCCGAGCCGTACGTGATGACGCAGGGCGGGCCGCTGCGCTCGACGGTCACGGTCGTGCTGCTCATGTACGAGCAGGGATTCCGCTGGTGGCGCATGGGGCTCGCGACCTCGATGGCGTTCGTGCTGTTCCTGGTGACGCTCGCCGCGACCGCCGTGCAGATGAAGCTGCAGGGAGGGAGGCGGTGAGGCGGCTCGGACCGTCGCTGCTGCTGCACGTCGCCCTGATCGCGGGCGCCGTGCTCACGCTGACGCCGCTGCTGTGGATGGTGTCGGCCTCGCTCATGCCCACCGGCGCCGCGAACACGGTGCCGCCGCCGTTCCTGCCGCCCCGCGTCACCTTCGAGCACTACCGGGACCTGTTCACGCGGTTGAACCTGGCGCGCACCTTCGGCAACAGCATGGTCGTCACCGTGGGCGCGACGCTCGCCTCGCTGGTCATCAACGCCATGGCGGGCTACGCGTTCGCGAAGCTGCGCTTCGCCGGGCGCGAGCGGCTCTTCCAGGTGCTCATGGCCGCGCTCGTCATTCCGGCCCAGGTCGGAATGATGCCGCTGTTCCTGATGGTCAAGGGGCTCGGCCTCGTCAACACGCTCCCCGGGGTGATGATCCCGGCGCTGGCGAGCATCTTCGGCATCTTCATGATCCGGCAGTTCGCGCTGGCGATTCCCGACGACCTGCTGGACGCGGCGCGGCTCGACGGCGCGGGGGAGTTCGAGATCTTCCGCACCATCGTCCTGCCGGTGCTCGCCCCGATCCTCGTGACGCTCGCGACCTTCACCTTCCTCTCGACCTGGAACGACTTCATGTGGCCGCTGATCGTGCTCAGCGACGACGCGAAGTACACGCTCCCGGTGGCGCTCGCGAACCTCTCGGGCGAACACGTGCAGGACACCGAGCTGATGATGGCCGGCGCCGTGCTGACCGTTCTGCCGGTCCTGGCGCTGTTCCTCGTCATGCAGCGCTCGTACGTTCGCGGCGTGATGATGGGGAGCGTGAAGGGATGACCCGCGTGCGCCGCCCGGTCCTCGCCTCCGCCTGCGCGCTGGCGCTCGCCCTCCCGGGGGTGGCCGTCGCGCAGTCGCCGCCCGCACGACCGGCGCGCCCCGCCACCCCGGCGGTGACGCTCGCTCCGGGCCCCGTCGTGATCGACGGCTTCGAGAGCACGGCTCCCTGGTCGGCCACGCCCTCCGACGGCGTCTCGCTCGCGCTCGCCTCCGACGCGGGCGTTCACGGGCGTTCGCTGCGGCTCGATTTCGACTTCCACGGCGGCGGCGGCTACGCCGTCGCGCACCGCAAGCTGGCGCTGGACCTGCCCGCCAACTACCGGATCACCTTCCGCGTCCGGGGCGACGGGCCGCCCAACAACCTCGAGTTCAAGCTGATCGACGCCGGCGGTGACAACGTCTGGTGGTGCAATCGGCGCGACTTCGAGTTCCCGCGCGACTGGTCCGAGCAGGTGATCCGCCGCCGGGAGGTGTCGTTCGCCTGGGGGCCGCTCGGCGGCGGCGAGCCGGGGCACATCGCGGCGATCGAGTTCGCCATCACCGCCGGATCGGGCGGCAAGGGCTCGGTGTGGCTCGACGACCTCGAACTGCAGCCGCTGCCCCCTCCGGACACGACCGCGCACGCGCTGCTCGCGCACGCCTCGAGCGAGCTGGCCGGGCGTCCGGCCTCGTTCGCGATTGACGGCGACCCGCGCACCTACTGGGCGAGCGGGGACTTCGACCCGACGCCCTGGTTCGCGCTCGACCTGGGCGCGCAGCGCGAGATCGGCGGACTCGTCCTGGACTGGCTCCCCGACGAGCAGGCGCTCGACTACCTCGTCGAGATGTCGGCGGACGGCCGGGCGTGGCGCACCGTCGGCACGGTGCGCGGCAGCAACGGCGGCCGGGACTGGGTGAGCCTGCCCGGCGCCGAGGGCCGCTACCTGCGCGTGCGGATGCTGCGGCGGATGAGCTCGAGCGGAGTGTCCCTGGCGAACGTCCAGGTCGAGCCGCTCGAGTGGTCCGCGACACCGAACGATTTCCTGCGCGCCGTGGCCCTCGATGCGCCGCGCGGCGGCTGGCCGCGGACGCTGCGCGGGGAGATGGCCTACTGGACGGTCGTGGGCCAGGACTTCGACTCGGCCGAGGGGCTGGTGGACGAATACGGCCGGCTCGAGAGCGGCAAGGGCGGCTGGTCGGTGGAGCCGTTCCTGCGCACCGGTGGACGGCTCCTGACCTGGGCCGACCTGAGCGCGTCGCCCGCGCTCGTCGAAGGCCGGCTGCCGATGCCCGTGGTGAAGCTCGCGGGCGGCGGCCTCGAGCTCGGCGTGACCGCGTTCGCGACCGGCGAGCCGGAATCCTCCTCGCTGGTCGCCCGCTACCGTCTGCGCAACACGGGAACGAAACGCGTGGACGCGACGCTGGTGCTGGCGCTGCGGCCACTGCAGGTGAATCCGCCGTCGCAGTTCCTCAACACTGTCGGCGGTTTCGCGCCTCTGCGCTCGCTGGCGATCGACTCGACGGTCGCGCTCGCCAACGGCGATCGGGGAGTGACGCTGCTCGTGCGGCCTACGGCGTGGGGAGCGACGCCGTTCGCCTCGGGCGAGATCTCGGAGTGGCTGCGCGAGGGCCGGCTGCCGCCGTGGAGCGCGGTCACCGATTCGACCGCCCTCGCCTCGGGCGCGCTCGAGTACGCCTTGTCGCTCGCGCCGGGGGAGGAGCGCGAAGTGGCGATCCTCGTGCCGTTGCACGGTCCGCCCGCGCCGCGCGCCTTCGCCGACGACGCCGGAGCGCTGGCCTGGGCGTCGCGCACGCAGCGGCAGGCGGAAGCCGCCTGGCGCGCGCGGCTCGACCGCGTGACGATCCGCGTGCCCGCGGCGCTCGAGGTCGTGAACGCCCTCAAGGCGCAGCTCGGCTGGGTGCTCGTCAACCGCGACGGTCCCGCGATCCAGCCGGGGTCGCGCTCGTACGAGCGCTCGTGGATTCGCGACGGCTGCCTGACCTCGTCGGCGCTGCTGCGCCTCGGCGAGACCCGCGCCGTGCGCGAGTTCATCGAGTGGTTCGCGCCGTTCCAGTACGCGAACGGAAAGGTGCCCTGCTGCGCCGACCGGCGCGGCGCCGATCCGGTTCCCGAGAACGACAGCCACGGCGAGCTGGTGTACCTGATCGCCGAGTACACGCGCTTCACCGGGGATCTCGATCTGGCGCGGCGCATGTGGCCGCACGTCGCGGCGGCGGTCGCCTGGCTGGACACCCTGCGCGCCCAGCGGCGCGGCCCGCAGTGGCGCTCGCCCGAGAACGCGCGCTTCTTCGGACTGCTGCCGCCGTCCATCAGCCATGAGGGCTACTCCGCGAAGCCGATGCACTCCTACTGGGACGACCTGTTCGCGCTGCGCGGTTACAAGGACGCCGCCTGGCTCGCCGGGCAGCTGGGATTGCCGGACCGCGCGCGGATCGAAGCCTCGCGCGACACGTTCACCCGGGACCTCGTCGCCTCGTACCGCGCGACGATGCGCGAGAAGCGCATTGACTGGCTCGCCGGCTGCGCCGACCTGGGCGATTTCGACGCCACCTCCACCTCGATCGCGCTCGACCCCGTCAACGCCGAGGACGTCCTGCCCGATTCGGCGCTGCGCCGGACGTTCGAAATTTACTGGGGGAACTTCGAGCGCCGCCGGCTCGGCCGCGAGCCGTGGGACGCCTACACGCCCTACGAGTGGCGCAACGTCGGCGCGTTCGTGCGGCTCGGCTGGCGCGATCGCGCGCAGACGGCGCTGGCGTGGTTCATGAGGGACCGCCGCCCGCCGGGTTTCGAACACTGGGCCGAGGTCGTGTGGAACGGCGAGCGGCGCGAGAAGTTCATCGGCGACATGCCGCACACGTGGGTCGGCACGGACTTCGCGCGCGCGGTGATCACGATGCTCGCCTACGAGCGCGAGCGGGACTCCTCGCTGGTGATCGCCGCCGGCGTGCCGAGCGAGTGGCTCGCCGACTCCGGCGTGGTCGTACGCGGGCTGAACACGCGCTGGGGACCGCTCTCGTACTCCCTGCGCCGCGAGCCCGCGGGGCGCGGGCGCGAGCGCGTGGTGCTGTCGCTCGAGGCGACGGCCCTGCGCGTGCCGCCGGGCGGGCTCCAGGTGCCGCTGCCCCCGCTGCCGCGGGGCTGGAGCGCGACCGCTTCGGCGACCCGCTCGGCGCGGCCGGTGACGCTGGCGCCGGTCCTCACCGTGCGCGCCCTGCCGGCCGAGGTGACGTGGGAAGGCCCGGCGGCGCGCCGGCGGAAGGCGCCGGCGGGGCGCTGACGCCGCGCCTCAGTCCCCGATCACCGCGCCGTTCGTGCGGATCACCTCGCGGAACAGCCCGCCGCTCGCCTTCACGGTGCGCTGCTGGGTGGCGAAGTTCACGTGCACGATGCCGAATCGCTGCGTGAATCCCGAGCTCCACTCGAGGTTGTCCATGAGCGACCAGGCGAAGTAGCCGCGCAGGTCCACGCCCCGGGCGATGGCGGCGCGGCACGCGCGCAGGTGGCCGCGGAAGCTCTCGACCCGCAGCGGGTCGTCCACACCGCCGGCGGGCGCGACCGTCGGGTCGGGGAACGCGCCGCCGTTCTCGGTGACGTAAAGGGGCACGTCTCCGTAGCGCTCGCGAATCCACAACAGCGTGCGCTCGAGGCTCTGCGGGTGGTACTCCCAGCCGGTGGTCATGCGCACGGCGCCTTCGGGAACGACGCGCGCGTCGAAGACGGGCGGGCGCGCGGGGTCGTGACGCGTGAGCGCGCGCGTGTACCAGTTCACGCCCACGAAGTCGATCGGCCGCGAGACGCGCGCGAGTTCCTCGGCGCTCCACGGCCGCCAGTGTTCTCCGTAGATCGGGGCGAGCGCGGGAGTGTCCCGACCGAGCAGGACCGGATCCAGGAACTGTTCGTTGAAGTAGGCGTGCGCGCGCGCGGTGGCGGCCAGATCCTCCGCCGAGTTGGAGGCCGGGTCCTTGGGTTCGAGGTTGACGACGAGGCCGATCCGGTGAGGCCAGCCGCCGGCGCGGTAGGTCGCCACGGCGGCGCCGTGCGCGAGCAGCAGGTGGCGCGCGGCCCGCGGGGCCTCGGCGACGCTGGCGTGCCCCGGCGCGTTGACGCCGTGCAGGTAGCCCGCGTCCACGATCACCCACGGTTCGTTGAGGGTCGCCCACATCGGCACGCGGTCGCCGAGCGCTTCGAAGATCACCTTCGCGTAATCGGCGAACCACCCGGGCGAGTCCGGCGACAACCAGCCGCCGAGATCGTCGAGGGCGGCGGGCAGGTCCCAGTGGTAGAGCGTGACGCTCGGCTGGATCCCGCGCTCGAGAAGGCGGTCCACGAGGCGGGAGTAGAAATCCAGGCCCTTCGCGTTCACACGCCCGCGGCCCTCCGGCAGCACGCGCGACCACGAGATGCTGAAGCGGTACGCCGCCAGGCCCAGGGAGCGCATCAGCTCGACGTCGGACTCCCAGCGCCGGTAGTGATCGCACGCGACGTCGCCGGTGTCGCCGTTCGCGGTCCTGCCCGGCAGGTGCGTGAAGCGGTGCCAGATGCTGGCGCCGGCGCCGTCCGCCAGCGGCGAGCCTTCGATCTGGTACGCGGACGTCGCCGCTCCCCACAGGAAACCTTCGGGAAACTCGTTCGGTGGCGGCACTCGGCTCGGTCCTTGGGGGCGATCGAAGTCGGTTTGAGGGGATGCGTCAGGCGAAAACGGTTACAGACACGCGCAGCAGGATAGGGTGGGGCTCGGCGAAGCGTCCAACGGTCGGCCAGGGTGGGCCCGGGGATGGGGCTCGCGCGCTGCCCGTGCGCGACGGGCCAAGAACTTCCGGCACAGGGCGATGAAGGCCGCCGCGAGGACGCCGACGGGTCGGGTTCGCGCCCCATTTCGGCCGCCCGCGCAAGTGGCGCTTTACAACGCCATGCGGTCCATGTAATCGTTTTCATCGTTCGCGCGTCACCGGCAGGCCCTCGCGCGAGCGCACCCGATCACAACCCAGGTCCACCCCATCTTGGCGGGGGCAGTTCCGTGGCCACCATTCGTGACGTCGCGCGCGAAGCCGGAGTCTCGATCGCGACCGTCTCCCGGGTCTTCAACCAGTCGTCGCTCGTGCGCCCCGACACCTGCGAGCACGTGCGCGGGGTCGCGTCGCGGCTCGACTACTGGCCCAACAGCGCCGCGCGCAGTCTGATCACCCATCGCACGAGCGCGATCGGCGTGCTGCTGCCCGACCTGTACGGCGAGTTCTTTTCCGAGGTCATCCGCGGCATCGATCTGGCGGCGCGGCGAGAGAAGTTCCAGGTGCTCGTCTCCAGCTCGCACGCGAGCGCCGAGACGCTCGTCAGCGCCGTGCGCGCGCTGCGAGGCCGCATTGACGGGCTCATCGTCATGGCGCCGGACGCCGACGCGACCGAGGCGATCCAGGATTTTTCGACGCGCTTCCCGGTCGTGCTGCTGAACCCGGGACCGATCGCGCTCGAGTGCGCGTCGCTCGCGGTCGCGAACTTCGACGGCGCGCACGCCGCGGTCACGCACCTCGCGCGCCTCGGACACCGCCGGATCGCGATCCTGCGCGGCCCCGTCTCGAACTCCGACGCCGAGGAGCGCCGCCGCGGCTGGCGGCAGGCCCTGCACGACGCCGGACTCGAGGCGGCCCCCGAGCTGGAACTGGAGGGCGATTTCAGCGAGTCCGCCGGCTTCGCCGCGGCCGGGCGGCTGTTCGCGCTCGACACGCGCCCGACCGCGGTCTTCGCGGCGAACGACTACATGGCCGCCGGCCTGCTCGCCGCGGCGCGCGAAGCCGGCGTGAACGTGCCGGGCGAACTGGCCGTGTGCGGCTTCGACGACATCGCCATCGCCCGCTATCTGACACCGGCACTGACGACCGTGGACGTGGATGCCTGCGAGCTGGGAACGCGCGCCCTGCTCAAGCTGCTGCCGTTCGCGCGCGCGCGCCGGCCCGCCGAGGTGCTTCACGAGGTGCTGCCCACGCGCGTGGTCGTGCGGGCTTCCTGCGGGGCGGGGCGTCCGGCGGCCGCCGCAGTTCCCGCCCGGCGGCGTCATGGCCCGCGGCCCGCGGCGTCACCCTCGTTGCGGGAAGGGCGCGGCGCGCCGGGCGGCGACGGCGCTCCAGCCTGATGGTTACGAACCCACGATTCGCTTTCACCTACACCGGAGGGAGGTAAGGACCATGAAGAGAGGGGTACTCGTGGCGGTGCTGACGGCCGGCGCCGCTCTGGCGACGGTCCTGCCGAGCCACGCACAGTTCCAGCGGTACGATTCGATGTGGGCGCGCAGCACGAACGGCGCGACGCTGACGCTCGACGGCTACATGAACGAGCCGGAGTGGGCGCAGGCCGAGTCCGTGCTCGTCCGCTATCCGCTCGACAACGGCATTCCGGGCAGCGGCTGGAAGGACGAGGGCGGGTTTCCGGCCACGGACCGGACCTACGCGGTGTTCCGCTTCCTGACGGTCGGGGACCAGCTGTGGATGTGCGCGACGGTGCGTGACAGCTCGATCGGCGGCTCGAACCTCTTCAACCGCTTCGACGGACTGCTCATGTCCATCAAGAACCACGCGAACGGCTCGCGTCCCGCCACGCCGGGCGAGCAATTCATCTCGTGGTGGGCGAACGACACCGGCGACCCGAACCCGAGCGCCGTGGACCATGCCCCGACGATGTACGGCGCGTGGCGCACCCCCGACACGCCTCCCACGCCGACGCAGCTGCAGGCGTGGGACGCGCGCGTGACCTGGCTCGGCAAGGTCAACAGCGACACGACCGCCGACGCCGGCTACACGGTCGAGATGCGCTGCGACATGCCGCTGAACGGCTACGACATCACCCGCCCCGAGGGCGACGTGGTCGAGTGGAACGCCTCGGTGTACGACTGCGACTGGTACTGGCCGCTCGCGAACTTCTTCCGCTTCGCGGTCAACCGCTCGTGGATCCAGGGCCCGTGGGGCAACGCGTACTGGTACGGCGACGTCAAGATCCACTGCCGCCCCGACGTGACCATCGCCTCCGGCCCCGTGCCGGCGGCCGGTCCCGACCTGATCGTCCGAAACCTCGGCAACCTGATCGCCGAGCCGGCCATCGACGGCACGCTGGGCGACGCCGCGTGGATCAACGCGCCGAGCCTCGCGATCCGCTACGACGACCTCGCCCTGCTGGACTCCTACCCGGGAACGGGACCGTGGCGTTCGGGCCAGTATCAGGCCGAGGTCAACGGCAACGGCGGTGCCGCGTTCGTCGCCGACCCCGGCGACGCGACCGTGAAGTACTTCTTCAAGGGCACGAAGCTCTACCTGTCGTTCGACGTGAACGACCAGGTCGTCCAGGACGTCCTGGCCGAGGATCGCTGGGACGGGTTCAACGTCAGCATCAACGACCGCGTCCGGCGTTTCAGCGACAACAACCTGAAGAGCTGGGCCTGCGGGTTCCGCGTCGGGCCCGGCGGCTCCATGGTCCGCGTGTTCGACCTGCCGTACCTGCAGGACAGCCTGAATGCCGTGCAGGTGGCGCTCCAGCTCAAGCCCGGCACGACGGTGGACACGCTCGGCGTGGACACCGACGCGGGCTACACGGCCGAACTCTCGATCGACCTGACGGCGCTCGGCTACCCGGCCGATCTCGGCGATCGGGCGCTGTACTTCGGGATCACCTACTACGACGGCGATTCCTACAGCCCGATCACGGACAGCTACGGCACGCGCACGTGGTTCTTCCGCGAGCGTGAGTACCTCGACGGTCCGTGCGTCGCCTTCATGGATCCGAACCAGTACGTCACGACGGGCGTCGGCGACGAGGTGCCCTCGCGGCTGGAGCTCGCGGGCGCCTTCCCGAACCCGTTCCGGCGCGGAACCACGGTGCGTTACTCGCTGCCCGCGGCGGCGCGCGTGAGCCTCGAGGTCTTCGACCTGCAGGGCCGCGTGGTCGCTTCGCGCGACCTCGGCGTGCAGGCGGCCGGCTCCCGCCAGGCGGCGGTGCCGTCGTTCGCGACCCGCTCCGGCGTTTACCTGTACCGCCTGACGATGCAGGACGCCCGGACCGGCGCGAAGCAGGGAACGCTGGCCGGCAAGATGATGGTGCTTCAGTAGTCGTCCTCGGCGACGCTGGTCGTTCGCCGGACCCACGGGTCCGGCGAACGCCCGGCGGCGCCGGTCGTTCGCAATCCGGGGGCTTCCCGCCATGGAATGCTGGAAGAAGGGGGGACGGCGATTCGCGGCCACGCTGGCGCTCGCGTGCTTCGCCACCACCGCGCTCGCGGGCACGACCGGCAAGATCGCCGGCGTGATCACGAACGAGAAGAAGGAGCCGCTGACTGGCGTCAACGTGATCGTGATCGGGCAGCACCTCGGAGGGATGAGCGACGATCAGGGGCGGTTCACGATCATCAACGTCCCGGCCGGGGTCTTCGACGTGAAGGCGGCGGTGCTCGGCTACGCGCCCACGACGATCCAGGGAGTCGAGGTGAACGCCGACGCCACGACCCGGCTGGACATCGCCCTGAAGGAGCAGGCCGTCGCCATCGAGGGCGTGGTCGTCAGCGCACGGCGGCCGATCATCGAGACCAATCGCACGAGCAACATCGCCACCGTTTCGCGACAGAAACTCGAGTCGCTGCCCGTGCAGGAGCTGCAGGACATCGTGAACCTGCAGGCCGGGGTGGTGGACGGCCATTTCCGCGGCGGCCGCGTCGGCGAGGTGCAGTATCAGGTGGACGGCGTTTCGGTGAACAACGCCTACGACAACAAGTCCACCCTGCGCCTGGACCGCTCGATCCTCGAGGAGGTCCAGGTCATCAGCGGCACGTTCGACGCCGAGTACGGTCAGGCGATGAGCGGCGTGGTGAACGCCGTGCTGCGGCGCGGTGGCGAGAAGTTCCACTGGGACGCCGAGGTCTATTCCGGCCAGCCCGTGTACGCGGGATCGGCCGGCCGCATCGTCGCGCCGGGGCTTCGCCCGGCGTCGCAGCTCAGCTTCCAGGCGAGCGCCGACGGGCCCACCTTCCTGCCCCACACGACCTACCTGCTGAGCGCCCGGCGCTTCCTGGACGACGGCTGGATCCGCGGCGAGCGCCGCTTCGTGCCGACCGACACGATCTTTCACCGTCCCTACGCCGGATCGTCGGTGGACAGCGTCCGGCGGGCCGACCCGCACGGCGACGGCGGGGAGGTCGCGCTCGGCACCTCGCGCGAGTGGTCGGGCGTCGTGAAGCTCTCCAACAGCTCGATCCGCAACGTCGCGCTTCACTGGCAGGGCATCCTGAACGTGACCGACACCCGCCAGGCGAACTGGGCCTACCGCCTCGACCCGGACGGGCTCCGCAAGCAGCACACCTTGTCGCTGGTCCAGGGCATGGACCTCACGCACACGCTGACCGCCAACCGCTTCTACACCCTCAGCGTGCGGCAGAACTACAAGGACTACTCCGACTACGCCTACGAGAGCGTCTGGGACCCGCGCTACGACGCCGCGGGAGCGCCGTTCGCGCTGAACTCCGAGTACGAGGACGGCGCGCTGATCGGCGGCGTGGACCTCGGCCGATTCGTGCAGCGGACGAACGGCGTGGTGCTGAAGGGCTCGTTCGTGGACCAGGTGACGAAGGAGCGACAGCTCAAGATCGGAGGCGAGTTCCAGGCCCCGCACGTGCGCTTCGGCGCGCCCGGCTACCTCTCCTTCTTCGCGGACTCGTTGAACGCCGCCCAGACGATCCACCGGGTCGTGGATTACTCGCCCCGGTTCCCGGGCGTGATCGAATACCGACCGTTCCTCGGCGCCGCCTTCGCGCAGGAGGAGATCGAATGGCGCGACCTGACGCTGCGCGCCGGCGCGCGCGTGGACTACTTCGACGCCCGCGCGTCGCTGCCGAGCGATCTGGCGAACCCGGCCAACTCGATCACCGGCGTGCCGCAGTCGCACCCCCGGCGCGTCACCCCGAAGGTCTCGGTCTCGCCGCGCATCGGTGTCTCGTTCCCGATCTCGGACGGCGCGTCCCTGTTCTTCGCCTACGGGCACTTCTCGCAGTTCCCGGGCATCGGCGACGTCTTCACGAACGCCGACTACCGCCAGCTCTCCGACCTGCAGGCCACGAGCCCCATCGTCACGATGGGCAACCCCGACATCCGGCCCGAGCGGACGGTGCAGTACCAGTTCGGCTGGAAGCAGGCGGTGAACGAGAACCTCGGCGTCGACGTGACGGCGTTCTACAAGGACATTCGCGACTTGCTGGGAACGAAGATCCTCGAGACGTACAACGGCGCGCGCTACGCCCAGCTCTCGAACGTGGACTTCGGGAGCGTCACCGGCGTGACCGTCACGCTCACGCGACGGGCGCTGGGGCCGCTCAGCGCGACGCTCGACTACACCTGGCAGTCGGCGCAGGGCAACTCGAGCGATCCGAACGAGACCGCCGACCGCGTGGCCGCCGGCGAGGACGCCGAGCCGCGCTCGGTGCCCTTCAACTGGGACCAGCGGCACACGCTCAACCTGACCACCGTGCTGTCGAAGCCCGGCGACTACTCGCTCAGCGCGATCCTGCGCGTGCAGAGCGGCCAGCCCTACACGCCGGTGCTTTCGGCCGGATTCTCGGGCGGTCTCGAGACCAACTCGGGACGCAAGCCCGTCTCGATGCTCGCGGACCTGCGCGGCGAGAAGTCCATGTCGCTCTTCGGCACGCGTGTGCGCTGGTTCGGACGGGTGTTCAACCTGTTCGACACCCGCTTCTTCAACGGTTTCGTGTTCACCAGCTCCGGGGACCCGTACTACACGCGCTTCCCGGTCAAGGACAAGGCCACGCTCGACGACCCGACGCGTTTTTACGGTCCGCGCCGCGTCGAAGTCGGGCTCTCGCTGAACGTGGCGAAATGATGGCTCACCCGAATCGTCACGAGGAACGTGACATGACGCCGAATCCAGTCGTCCCACGCGCGGCTCGCGCCGTCCTGCTCGGCGCCGTGGTGTTCGCCGCGTTCGCGGCCGCGCCCGCACGCGGAGCTCAGCCTCTTTCCATTCCGCCGGACCAGCGCGCCAGCATCTCCGCCGAGCGCATGGGCACCCACGACGCCAACAATATCCGCACCCGCTTCTGGAACTTCGGCATGGTCGGGGACTATCCCGCCGACCCGGGCAACGTGGACCTCAGCATCTTCCATTCGGCCGAGGTGCCCCGCGGCACCGGCATGAATTACACGGACGGCATCACGCCCTTCGTCCTGACCCGCTACCACGCCGTCGGGGACAGCTCGGGCGCCTGGCGCTACGTGATGGAGACCGGCTACCGGGAACGGCAGGCGTTCGACCAGCTCGGGCGCATAATGCGTTTCGAGCCGCGGCCCGGTTATTTCCAGCCCGACCCGTTCATCAACGTGGGACGTTCGCCGGCGATGAGTCACGACCCGCGCACCTGGCCGGAGCGATGGCCCGACCGGCTGAACGACCCCGACGATCCGGGCTGGTCCGGGAGCTGGGACGGCTACTTCGGCAAGCGGCCCGCCGCCGACCAGGAGAGCTACACGGTCATGGACGACCAGTACTACAGCATCCTGCCGTTCAATCCCGATTCCACCGACCTGAGCCGGCGGGGCCTCGGGCTGAAGGTCGAGGTGCGCGGCTTCCAGTGGTCGAATCCGCAGGCCGGCAACGTGATCTTCTGGCACTACGACATCACCAACGAGGGTACGTCCGATTACCCGGACGCCGTCTTCGGCATGTACATGGACTCCGGGGTGGGCGGCTCGTCGCTGTCGTGCGACGGGGTCTACGAATCCGACGACGACAACGCGTTCTTCGATCGTTCCCTCGGGCTGAACCTCGTCTACACGTGGGACGACCACGGACACGGCGTGGATCTGAACAGCACCTGCAGCCGGACCGGCTACCTCGGCTACGCCTACCTCGAGACACCGGGCAAGCCGCGGGACGGCCTCGACAACGACGACGACGGCATCACCGACGAGAAGCGCGACGGCGGGCCGGGGCAGCTGATCGTCGGGCAGGAAGCGATCCGCGCCTGGGTCGAGGCGCACTACGACACCGTCAAGTTCTTCGCCGCGTACGGCCCGATCGAGAAGCGCCCGGCCTACGTCGCCGAACGCTGGTGGACGGGTGACGAGGACATGGACTGGACCGCGGCGATCAGCGACGTCGGCGCGGACGGCGTCGCGGGCACGGGGGACACCGGCGAGGGCGACGGCGTCCCCACCGAGGGCGAGCCCAACTTCGACCGCACGGACCTGAACGAGTCCGACCAGATCGGGCTGACCGGCTTCCGCATGAACCGCATCGCCAAGGGCCCCGGCAACACCGACTACCACGAACCGGACGGCATCACGTTCGCGAACGTGGACAACAAGGACTGGCCGCGGCTGCTGTACGAGCAGTTCACCGACGGAAACCCGTCGGCGCGTTTCGACTCGGCGGCGGCGGAGAACTGGAACATCGCCTTCCTGTTCGCCTCCGGTCCCTTCGACCTGGCGCCGGGTCAGCACGAACGCTTCAGCCTCGCGCTCGCCTACGGCAGCACGCTGCCGGAACTGCGCGCCGCGGTGCACACGGTCCAGCAGATCTACGACGCGAACTATCAGTTCGCCATTCCGCCGACGCGCCCCACGGTCACCGCGGAGACCGGCGACCGGCGCGTGAGGCTGACCTGGGACGACGCGGCCGAGCGCTCGCTCGATCCGGTCACCTTCGACCACGACTTCGAGGGATACCGCATCTACCGCTCCACCGACCCGGACTTCCTCGACCCCAAGAAGATCTTCAACGGCCAGGGCACACAGCCGATCGGCAACGGCCAGCCCATCGCGCAGTTCGATCTCGTGGACGGCAGGCTCGGCTACTCGCGGCTGTCGGTGGAGGGCGTGCAGTACTGGCTCGGCACCGACGGCGGCATCACGCACACCTGGACCGACACGACGGTGACCAACGGCCAGCAGTACTACTACGCCGTCTGCGCCTACGACTACGGGTTCGACACCGGGGTGGACTCGACCTCGTTCTATCCGTCCGAGAACTCGATTCCCGTCTCGCGCACGCCACGCGGCGGACTGATCCTGCCCTCGAACGTGGTCGCGGTGCGGCCCGAGCCGCGGGTCGCCGGCTGGGAGCCGGCGAGCACGACCGCGGCGGGCCACTCCGTCGGAGAGGGCAACGGAAGCGTGCGGCTCGAGGTCGTGAACTCGAATCAGGTGCCCGACGGGCACCTGTTCGCGCTCGGTTTCCACGCCGACCCCGACAGCGTGCGGGCGCAGCGCTACTGGCTGCGCGACAGCACCGCGCACGAACTGCTGTTCGAGAGCGGCGGCGATCTGCTCGGCGCGGGCGTCGGCCCGGTCGGGGCGGGCCTGCTGCCGGTCGTCGAGACGGCGCCGCAGGTGGTCGTCGTGGACTCCACCTCCGCATGGCAGCCCGGCAGCGCGACGACGGCGAGGATCCGCGTCAACGCCGGCGGCTTCGCGCCGGCGCTGGACCCGAACCTGCGCCGGCCCGGCTACCCGTACGACCTGTACGTCGTCTTCGACGACGCGGTGCGCGACACGGGCATCATCCTCGGCGCCCAGCCCAGCAATGCGGAGACGACCAACGTCGCGCGCTTCCAGGTCTTCGCCCGCACGCCGCAGGGCGACGTCCGGCTTCGCTTCCGCTTCCGCGACCTCAAGCAGGGCGCGCTGGCGAAGGACGGCACGCTGAACCAGGCTGCCGAGTACATCGAGGTCGAGACCTACCAGCCCGGCGACCCGACGCCGCGGCCCACGTGGCGGCTCACGCTCGATCCCGCCTCGCTGGCCGGACTCGTCAAGCCGCGGCTCGGTGACGTGTACCGGCTCGACGTCCAGCCGCCGCTGACCGTGGACGACGTCTTCACCTTCACGACCGCCGGCCAGCGGGTGAATGGCGCCGCCGCGACCGCCGACTGGCAACGCAAGCCGTACGTCGTTCCGAACCCCTACGTCGGAGCGGCCAGCTTCGAGCCCCAGCGCTTCGCGAGTTCGGGGCGCGGCGAGCGGCGCATGGAGTTCCGCTCGATTCCGCAAGGGGGGCTGGTGCGCATCTACACGGTGCACGGCGACCTCGTGCGGACGCTCCGGCAGGACGGGTCGCTGGACGGTTACGTGCCGTGGGACCTGCGAACGCGGGACAACCTCGACGTGGCCCCGGGGCTGTACGTCTACCACGTCGAGGCGCCCGGGCTCGGCACCTACGTCGGCAAGTTCGCGGTGATCAAGTGAGCGCGGCGCACGGCGGCACCCGTCGAGTCCTCACCGCCTGGTTCGCCCTGACGCTGGTGGCCGGCGGCGCCGGAGCGCAGACGAACACCGGCACGACCATCGGTCAGTTCATGCTCATCGAGCCCGACGCGCGGGTGGCCGGCATGGGCAACGCGGGCGCCACGCTGTACGACGGTCTGCGCGGCACCTACTACAACCCGGCGTCCATCGGCCACGTCGGCGGGATCGAGGCGGTGTTCTCGCACAACGCGTGGTTCGCCGGCATCACCCACGACTGGGCGGGCGTCGCGATTCCGGTCGGAAGCCTGGGCGCCGTCTACGGCACCGTCACGTCGCTCAACTCCGGCGAAATGGACGTGCGCACGGTGGACGCCCCGCTCGGGACGGGCGAGCGCTTCAGCGTCAACGACGTCGCGCTGTCGGTCGGCTACGGCCGGCAGGTGTCGCTCCGCTTCGCGGCCGGCGGGCAGGTGAACTGGGCGCAGGAGACCATCTGGCACACTTCGGCCTCCACGTTCACGTTCAACTTCGGCACGTTGTACCGCGTCTCGGACGACGGCATGCGCATCGCGGCCAGCCTCTCGAACTTCGGCACGCGCGGCGGCTTCGCCGGCCGCGACCTGCGGTTCACCTACGACAACGTGCCCGGACAGAACGGCGACAACAGCACGCTGCCCGCCGAACGCTTCACCGATTCCTTCGCCGTTCCGGTGCTGTTCCGTGTCGGCGTTGGGCTGCCGGTGCGGCTCAGCGACGTCCACCGCCTGATGCTCGTCGCGGACGCGTTCCACCCCAACGACAACGCCGAAAGCGTCAGCCTCGGCGCCGAGCTTTCGCACAAGGACCTGATCGCCGTCCGCGCCGGCTGGCAGAACCTGTTTCTGCGCGATTCCGAAACCGGCATCACCCTCGGCGCGGGCCTGCGGGCGCGCTACGAGGCCGTCACCTACCGATTCGACTACGCGTGGGCCGACCAGGGCCGCCTCGGCGGCTCGCACCGGTTCACCGTGGCCGTGGGACTTTGAACGCACCCCCCGAACCTCGCGGGCCGCGGCCCGCCGGAGCCCGAAACATGCGTCGCGCCGTTCTCGCACTCCTCGCCCTGCTCGCACTTCCCGGAACCGCGCGCGCGGCCATCGACGTGGCCGTGCTCGATTCGCTCCAGTACCGTGGCTTCCTTTATTTCTGGAACGAGGCCAACCCCGCGAACGGGCTGGTCAAGGATCGCAACACCCCGGGTTCGGTCAGCAGCATCGCGGCGACCGGCTTCGGCCTGAGCGCGCTGTGCATCGCGGTGGACCACGGCTGGATCACGCGCGAGGCCGCGCGCTCCCGGGTGCTGACGACGCTGCAGACCTTCTGGACCGGGCCGCAGGGTCCGGGCACCGACGGGACGATCGGGTACAAGGGCCTCTTCTATCACTGGCTCGACATGAGCACGGCCCGGCGGACGTGGAACTCGGAGCTCTCCACGATCGATACCGCGCTGTTGTTCGCCGGCATCCTCCACGCGCGCGAATATTTCTCCACCGTGGATCCCGCCGACGTCCAGATTCGCGCGCTCGCCGATTCGATCACCTGGCGTGCGGACTGGGACTGGGCGCGCAACAACGGCCCCGGGCTGACCATGGGCTGGCAGCCGGCGAGCGGCTTTCTCGGCAACCGCTGGACGGGCTACAACGAGGCGATGATCCTCTACATCCTCGCGCTCGGCTCGCCCACGCATCCCGTGCCGGCCTCGGACTGGAACTTCTGGTGCAGCTCCTACGGCTGGACCAACCCGGCGGGGGCGGACGTGGGCTACTACGTCACCTTCCCGCCGCTCTTCGGCCACCAGTACTCGCACTGCTGGATCGACTTCCGGCACATCCGCGACCCGTACATGACGTTTCGCGGCAGCACCTACTTCGAGAACTCGCGCAAGGCGACGCTCGGGCAGATCGCCTACGCGCGACTGCAGGACCGCCTGTGGCAGTTCACCGGAAATCCCGCGTACAACCTCGGCGAGAGCGACTCGCTGTGGGGCTTCACGGCCTGCGACGATCCGGTTTCGGGCTACGCCGCCCACGGCGCGCCGTCCGGGTTCGACAACGGCACGATCGCGCCGACCGCGGCCATCAGCTCGCTGCCGTTCGCGCCCGATTCGGTGTGGCGGTGCATTCTCAACATGTGGACGCACCGCAACTCGGTCTTCGAGGGCCGCGTGTATCCGTTCTACGGTCCGTACGGTTTCGGGGACGCCTTCAATCCCGTCAAGTCCCAGTGGTTCACCACCGCGGTTCTCGGCATCGACCAGGGCCCGATCGTGATGATGATCGAGAACTGGCGGAACGACATGGTGTGGGCGCGCTTCATGGGCAACGCCGACATCCAGCGCGGCCTCACCGCGGCCGGCTTCGCGCTCCTGCCCACGGGCGTGGACGATCCCCCGCTCGCCGGTGGGGGAGAGGTCCGCTTCTCGTCTCATCCGAACCCGGCGCGCGGCGCCTCGCTGCTGCGCTTCCGCCTGCCCCGCGCGGCTCGCGTGCGCATGGACGTCTACGACGCGCTCGGGCGCCACGTGGAGACGCTGGCGGACGGCGAACGCGGGCCCGGCGAGCACGAACTGAGCCTCGACGGACGCACGCTTCCCGCCGGCGTCTACCTGTGCCGGCTCGCGGTGGACGGTCAGCCGTACCTGCGCAAGGTGACGCTGCTGCCATGAGGCGCACCCTTCGCCCGTCGCACGTCCGGTTCGTCCGGCGATGAGCCTGGACATGGTGGGAGCACGCGAGGCCCCGGCCTCGGGGCCGCGCATTCGCACGCGCACGCCGGGAGGGCGCTTCCTCTCGAACGGCCGTTACACGGTGCTGCTCACGCGCGACGGCGGCGGCCGGTCGTCCGTCGCCGGCCTCGCGCTCACGCGCTGGAACGCCGACCGACTCGAGGACGCTTCGGGCCTCGTCTTCTGGGTGCGTGACCTCGCGGGCGGAGCGCCGTTCACGATCGGCGCCGGCGCGACGGCCGCGCCCGGGCACTACCACACGGCATGGCGCCCGGGCCGGTGCTCGATCGTGCGGGAGGAGGGAGGGATCTCGGCACGGCTCGACGTGTGCGTCGTCCCCGACGCCGACGCCGAACTGCGGCGGGTGATGCTGGTCAACCGGACGCAGCGCCACGTGACGCTCGAGCTGACCTCTTTCGCGGAGGTCGTGCTGCACGTTCCGGCCGCGGACGCGGCGCATCCCGCGTTCTCGAAGCTGTTCATCCAGACCGAGTACGACCCGGAAGCGAACGCGCTGCTCGCACGCCGCCGTCCGCGCGGCGCCGGTGAATCCTTCCCCTGGCTCGTGCACGCGCTGATCGAGCCGGGCCCGACCGGGTTCGAGACCGACCGTGCACGCTTCACCGGCCGCGTGGCCGCCGGCGCGCTGCCCGAAGTCCTCGCCACCGGCGCGCCGCTCTCGGGCACGACCGGCAGCGTGCTCGATCCTGTGCTCGCGCTGCGGCGCCGCGTCGAACTGGCGCCGGGCTCGCGCGCCGAGCTGACGTTCGTGCTCGGCGTCGCGGCGGACCGGAGCGGCGCGCTCGCGCTCGCCCGGCGCTGGCGGGAGGGGCGCCGGCCGGTCGGCACGTTCGCGCGCGCCGCTTCGTGCGCCCGCGAGGAACTTCGCGCGCTCGCGCTGCCGGCCCCCGCGGCCGAGTCGCTGCAGGCGCTGGCCGCGGCGGCGCTGTACGGTCACCCGGGCCTGCGCGGCGCCGGGGAGGAACTCGCCGGGCTCGCCGGTGGAGAGGACTTGAGGTCTCGTCTCGGCCTTCGCGCCGGACACCCGCTCGTGCTGGCGCGCGAGCAGGCCGGGCACGTCACGCCGCCCCTCGATGAGCTGGGCCGCGCGGCACGCTACTGGGCGGCGCTGGGGCTCGACCTCGAGGTCGCGCTCGCCCACACGGGTCGGCTCGCACACTCCGCGCCGGAGGGCGTGAAGCTGGTCGCGCTCGATGCGCTGGAAGCGGGGGAGCGCGCCTGGCTGACCGCGTCCGCGAGCGCGGTGCTCGACGCCGGGCCGGTCGCGGCCGGCGACGAAGTTCGATCCGCCGAGCGGATCGCACGCCGGATGGCCTCGCCCGCGCCGCCCCCGGCGGACGACGGGCCGAAGCACGCGTCCGAGCCGCTGCGGGAGTGGAACGGATTCGGCGGTTTCAGCGCCGACGGCCGCGAGTACGTCGTGCGCATGCCGTACCAGCCCGGCCGCGGGCATCGCCGGCCGCCCCTGCCGTGGGTCAACGTGATCGCGAACGAGCGCTTCGGCTTTCTCGTCAGCGAGTCCGGATCGGCCAACACCTGGAGCGTCAACAGCCGCGAGCACCGGCTGACGCCCTGGAACAACGACCCGCTGCTCGACCCGCACGGCGAAGCGCTGTGGCTGCGCGACGAGGACTCGGGCGCCTTCTGGTCGCCGACGCCGGGGCCCTCGCCCGCTCCGGCCGACTACGAGGCGCGCCACGGCTTCGGCTACACGATCTTCCGCCTCGAGTGCTCGGGGCTCGCGCAGGAGGTGTGCACCTTCGCCGACTCGCACTCCAGCGTGCGGGCCACGCGACTGCGGGTCACGAACCGTTCGGGCCGGCCGCGCCGGCTTTCCGCGTACGCCTACCAGCGGCTCGTGCTCGGCACGCTCGCCGGCGAAAGCGCGCGGTTCGTGACGACCGCTCACGACGAGGCCGAACGGATGCTGCTGGCGCGCAATCCCGCGGCGGGCGAGTTCGCCGGGCGTCACGCGTTCGCCGCGTGCGTCGCTCCGGAGGGCGCCACACGCGAGACCACCTGCGACCGGGAGGCGTTCCTCGGCGATCGCGGGATCGCCGTGCCGGTGGCGGTCGCCTCGGGCGACGCGCTCGACGGACGCGCGGGCCGCACGGGCGAGCCGTGCTTCGCCGAACGCGTGACCCGCACGGTGGCCCCCGGGGAGACGGTCGAGTGGTCGTTCCTGCTCGGCGACGCGGCCGACGCGGACGAAGCGCGGGCGATCGTGCGCCGCCTGCGCGGGCCGGACGCGGTCCGGCAGGCGCTCGAGGCAGCGCAGGCGTTCTGGAGGGAACTGGTCGCGGGGGTCCGCATCGAGACGCCCGCGCCGGAGCTGGATCTCATGGTCAACGGCTGGCTGGCCTACCAGACGCTGTCGTGCCGGATCTGGGGACGCACGGCCTTCTACCAGTCGGGCGGCGCGTTCGGATTCCGCGACCAGCTGCAGGACGCCAGCTCGCTGGTGGCGCTGCGCCCCGACCTCGCCCGCGCGCAGATCGTGCTGCACGCGGCCCACCAATTCCTCGAGGGTGACGTCCTGCACTGGTGGCACCCGCCGCTCTCGCGCGGCTTGCGCACCCGCTTCGCCGACGACCTGCTGTGGCTTCCGTATCTGACGGCGTTCTACGTGAAGACCACGGGCGACTGGAGCGTGCTCGACGAGCCCGCCCGCTGGCTGGTCGCGCCGCCGCTCGCCGAAGGCGAGGACGAGGTCTTCCTCGCGCCGCGCGACTCCGGCCGCACCTCCGACGTGTACGAGCACTGCTGCCGCGCCGTGGACCGCTCGCTCGTGACGGGTTCGCACGGCCTGCCGCTGTTCGGTTCGGGTGACTGGAACGACGGCATGAACCGCGTCGGCCGCGAAGGCCGGGGGGAGAGCGTGTGGATGGGCTTCTTCCTGTACGCCATCCTCGGCGACTTCGCGCCGCTCGCCGAGCGGCGCGGCGACAGCGAACGGGCGGCGCGCTACGCGGCGTGCCGCGAGCGGCTGCGCGACGCGCTCGAGGCCGGGGGCTGGGACGGCGAGTGGTACCGGCGCGCCTATTACGACGACGGGACGCCGCTCGGATCGAAGCAGGGGGACGAGTGCCGCATCGACGGCCTCGCGCAGGCCTGGGCGGTGATCTCCGGCGCAGCGCCGCTTGGGCGTGCGACGCAGGCGATGGCGGCGGCCGAACGCGAGCTGGTGGATCGCGAGGGCGGGCTCATCCGGCTGCTCACGCCGCCCTTCAAGGACACGCCGCACGATCCCGGCTACATCAAGGGCTACGTGGCCGGCGTGCGGGAGAACGGCGGGCAGTACACGCACGCGGCGCTCTGGTTCGTGAAGGCGCTGGCCGAGCTCGGTGCGCGCGACCGGACGGCGGAGCTGCTCGCGATGCTCAGCCCGGTGAGCCACGCTCGGACGCCCGAGGGCGTCGCCCGCTACCGCACGGAGCCCTACGTGATCGTCGCCGACGTCTACGGCGAGCCACCCCACGTCGGTCGCGGCGGATGGACCTGGTACACGGGCTCGGCGGGCTGGATGCTGCGGGTCGCGCTCGAGTCGCTGCTGGGGCTGAAGCGCGAGGGCGCCATCCTGAGCCTTCGGCCGTGCGTTCCGGACGAATGGCCCGGCTTCCGGCTGAGCTGGCGCGTCCCGGGCAGCGGGGAGTCGTACGAGTTCGAGGTCCGGAACCCGTCCGGCTCGGCGGCCGAAGTCGTTTCGGCCAGCCTCGATGGAGCGCCGGTGGCCGTGCACTCCGGAGAGCTGCGGCTGCCACTCGCGGGTGACGGTAAGCAGCACTGGGTCGAAGTGGAGCTGGGAGCCCGCAGGCCGTCGGGGAGGTCGCCGGACGCCCAGCCCGGAGCTGCACCGTCCAGGCCGAACTGACGCGGAAGGATGCCCCTGGAAAACTCTGTATGTAACAGTCATCAATGCATTTTCATTGGACTTTTCGTTGACCGTGCCAAGCCTCCCATGTAATCGTTTTCACCGGCAGGGACTTGCGAACGAGGCCCCCGGCGTTCGCGTGCACCAGCGAAGCCAACACAGCAGGATCCGCAGCAGTTCACCCCCACCAGGAGGAGAGGTCCCCATGAAGCGGATCGGTTACCACATCCTCGCAGCGCTGGCGCTGCTGGCGATCGCTTCGGTCGCCCAGGCGCAGACGCCGAATCCCAACGGCGTCAATTACACCCTCCGCATCTTCAACGACTGCCCCGCGTCCACGGTGACGACGGGCGGCAGCTACCCGTCGTCGTTCTACATCGACGATTCGGTGCTGCCGTGTTCCGGCTTCGCGAACCTGCACGTGTGGCGGTTCTCGGAAGACGGGGGCGCGACGCCGGCTGTCTTCCACAACAACTCGAACTTCCACTTCTGCGCCGACCTGGTGATCACCGCGAACGACGCCAACGGCGGCGAGGCGGGCATCAACATCGCGCCCTGGTGGTTCATCGCCGACGGCCGTATCAACGTCCGTGTCCCGGACGGTGAGATCGCGGCGTTCGGCGGCCGGATGCCGTTCGTGACCTGGACCAACCCGGCGGACTCGCACAACTACTGGGGCTCGGCGCTCCACTACGTCGCGGGCGAGACGATCCACCTCGAGATGAGCTACACGTCGGGCCCGACCGGTCCGTCGGCCTCGTACCCCGGGCGGGTGCAGTACTCGGTCACCTACCAGGGCAACACCTACACCACGCCGTGGCTGCTGCTCGACGAGGGCAACGTGAACGAGGATCCGCCGCACGGCCTGTGGGGCATCCTCGATCCGGCGAGCGCGGGCGGCTTCGTGCAGCCGCGTCTCGATCCGAACAACTTCAGCTCGTTCGTGCGCGCCACGTGGAGCAACGTCTGCTACGACAACCTCCAGGTCGTGCCGACGCAGAACACCTCGTGGGGTCGTGTGAAGAGCCTGTACAAGTAGTTCCTTCGCGCGCTCCGGCGCACGAAGCGGCCGCCCCCGCCCCACCGGCGGGGGCGGCTCGTTTTTTGTCGCAGCCGCGTCCGGCCCGAAAGCATCTGCAAGGTGGAGTCGCGGCTCCTTCGGCCGCGCATGACGGAATGGGGGACGGGCGTGACGAAGCACGAGGTGGCGACGCTGGCGGGTGGCTGTTTCTGGTGTCTCGAGGCCGTGTTCGAGCGGCTGAGGGGCGTCGAGTCGGTCGTCCCGGGCTACTCGGGTGGCCGCGAGGGACCCGTTCGCTACGAGGAAGTCTGCACCGGGGCGACCGGCCATGCCGAGGTCACACAGGTCACCTTTGATCCGCAGGTGCTCGGTTATCGCGATCTGCTCGAGGTGTTCTTCGCCTTCCACGACCCGACGACCCTCAATCGCCAGGGCGCTGATGTCGGCACCCAGTACCGCTCGGCGATCTTCTGGCACGACGATTCGCAGCGGGACATCGCCGAAGCGCTGGTCCGCGACCTGGCCGCCGACGGCGTCTTTCCCGCGCCCATCGTGACCGAGGTGGTTCCGCTCACCAACTTCGTGCTCGCGGAGGAGTGGCACCGGGGCTACTTCCGCCGCAACCCCGAGCAGCCCTACTGCGCGGCCGTGATCGCGCCCAAGGTGGCGAAGCTGCGCCGGAAGCTGGCGGGCCGGCTCAAGCCCGAGGGCCAGCCGGCCGGCTGATCCCGCTTCGCCCCGGCACGATCATTTCCCCGGCGAGGGCCGCAGTTCCGCGCCCTGGGTCGCGACGACGTATTCGGGTGTCGGGCAGGCGTGGCCCTCGCCCTCTTCCTCGTGGGCGTGGGCCGCCGGCTTGAGCGCGGTCACGACGCCCTGCAGCACGACGAACTGCCCTGCGCAGTCGCGGGGCAGGAGCACCGATTCGTCGAGGCTCCTGGCGAGGAAGGTCCGGCCCTTGTCGTCACGGACCCGCACCCAGCAGCCGCGGCCCTGGCAGACTTCGGCCACCGTGCCCTCGATGCGGACGGTTCGCCCGGCGAACTTGTGCGGAGCGCTCGCGAGCTTCGCGACCGGGGTGCGCTTCTTCGCGGTGACGCTCGCGCCGAAACGGGCGGGTTCGGCGCCGGCGAACGCGGCGAGGGCGAAGGCCATGGTCAGCGCCGTGGCGAGGAGTGTCGTGACGATGCGCTTCATGTGCGGACCTCGGGTGGCGGAAGATCGGTCGTACCGGCGGAACCTCGCGCGTGAGGATAGCCGGTGGGCCTCGCCGGCCCAAACGCGGCGGCCCGCGGCTGCTTCGCCGCGGGCCGTCGCATGCGTGGGCTGCCTACGCGGCGTCGGGGCGTTCCTGGCGTGCCAGGTCGTCGGCGGCCGGGCCGACCGACACCTTCTTGGTCGCGTGCTTGAGCACGTAGACGCGCAGGTTGTTGCCGCCCTCGTCGGCGGGCAGAAGGAAGAAACCGGAGCGGTCCGTCGAATAGGAGAGCGTGTAGCCGCAGATGATCTCGCCATCCTTGAACTGCACCGCGATCTTCTTGCCGAGGCTCGGGCCGACGCTGGGCGTGTAGCCGGGCAGGTCCTCGCGCGCGGAGTCGCCGGCGAAATCCTTGACGAAGAACACGGCCTTGAGTTGCGCGCAGCGGACCTCCTGCGAGCGCGGGTTCCCCAGCGCCGACAGGTGGAACGTCGGGCGGTTCGGGAAGAAGTCCTCGGTCGTTCCCTTCAGCGTGGTGCCGTCGAGGAAACGCGCGACGACCCGATTGACCTCGCTCATGCGAGCCTCCAGTGCTGGCGTGCGGCCGGGAACGCGCCGGGCGGGCGTTCCCCGTACGCCGTCGCTCATCGGCCCTTCCCGCTTTCACCTTCACCTCGAACTTCGGGGATGCCGCAGGCGGGGGTGCGGGAGCCCGGCGACCGCCCGCGATCGGCCCCCCCCCCAGTCGCCGTGCGGGAACCGATCCGCCCCGCTTCCGCCGGCGTCCGGGCCGCGGGTGGGAATCCGTTGTCGGGCGGCCCTCGTATCAGGCACTCTCGCGTTGCTATCGCCCCGTCCGGGGCCGATCGCGCCGGGTCTCCGCGGGGCGGACGACGCGGTCCCCGGAAGGGCCCGCGCGCGAAGCGAGGCAGCTGGCTGGAATCGATCCCGAAAGGAGCGATTCGACATGGGTGTTTCCGACGTGAAGGCAGGCAGCGGGCCCAGGGGCATCTCCACGAAGGACTACCTCGTCAGCGTCATCGCCACCGTCAGGGCCAAGAACCCCGCCGAGCCCGAGTTCCACCAGGCCGTCGGGGAAGTGGTCGAGTCGCTGGGGCTGGTGCTCGAGCGTCATCGCGAGTACCGGGACGCTCGCATCCTCGAGCGGCTCGTCGAGCCGGAGCGTGTCGTCATGTTCCGGGTGCCGTGGCTGGACGACCGCAACGAGATCCACGTGAATCGCGGGTTCCGGATCGAGATGAACAGCGCCATCGGGCCCTACAAGGGCGGCCTGCGCTTCCACCCCTCGGTCAATCTCGGGATCCTCAAGTTCCTCGCCTTCGAGCAGGTGTTCAAGAACTCGCTGACCACGCTTCCCATGGGCGGCGGCAAGGGCGGATCGGACTTCGATCCGAAGGGCAAGAGCGACTCCGAGGTCATGCGGTTCTGCCAGAGCTTCATGACCGAGCTGGCAAGGCATATCGGCCCGGACACCGATGTGCCGGCCGGCGACATCGGCGTCGGCGGCCGGGAGATCGGCTTCCTGTTCGGCCAGTACAAGCGTCTGCGGAACGAGTTCACCGGCGTGCTCACGGGCAAGGGCGTCAACTGGGGCGGCTCGCTGATCCGCCCGGAGGCGACGGGCTACGGAACGGTCTACTTCGCCGACGAGATGATCAAGACCCGCCGGCAATCGCTCGAGGGCAAGGTGTGCCTCGTCTCGGGCAGCGGAAACGTGTCGCAGTACACCGTCGAGAAACTGCTCGACCTCGGCGCCCGGCCCGTTTCGCTGTCGGACTCCGACGGGCTGCTCCACGATCCGGACGGAATCGACCGCGAGAAGCTGGCGTGGGTGATGGAGCTGAAGAATGTCCGGCGCGGACGGATCCAGGAGTACGCGAGCCGCTTCAAGGGCGCGACCTTCACTCCGGCCGACCCGCTCGCGGCCTCCAGCCCGCTGTGGAGCATCCCGGCCGACTGCGCGTTTCCGTGCGCGACGCAGAACGAGATCAACGCGCGCGACGCTGCGAATCTCGTGCGCAACGGCGTCCTGCTGGTGGCCGAGGGCGCGAACATGCCGAGCACGCTCGAAGCCACGCGGGTTTTCCTCGAAGCCGGCGTCCTCTACGGGCCGGCCAAGGCCGCCAACGCGGGAGGCGTGGCCACCTCGGGGCTCGAGATGGCGCAGAACAGCATGCGGATGGGCTGGTCGCGCGCCGAGGTGGACGACCGGCTGCACCAGATCATGGTGAGCATCCACGCCAGCGCCTTCCAGACGGCGGAGAAGTTCGGCACCCCGGGAAATCTCGTGAACGGCGCGAACATCGCCGGCTTTCTCAAGGTGGCGGACGCCATGCTGGATCAGGGGCTCGTCTGAAGCGCGCACGGCCCGGCTCCATGGCCGCCGCGCCCGATGCGCCGCGCGCGGGCGACGCGCCCGGGAAGCACGACCTCCGCGTGCGGGGGCCTCAGCCCTTGCGCGCCTCGCGATAGCGGCCCGAGATCGCGTCCCAGTCCACGACCGACGCGAACGCGGTCACGTATTCCGCCCTGCGGTTCTGATACTTGAGGTAGTAGGCGTGTTCCCAGACGTCGAGCCCGAGGAGGGGCACGGCGCCGCCACTGAGGGGTGAGTCCTGGTTCGCGGTCGTCAGCACGCGGACCGCCCCGCCCGGATCGGCCACGAGCCACGCCCAGCCGCTCCCGAAGACGCTGGCCGCGGCGGCATCGAACTTCGAGTGGAAATCCTCGAACGTGCCGAACGCCCGCTCGATCGCCGTCGCCAGTTCACCCGACGGCCGGCGCGCGCCATCGCGCCCGAGTTGCGTCCAGAAGAGCGAATGGTTCGCGTGCCCGCCGCCCTGATTGCGCACCGCGCCGCGAAGGTCCTCGGGGACCTGCGCGAGGTCGCGCAGCAGTCGCTCGAGCGACCAGCCTTCGACTTCCCCGCGGCCGGCGACCGCCTTGTTGAGGTTGGCGACGTAGGCCGCGTGATGCCGGTCGTGGTGAATCCGCATGGTCTGCGCGTCGATCGCGGGTTCGAGCGCGTCGTAGGCGTAGGGCAGGGGCGGCAGCGTGAACGGCCCGCCGGGCACGGTCCGCGGCGCGGAAGCGCCGCCCGCGGCCGGCGCCGAAGCGCTCGCGAGAACGCGGGACGTCGAAAGCGGAAGCGTGGCGGCTGCGAGCGCCATGGTCCGGAGGACGTGTCGGCGATTCATGTGCGGGGCTCCTGTCGGGATGGGAGTTCGGCAAGGCGCGCGAAGTCGGCGCACGCCGCGGGTGGCGCGAGGGAATCCTGAAGGGTGACGATGCGCGTTCGATGCGCGCTCCGGCGGAAAGTCTCGCGGGGATTTCGGCAACAGGGACGCGACGAATCAGCCGGCGGGCCCGTCCGCAGGCTCGGCCCCGTGCGCGAGAAGCGTCCTGGCCGCCTCGATGGCTTCTGTCGTGCCCGCGAGCGCGAGAACATCCCCTGCCTGCAGCCTTTCGTGACCGTCGGGCACCAGCACGACATCCTCACCCCGCGAAATGGCGATGATCGTGGCCGCGGTACGGCCGCGAATCTCGAGATCCGAGAGCTCGCGTCCGACGGCGGCGTCTCCGTCCACAAGCCGAACCGGCACTGGTTCGCCGAGCCCGGGCAGCAACTTGTAGGCGCGTTCCAGGGCCCGCTCGGAGCCTTCGGGGCCTCGTAGGCGCGCGCGACGACCGAGCGCGTCCACGATCACCTCGGCGGCTGCGCGCACGTGTCCATGCAGGTTTGAGACTGAGCGCCAGAGCGCCACAAGCAGCGCGAGCAGAGAAGCTGCGAGCAGGCCGAGCCCGGTGAAGGGCGGCAGGAAGGGCTGCGTCACCGCGACGAGCGGCGCGCCGACCACGAGCACCGTGGTGAGCTGGACGGCGACGATCATGCCCCGGCGCGGGGCGGCCGCAAGATCGAGCCGTCCCGGGACGGGATCCGCAAATGCGCGACGAGACAGCTGCTGGCCCAGGGCTCTGCTCGTGCGGAAGATGCCGGTGAGGAACGGCAGCGCGAGCAGTGCCGCGGCCCCGACCACCGCCTCCTGCGCGCGCCCGGGCGCCAGGCCCGTGCGCGCGGCCAGCAATGCCGCGGCGCCGTGACCGAGTTCCGCGGTGGCGATGGCCAGCGCCGCGATCACGAGCGCGTCGATCGCCAGCACCTGCAACGTGCGCCGCATGCGCGCGCGCTCAGCTGACGTCTCGGGACGCTGCGTCAGGCTCTCGATCCAGGTGCCGTGCAGCGTCACGAACGTCTGAAGCGGGCGTGGCAGGTTGCGGTCCACCGCGGCCGCGACCGGCTCGGCGAAGCGGATGAGCCAGGGCGTGAGCAGCGTGGTCACGGCGGAGACGGCGACGATAATGGCGTAGAAGTAATCCGGCATCACGCCCGCGGCGAAGCCCGCGCTGGCGAGGATAAACGAGAACTCGCCGATCTGCGCGAGGCTCATGCCCGCCTGCAGTGCCGTTCGGATGCCGGCGCCGGTCAGAAACGCGCTCACCGAGACCGCCCCCACCTTGCCTACCACGACCAGCAGCGTGAAAATCGCGACGGCAACCCAGTGCTCCGCGACCAGCCGGGGTTCGATGAGCATTCCGACGGAGACGAAGAACACGGCTGCGAACATGTCGCGCACCGGCTCGACCAGATGCGACACGACCTTCCCCTCGCCGGACTCCTCGACGAGCGAGCCAGCGATAAACGCCCCGAGCGCGACCGAGTATCCGAACGAGCGTGCCAGCAGCGCGATCGCGAAGCAGATGCCGATGCTCGCGACGAGCGTCGTCTCCGGCCGTTTCATGCGCGCTACGAAGCGCATCAGGCGCGGAACGACGAGCATCCCTATCAACAGGACCCCGGCGAGGAACGCACCGAGGCGGACGAGCGTCTCGCTGACCGGAATCGCGGCCGGCCCGCCAGCGGACAGGGGCACGAGGATCGCGAGCATCAGGATCGAGAGCACATCCTCGACGATGAGAACACCGAACACCAGGTCCACCACCCGTCCCTGGACCTTCTGGTCGAGGAACGCCTTGATGATGATCGTCGTGGAGGACACGGCGATGACCGCGCCCGCGAAGATGCTCTGAAGCACACTCCAGCCGAACAGCCGCCCCGCCGTGTAGCCGAGTCCCAGCATGAGGGTGCTCTGGAGCACGGCGACGATGAGAACCGGCCAGCCGGCGCCGACCAGCCGCCGCAGGCTGAACTCGAGCCCGAGCGCAAACATGAGCAGGATGATGCCGAGCTCGGAGAGTGTGTGCACCGTGGCCGAGTCGGCGACGAGCGGGATTGGCACGTGCGGGCCGACGATCAGGCCGGCGAGCATGTAACCGAAGACCACCGGCTGGCGCAGGCGCTGGAACACCACCGTCGTGACGGCTGCGACGCCGAGAACGACAGCGAGCGTTCGCAGGAAGTCGGGAGCGTCGTGCATTGGCCTCGCGATCCTCATGTGTAGTTCGGCGGCGTGGAAACCATCGCAGACTAGCGCGGCCCGTCGCGGAACCGCCAGCCGCCGGAGCAGCGCCGCACCCGGGGACGGTCGAGTCCGGAGGGCCTGGGGGGATGTTCGTTCCGCCTCGCGGACTCGTTTACCCGTTGCGGAGGTGGGGCCGCGCCCGGCACGCCTCTTCGGGCATTCACGGAGGTGGAGATGCGTCATGGACCGGTTCCCGACTCGCCCGGAGGACGGCGCGCGCGGCCGGGTTCGTGCGGAAGCGGGCAGGACGGGCCCTGCCCGCGGGGCCGCGGGCTGAGCGGGCTGCTCGCGTGCACCCGCCCGCGGGCGGGCCGGACTCGGCCGTGGGTTAAGATGTCCGCCCGCCCGCTTCCACCTCCACGATCCGGAGTCGCGTCATGGCCGCACCCACGGGTGACGACGAGCGTCCCCGAGCCACACCGCCGCTGGAGACCACGGCGTGGCTGCTGGACCGGGCGCGGGGTGGCGACGACCGCGCGCGCGAGCGTCTCGTGGCGCGCGTGCTGCCTCCCCTGCAGGCCTGGGCGCACCGGCGGCTGCCGCCGCGGGCGAGGGACCTGGCCGACACCGACGATCTCGTGCAGGTGGCGATCCTCCGCGCGCTGCGTCACCTCGACACGTTCGAGAGCCGCGGCGAGGGGGCGCTGCTCGCCTACCTGCGGCAGGTGCTGCTCAACCTCGTGCGCGACGAGGTCCGCCGCGCCGGGACCCGCCGTCCCGGCGAGCCCGTCTCCGACTCGCTTCCCGATCGCGCGCCCTCGCAGCTGGAGGAACTGGTCGGCCGCGAGACGCTCGCACGCTACGAGGCGGGACTGGCGAAGCTGTCCGCGGAGCAGCGCGAGGCCGTGATTCTCAAGGTCGAAATGGGCTACTCGAATCCCGAGATCGCCGAGGCGCTCGGGCGCCCATCGGCGGACGCGGCGCGGGTGTTCGTCGCGCGCGCGCTCGCGCGGCTGGCCGAGGTCATGCATGAACCCTCCTGAACCACCGCCCGAGCCCGATCCGAGGCTGGTCGAGCTGGCGCTGGGCCTTGCGGACGACGTTCCCGTGGACTGGGAAGGCGCCCGCAACACGGCCGCGGACCTGTCGGAGACGCTCGAGCAACTTCGCGAACTCGAAACGCTCGCGCAGGCGCACCGGCGCGACCGCAGGCTGCGCGATTCGCGCCCGGACGCGCCCGTCTTTCGCTGGGGCGCGCTCGAGGCGGTCGAGAAGCTCGGCGAGGGAGGGTTCGCCGAGGTCTGGCGCGCCTACGAGCCCGCGCTCGCGCGCGAGGTCGCGCTCAAGCTGCGGCGCGCGGACGCGCCGGGCGGTCCGCGCTGGCTCAAGGAGGCTCAGCGGCTGGCGAAGGTGCGGCACCCGAACGTCGTTCAGGTTTACGGCGCGGACGTGTTCGACGGGCGTCCCGGGCTGTGGACGGAACTGGTGCAGGGCCGCACGCTCGAGCAACGCCTGCTGGCCGAGGGTCCCTGCGGCGCCGCCGAGACGGCCGCCATCGGCATCCAGGTGTGCGCCGCGCTCGCCGCGGTGCACGCCGCCGGGCTGGTGCACGGCGACGTCAAGACCCGGAACGTGATGCGCGAAGGCGTCCCCGCCGGGCACGGCCGGCTGGCCGGATCCGGCAGGGTCGTTCTCATGGATTTCGGCGCCGCTTCGGACGCGGACGAACGGGGCGCCGGGTCCGCCGGCACGCCGATGTTCGCGGCTCCCGAGCGGCTCGCGGGCGGCGAATCGAGCGTCGCGGGCGATCTGTACTCGCTCGGCGTCGTGCTCTACCGCCTGCTCACGGGCCGCTTTCCGGTGGAGGCGACGAGTACGGAGGCGCTGCGCGCGAAGCTGGCGCGCGGCGAGCTGACGCCGCTGCGAAGCCTTCGGCCGGACCTGCCTTCGGGGCTGCTGCAGGTCATCGAGCGCGCGCTCGAGCGCGACGCCGGCCGGCGGTTCCCCGGCGCGGCAGAAATGGAGCGCGCGTTGATCTCGGTGCTGGCGCCGGCCGCAGCGGGACCGGGCGCGGACGGCACCGCACGGTGGCGGTTCGCGACAGGGCTCGTGGCGGGCGTGCTGATCGCGCTGGTCGCGGCGGCGGCCTTCCTGCAGGTCCGCGATCGGCTCGCGCCCCGATTCCATTTCGCTTCGGCCGCCCGTCCGCTGCCGCACGTTCTCACGCCGCTCGTGCGCGAGACCGAGTCGGGCCAATGGATCGGAATGTCGTCGGTTCGTATCGGAGACCTGGACGGCGACGGCCACGCGGACCTCGCCACCGGCGCCCCGTTCGAGGGCGGAGCCGGACGGGTCCACGTGCTCTTCGGCGACGGCCATGGCGGATTCCCACGCTCGCTGGCACTGGCAGGCCGGCAGACCTCGGCGATGTTCGGCGGCGCGCTCGCCGCCGCGGACCTGAATGGCGATGGCCGGCCCGACCTCGCCGTGGGCGCGTCGAACTGGTCCGGCGCGTCTCCGGGAGGCGGACGCGTGCTCATTTACTATGGCGGCGCGCCGTTCGACTCGGCCCGCCACCGCACGCTTCAGGTGGCGCACGCCGGCGCGCAGTTCGGCTTCTCGCTCTCCTGCGGCGACTTCAACGGCGACGGCGTCGCCGACCTGGCCGTGGGCGCGTGCGGCGACGCGAACGCGGGCCGCACGCCCGCCGGACGCGTGTACGTCTACTTCGGCGGCCCGCGGATGCGCGATTCGCCGGACGTGACGCTCGGCAGCGACGCGCCCGACGCGCAGTTCGGAAATGCCGTGGACCTGGGAGGGGACCTGAACGGCGACGGCATCGCCGACCTCGCCGTCAGCGCGCCGTGGGAGAGCAGCGACGGGTTGCGCGCCGGACGCGGTTACGTCTTTTTCGGAGGCCGCGTTCCCGCCACCACGCCGGCGCTCGTGCTGCGCGGCCTAGGACCCTGGCAGCAGCTCGGCGCCCCGCACTACGTGGGAGACCTCGACGGCGACGGCTTCGACGACCTGCTGGTCGCCAACGAGCGCGGCGACGGCTTCGAGCACGCCTCGGGCACCGCGTTGCTGTTTCGCGGTGCGAGCGCACCGTCCGACGTGCCGGCGCGCACCTATCGGGGGGAACGCGAAGGCGATGGTTTCGGTCGCTGGGCCACGAACGTCGGCGACGTGAACGGCGATGGTCGCGCGGACCTGGCGATCGCGGCGTGGTGGAGCGACGTCGGCGGGCCCACCTCCGGCGCGATCTACCTGTACGCGGGCGGGCCGCAACTCGACACCGCGCCGCTCGCGCGGCTGCCCGGTCCGGGTGTCGGAGCGCGATTCGGCACGGCGATCGCCGGCGCCGGGGACCTCGATGACGACGGCTTCCCCGACGTGCTCGTGGGCGAGCCGTCGAACTCGAGCCAGTGGAGGGGTGGCACCTTCCTGGCGAGTTTTCATCGCTTCGTGCTCTCGAGACCGCGGCCCGACGAACGGTGGCGCGGCGGAGAGCGGGCGGTCGTGGCCTGGCGAGGGGAGACTCCCGCCGCGCTCGAGTACTCCGCGGACGGGCGGGCATGGACGACGCTGCTCGGACATACCGGTGGCCGTGGCTCGAACTCGGTCTCGATCCGCGTTCCGCAGGTGGCGGACACGTTGCTCGACCTGCGCCTGCGCCCGGCGGATTCGAAGCTCCGGGGCGCGATCGAAGTCGCGGTCCCTGTGGCCCGGGGGCGCTGAGCGGCGGGCCCCCGCCGAGCATGCGGGCGCCCGCAGGCCCGCGGCCGGTGCCGCGCCGCGGCCGCGAAGACCCGGCCCGTGTTCCTTGCACCTCCGGGACTCCGGCCGGACATGCCCGGAAGGTGGGTGACGATTCATGCACAGCCGGGGCTTGACGCGGGCGGAACGCGGTCGCCCAATTGGGTCTGGAGAAGCCTCCGCAAGATCCGCACGGGTCCGATCCAGCGCCGCTCGGCGTGCCCGGTGTGGACACGGCGACTTCGGGGAGGAGCGCGATGCCGTCCGTGCAGGCCATCATCGACCGCCAGATTCGTCTCTGGGAGATGGAGAAGAACCTCCGCGAGGCGCAGCCAGCGGGACAGGGGGCCGGTCCGCCGGTCCACCCGGTGATCACGGTCTCGCGCGAGCACGGCAGCGGCGGCAGCCGCGTCGCCGAACTGATCGCGCAGCGCTTCAACTACACGCTGCTGCACCGCGACGTCATTGACCGCATCTGCGCCTCGGCGCACCTGCGCCGCAGCATCGTCGAGTCGCTCGACCAGCACGTGAAGTCGCAGCTGGCGATCTGGTGCGACGCGATGGTCGCGCAGCGCTACACCGACTCGAACGACTACGTGCGCTTCCTGCTCGAGATCATCCGCTCGACGGCGTCGCTCGGAGGCGTGGTCGTCGTCGGGCGGGGATCGAACTTCATCGTCGGCGCCGACGCGGGGCTGCACGTGCGTATCGTCGCGCCGCGCGAGCAGCGGATCCAGACGCTGGTTCAGTTCGCGCAGCTCACGAGCCATCAGGCCGAGCAGGAGATGGAGGCCCGGGATCGCGAGCGGGCCGAGTTCGTGCGCAAGGTCCTCGGGCGCGAGGTCACGGACGCCGACGGCTACGACCTGGTGATCAACAGCGCCGAGTTCTCCCCCGAGCAGGCGGTCGAGCTGGTCGCGACCGCGGCGCAACTCAAGTTCGAGCGCCTGCGAATCGCCGCCGCGAGCGCCGAGAGCGCGACGGGCTGAGTCCGGCAGGCGGCGGGACCGCCGCCCTGCTCGCGGGGGCCGCCGGGAGGGCCGGGAAAACGCCGGTACAGGTCAGTCGGCGCGCAGCGTTCGCGTGTCGGTGTCGAAGCCGACGAGCCGTGCGCGACCCGCCTCGACGAGGAGCGAGTCGGCGAACGACAGGACGAGCCCGACGCCCCTGGGGTCGTGAACGGGCGTGAACTCGACGCGGACCGCGTGCCTGCCGGGCGCGGCCGGCAGGTCCTGCTCGACGAACAGCGGGCGGTCGCCGCGCGCTCCCAGCGGCGCGACCTCGCGCTCGGTGACGAGCCTGCCGTCCAGCCAGGCGCGCAGGCGATAGCGCAGGTAGACGGTGCGGCAGTCCTGCGTCCGCCGCATGTGCGCGGGCATGCGCGCGATCTCGTCGGCCGAGAGTTCCCGGCAGTCGAGCCACGACTGGCCCGGCAGCCGCCACGCCAGGCGCACGGCTCCCTGCGGCGGAGTCGCGCCCGCCGACCACTGGGACAGCGTCGCGGTGGCCGCCAGCGCCGCGAGCCCCAGCAGCGTCGCGAGGATCGCGCCGGCGGCGCCGCGAATGCCCGGCGCGAACGGGCGGCGCGGGACCGCTCGCGCGCCGGCGGCGCGTGCGAACAGCTCGAACTCGCCCGCCAGCCAGTCGAGATCCGCCGAGGCCCCGGCCGTGAAGCGCACGCGCGTGGGGTCGAGCGGCGTCTTGAGCTCGGGATGCCGGCCGAGCAGCAGGCGTTCGAGCGCCAGTCCCGTGCCCTCGCGCGAGCGGCAGCGATGCGGCGGGCAGCCGAGCACGAACACGCCGCGGTGGCGATCGCTGAGCTGCGAGACCGCGAGCGAGTGCAACGAACCCGCGCAGTCCACCTCGACGCAGGCGACCCGGTGCCCCGCGGCGCGCGCGCGCCCGGCGAGCGCTTCGCCGACGCCGTCGTGGCTGCAATGCACGAGCGCGAAGCCGCCGGGATCGGCGGCGGCGTTGACCGCCTTCACGGCCCGGACCTGCGCGTGCCCGTCGCGGCCGGGCGGACCGATGGCGAGCTGGTCGCACGAGCCCGAGCACAGCCCGCAGGCGACGCAGCGCGCGGAGTTCACGATGGCGATGGTCTCCGAGCCGCGTCCGGTCGGGTTCGGTCCCATGGCGATGGCTTCGAAGGGGCAGTCGATCGCGCACTGGCCGCAGCCGGTGCACGCCGCCGGGTTGTGCAGCGCCGTCTCGCGGCGGCGATCGCGCCTCGGCCGCCACCACAGCGGCACCGACAGCGGCAGCAGGGCGAGCGCGAACGAGGCGGCCCAGGCGGCGGGCGGCGCGAGCCGCGCGGCGATCGGGACCCAGGCGGTGTAGAAGACGTCGTACGTGGCCCGGTCGCCGAGCCGGAGTCCGTCGGCCGCCGGACCGAGCGCGACCGGAACGGCGAAGGAAAGCACGGTGAAGGCGAGGGCGACCGGCACCCAGACGCGCGTTTCGGGCAGCCAGCGTCCGCGCGCGAGGCGCAGCGTGTGGATCCAGACCAGCAGCGTCATGCCGAGCGGCAGCGACATGTGGACGAACAGATTGAGGAAGAAGAACGACGAGGGCGCGGCGGCGCCGCCGCCGAAGATGCGGCCGATGGGCGTCGCGAGCAGGCCCAGCGAGTCGAACAACCGCGCGCCGGCGGCGCCGAGGATCAGGCCGTGCATGTCCCAGACGAGCACGTACCCGGTCCAGCCGACCACGAGCGTCGCCCCGGTCAGCAGCAGGCCCGTGACCCACGCCAGCACGCGCGGGCCCCACGTGCGGCCCTCCGCGAACATGCGCAGCGCGTGCAGCGCGATGCACGCGACCGCGGCGTCGGAGGCGTAGCGGTGCAGGGCGCGCAGCCAGCGGCCCGCCCAGACCTGGGCCTGGATGCGCTGCATGGATTCGTAGGGCGCGCCGATCCGGTAGACGAGCAGCAGGTACACCCCGGTGGCGATCACGACCAGCATCAGCGCGATGACCAGCGGCCCGCTCTGGTGCAGCGGATTCCAGCGCGAGCCGTAGGCGCGGTCGAACAGCGAGTCGAGCGCGGCGAGCGCGGCCTGGAGGGGCTTCGCGGCCGCGGGCGCCGTCTCTCGCTCGAGCGCGTCGGGGTGGCCGAGCGGAAGCGCCCGCGACGGCGGCGTCTCGACGGACGGGGCCTCGTCCGGGAGAACCGCTTTCACGACCGGCCCCGCACGCGGCGCACGCCCTCGACGATCCACTCGGGAGGGGGGTTGTTGAACCGGTAGGCGATCCGCCCTTCGGCGTCGAGGATCATGACGATCGGCGCATGCGAGACGTCGCCGCTCTTCAGATCGCGCTCATGCGCGACCCGGAGCGTATCGAGCAGCCGGCAGACCGCGTCGGGATCGCCGGAGAGCAGCCGGCCGTCCTCGGGGAGCGACCAGCGGGACGCGAGCGCGGGCAGCGCGCCCGGCGTGTCACGCCACGGATCGAGCGTGACCAGCGCGATGCGCGCGCCGCCGGGGCCCAGTTCGCGGGCGGCCCGGCCGAGGTTCGCGACGAGCACCGGGCAGACGGTCTGGCAGTTCGCGAACGCGAAGCTCAGCACGGTCGGCCGGCCGCGAAGGTCCGCCGCGCCGAAGGCCCCGCCATGCTGGTCCACGAGCGTGAACGCCGGCACGGGGTCGCTCGAGCGCGGCCAGTTGTCCGGCAGCGGCCCGCGCTCCTCGGGCGCGAACGACACGGTCGCCACCCGGCGCTGCTCGCGGATGCGACCGGCCGCCCAGCGCACCTCGACCATGAAGACGAGGACGCACGCCGCCGCGATCCCGTGGGCGAGCGGCGAACGGGCGAGCCGCGGCAGGGCGGTCCTGAGCTCGCCGTGGAAGGCCGCGCCGATCGCCGCCAGCATGAGCAGCGGGGCGGGAACGAGCATCATCCAGCCCTGCACGGCCGGAGGGCCGCCCGGCAGCGAGCCGAAGCACGCCGACTGCGCGGCCGAAAGCCACGAGGTGTCGCCGGCCGGCACCGGCCAGAACGCGAAGCCCCACCACGAGACGACGGCGAGCGCCCACAGCAGCAGGAGCGCCGCGCCCACGCGCGGCGCTCCCCCGGGAGCCACACCCGGAACCACGGCCATCAGCCCACCTTCCAGAGGAACGACAGCATCTTCCAGTTCGTGAAGTAGTAGAGGACGAAGCAGGCGAAGAATACCCCGACGAGCACGAGCGTGCCCTTCACTCCCTGCTGGTGGACCTGGTCCGCGAGCGGACCGGTGTGCGACTGCGCCGGCAGCCGCAGGACGCCCGAGGGCAGCCCAGAGGCGCCCGCGGCGATGGCTTCGGCCGTCACCGGCTTGCCGAAGAACACCGTGGTCACGGCGATGGCGATGAACATGAGCGCGCCGGTGGCGGCCAGCAGGCCGCCGATGCCGAACAGCACCTGCACCAGCTCGGACGCCGGGTGGATCTCGACCGGGAACGGCGCGCCCGCGAACGACGAGTCCCAGTGGCGGCGCGGAATGCCGAGGATGCCCATGAAGATCATGCCCATGGCCATGGCGGTGAGGCCGGCGCCGAACACGTACGGCTGGATCTTCGCCATCGGCCAGAACGCGACGCGACGCCGGAAGATCAGCGGCAGCACGTAGTAGGTGACGGCCATGAAGGCCAGCGTCGTGCCTCCGACCACGGTCGCGTGGAAGTGGCCGGTCACGCGCAGCGTGTTGTGGACGAGGATGTTGATCTGCTCGGTGCCGATGGTGACGCCCGTGATGCCGCCGAGGAAGCCGAAGATCACCAGCGAAAGCCACATGCCCGAGAACCCCGGATCGTCCCACGGCGCCTTGCGCAGCCATTCGAACATGCCGTTCGTGTAACCGCGCAGGCGCTGCCCGGCCTCGATGCCGGCCGGGACCGTGAAGCCGTGGATCATGCTCGCGAGCACCGCCAGGTACATCGCGTAACTGGTGTTCCAGATCTTCCACGCCGGCCCCACCCCGGGGTCCACGAGCAGGTGGTGCGCGGAGGCCATCGAGATGAAGAGCACGTACAGCACGAACGCGGTCCGGCTCACCTTCTCGTTCACGACCACGCCGCCGACGGTCAGGCCGCCCAGCAGGTACCAGACCGAGACCATCGCGGCGACGTTGATCTGCTGCGACGAGTGCCCGAGCCCCCACCACACCATGCGGTAGACCTCGGGATCGATGTTGCCGACGTTCATGGACCACAGCCAGGTCGGAATGTAGACGGCCGCGCCGTGGAGCAGCGTGATGACCGCGATCACGGCCGCCGTCAGCCCGCCGAAGGTCACGAGCGGCATCGAGCCCGTGTACGTCTTCTCGCGTTTCGCCACCACCAGCGAGGCGAAGAACAGCGAGACGGCGATCAGCGCCCCGACCGCGAACAGGATCACGCCCAGGTAGTAGTTCGGCGTCGCCCGCAACGGCGGGTAGGACGTGAACAGCACGTCGGCCTGCCCCATGAAGACCGTCGCGTCCACGATGCCCGCGCCCACGACCATCAGCCCGAACGCGGCCCAGGCCAGCTTCGGCGCGGGCTGCCGGCAACCCAGCACCACCGGACCGGCGAAGTAGAGCACGGCCATCTCGAAGAAAAGGATCCAGAAGATCAGCATGTTGAGGCCGTGGGCGGTCAGGAAGCGGTAGTACATCTCCGCGGGCAGAAGGTGGATGGCCTGCCAGCGCGTGAGCACCAGGCCGATCGCGGCCAGCGCGCCCACCAGCATCGCGACCACCGCCACGACGGCGTTGGCGCGGATGAGCAGTTCCGAGTCCCGATTGACCTTCAGTCCCGTCACCGGACAGGTGCGGAACCGTTCGGCGAATGTTTCGATCGCACTCATGGTTCCTCCTTTCAGTCCTCGACGAGGACCTTGCCGACCATCAGGTGGTGGCCGATGCCGCAGAACTCGTTGCAGATGATCCGGAAATCGCCCGAGCGATTGGGCACGACCCGCAGCCCGTAGTCGTAGCCGGGCACGACCTGGAAGTTGAGGTTGACGGGATAGAGGCTGAAGCCGTGATTCAGGTCGGAGGACGACAGGTGCAGCGTGTACTGCACGCCCTTCTTGAGCTTCAGCACCGGGTACCACTGCCACATTCGGCCGAGCAGGTAGACGTCGGCGCCGGGAGGGGGCGCGACGACCGGAATGCCGCTCTCCTCACCGACCTGGTATTCCTCGACGAAGCGGTCGACGCGGGCGACGTAGGCCTCCGGCGTGACGCGGTAGCGGATGCCGGACGGGTTCTGTCCGCCGCGGAAGTGCCAGAGCGGCATCATCGCGAACAGCACGAGACACCAGATGAAGGCGATCGCCACCCAGGTCTTTTCCTGGCGGTGCGCCGGCAGCCACCAGATGCCCTGGGGCGGAACCAGCGCGGAATGGAATTCATGCGCGGACACGGGATCCCTCCTCGGGGTTCATGGCAGCGGCGCCTGCTTGAGTGACAGGATTTCGACCAGTCCCCAGAGCGTGTAGAACGCGAGCATCACGACGATGCCCAGGATCAGAAGCAGGAACGGCCGGTCATAAAGCCGCTGACCGAGCGGAACCTTCTCTTCCGTCCCGCGAGCGGGTTTCGACTCGTCCATCGCGACCTCCCGGCGGTCTCGGGCGGCTCCACCACGGAACCGTTCGGCCGTCATCGGGAGGGAAGTTCGGTCGTGCGGCGGCGGGCCGGTATGACGGCGGTCATATCGCGCGCGTGTTTCATGGCCGGGCCGCCTCCCGGGGGCCTTGCCGGTTCCGCGCGTGCCGATCGAGGGAGGGGCTTCGGGCCCCGGCCACGCCGCCGGTCCCGGTGGCGCGGGCCTTGGGCCGGTTCGATGAACGCCGGCGCTTCGGGTATGGTGGCGCCCGCTCGCTTCGCACGCCCACCCCGCACGAGGACTCCCGGTGCCCTTCGCACGTCTCGGCCTGCCCGCGCCCCTGGTCAAGGGCGTGCGCGCCGCCGGCTACACCGCCCCAACGCCCATCCAGCAGCGCGCCATTCCGCTCATCCTCGAAGGCCACGACCTGATCGGCGCGGCCCAGACCGGCACCGGCAAGACGGCGGCGTTCGTGCTGCCGATCCTCGCCAGGCTGCTCGAGGGCTACCAGGCGCTGCGCGCGCTCGTGCTCGTGCCGACGCGCGAACTGGCGGCCCAGGTCGAGACGAACGCCCGCGACTACGCGCGCTACACGCGCGTCCGCGTCGGCGTCGTCTATGGCGGCGTGCCGATCGGGCCGCAGGAGCGCATGCTGCGGCACGAAGGCGTGGACCTGCTGGTCGCGACACCGGGCCGGCTGCTCGATCTGCACGGCCGCCAGAGCGTGACGTTCGAGGACATCGAGATGCTGGTGCTCGACGAGGCCGATCGCATGGTGGACATGGGCTTCGCGCCGGACCTGCGGCGCATCCTCCGGCTGCTGCCCGAGAAGCGCCAGACGCTCATGTTCAGCGCCACCATGCCGCCCGACCTCAACAAGGTCGCGAGCGAGGCGCTGCGCAATCCCCAGCGCGTGGATCTCGCGCCGCCCTCGCGGCCGGCGGCGGGCATCACGCAGGCGATCTACCCGGTCCCTCGCCATCTCAAGCTCGACCTGCTCGACCAGATGCTGACCACCTCGGACGTGGGCAGCGCCATCGTCTTCACGCGCACCAAGCACGGCGCCGACCGGCTGGCGCGCCAGCTCAAGGCCCGCGGCCACAGCGTCGCCGCCCTGCACGGCGACCGGACCCAGAGCCAGCGCGAGCGGGCCCTGTCGGACCTCAAGCGCGGACGGATCGCGATCCTGGTCGCGACCGACATCGCCTCGCGCGGCATTGACGTGGACGACATCTCGCACGTCATCAACTTCGACGTCCCGCACGGTCCCGAGGACTACGTTCACCGCATCGGCCGCACCGGCCGGGTGCAGGCGGTGGGCGACGCCTTCACGCTGATGAGCCCGGAGGAAAAGGCCGACGTCGTGGCGATCGAGAAGTTCCTCGGCCGCTCGATCCCACGCGTGACGCTACCCGACTTCGACTACCGCAAGCCGATGTCGGCGGTCCCTCCGCAGGGCGGGCGCCGCTTCGAGGGCGGTGGTCGCGACGGACAGGACCGCTCCCGGCGCGGACCCGCCGACGACCGCGGCCCGCGCGGCGCCGCCACAGGTCCGCCGCTGCCCGGCATCAGCCGCGCCGGCACACCCGGACCCGCCGCCGTCGAGCACGGCCGCCGCCCGCAGCGCAACGCTCCCGACCGCCGCCGCCGCAAGATGTAGGCGGCGCCCGCGGCGACGAACCGGGTGGATCCGGGACGGCCGCGAGCCGGGCTGCGGAATGCAATGCCGCGGGCCGAAGCACCCGCCGTTCCGAATCCGAGCCCATCGGAACGCGAAGAACGCTGTGGCCGTGGCGCCGGGTTGCCGATGATCGCCTTGACCCGGCGGACCCTCGATGGGGTAGGGTGGGCCACAGAGCACGCCACCCCACAGGCAGGGCTCGCACTCCGTCCACCCAGATCGTTTCGTCGCTTCTCGAGCCCCACATCGAGGTGACGTCGGAGGTTTCATGCGTCGCGCCTCCCTGCGCACGGGCCTGCTCGCCTGGCTCGCGCTGCTCCCGTCCGTTCTGCTGATTTCGCCCGCCGCCTCCGCCCGGGAGCGCGGTTCGCTGCCCTGGCATCCGCGCCCCGCGTCGCCCGCCGCGCTGACGCCGCAGGAGCAGGTGTGGCACGACCGGCTGCTCGCCGCGATGACCGGCAGCGAAGTGCTCGCCAACAACATGATGACCACCGGCGACGCCTACGACCTCGGGCGCGGCGGCGGCGACTACGTCGAATCGCTCATCATGGCCTACCGGGCGACCGGCGAGGCGCAGTTCCTCGACCGCGTCTACGACCTGACCGAGATGGCGCGCGGCTCGCTGCGCGACGCCTGGCTCGACGGCACGACGGACGGCTACACGAGCTGGCTGTGGCTCATTGACCCGTCGAACGCCACCTACTACGGCAAGGACATCAACTGGCTCGACGAGTCCATCTGCTCGGGCAACGTCGCGCTGTGGGCGTGGGCGCTGAACGCCAACCGCGACCTCGACCCGCGCTACGGCGTCGCGGCCGACTTCTGGCGCAACTGGCTCGAGACGCAGTTCCTCGCCAAGTGGTACGCGCGCGCCGGCGGCAACCCGCTGACCGCCTGGAACACGCCGTACGCGGCGTTCTACAAGCCCGACACCGAACCGCGCTCGGCGAACTGGCGGCTCGCGCACTACCTGTGGAAGCTGACGGGCAACACCTTCTACCGCGACCGCGAGAACCAGATCGTCGCCGAGTTGAGCGGCGCCAATCACGTGAACCCGGCGCGGCCGCAGGCGTTCCGCTGGACGAAGGAGACGGCCCCGAGCTCCGTCAACTGGCAGCCCGTCAACTACGCCAACTACTACATGCGGGCGGTCCTCGAGATGAACCTCGAGGGCATGCCGTTCTACTCCGACCCCGTGAACATGAAGAGCTTCGCCGCGGCGTTCCGCGATGTCGTGTACGCCTCGACGATGCCCGCGCGCACGACGATGACGGGCAACGTCAACGGCGACGGCTCGACCGGCTACGCGCTCTACGCCTTCAACGGCTTCGCGGCGTGGGACTCGACCGGCTTCCTCATGAATCTCGCCGACGCGTCCATCACCGGGGCCGGCAACTACGCGGGCGGCGGCACGTCGAAGGCGGCGCGCAACGACGTGCACATGTCCTCGTACGCGCTCATGGCGCTCAGCCCCATGGGGCCCACGGCCACGCTGGTGACGCGTTTCCAGGCCGTCGCGCTGTCGGGCGGCGCGGTGCGGATCGAGTGGGAGCTGTCGGCGGACGGCGCCACGGTGTCCACGAACCTCTACCGGCTCGCGGCCGACGGGGTCGAACGCGTCCGGCTCAACGACGCGCCGATCTCCGGCTCGGGCGATCACGAACTGGTGGACGGGGCGCCGGGCGACGCGCCGTCGCTGACCTACGAACTGACCGAGGTCACCGAAAGCGGCGAGCGCGTGCTGCAGCGCCTGACGCTCGACCGGGGCACGACCTCGGGGCCCACGGCCGGGCTCGCGCTCGCGCCCAACGTGCCGAACCCGTTCGAGTCCACGACGCTGATCCAGTTCGACGTGCCGCGCGCCGACCGGGTCCGGGTCGCGATCCACGACAGCGCCGGCCGGCTGGTCCGTCTGCTCGAGGACGGCGACCTGCCCGCGGGCCGCTTCTCCCGCCTGTGGGACGGTCGCGACGCGCAGGGCCGGTCCGTGCCGAGCGGGCTCTACTTCTTCTCGGCCGAGTCCCGCAACCAGCGCGTCGTGCGGCGGGCGATCCGCGTGAAGTAAGCCGCGCGGCCCGGCTCCGCATTCGCGGGGCCGGGCCGCGGGGGGCTACGCCCGCGGCGTGGTGCGCGAGCTACGAAGCCGGCTTCTCCGTGGGATAACCGTGGCTCGCCCAATCGCGTTCGAAGTCCTGCTCGATCCACAGCGCCTTCACGTTCGTGAAGCCGGCCTCGCGCATCGCCGCGAAAGCCGCCTTCATGTTCGGGCAGTGCACCGCGGGGCAGCAGCCGCAGTAGATGACGATGTCCCGGTCCTTCGGTTCGTCCTTGACCGCCGCGAGCATCGCGTCAATGCCCCGCGCTTCCGAAGCGGGTCCGACGTAGCGCGAGTTCGGAATCGCGCCCTGGCGGTAGAGCGCCGCGACGCCGACGTGCAGCAGAAGGGGCTTCGCCGCCGCGGAATCCGCCAGCTGCGCGGCGAGTTCGGCGGGCTGAACGAGGCGCGCGCCACCCCACGGGCCCGCCGGAGCTTCCGCGGCGGGGCCACCGGCGCGGCAGCCAGTGAGCAGGGCGATCGCCAGCAGGAGCGGGAGCGAAACCAGCGCGCGTACGCGCCGGACGGTGTTCGATCGGAGCATCGGAGGGTTCCTTCCTCGTGGTTCGGCGTCGGGCGGACGCCGCGGGTGATGTGTCTCAGCGCAGCATAGGCCGCCGCGAGGCGGGCCGCCACGCCCGCTACCGCACGCGACCCACATGGAGGGTTCGCGGCGGTGCACCAGCGGCGAATGCGCCGGGACGCGGACGCGACTTCATCCTGGGATCACGCCGGACGAGGCCGCGAGCGCGGGCACGACAACAGTGTGAGATCGCTCCGGACGAGCACGCCAGCGTCGCCATGACCGCGGCGCGTTCGCGCGCGGAGCTTTGACGCCCCCAGTCCGCCGGGGTTACTCTCCCTGCCCGCCCGCGCGTCCCACACGCTCCGCGCGAGCACTTAACGTGGATGGCGGCATAGCCAAGTGGTAAGGCGAGGGTCTGCAAAACCCTTATTCCCCGGTTCGAATCCGGGTGCCGCCTCCAAATCTATGTGATGCAACGGTTTACGCTGCATTTGCCGCCATGCAGGCGAACGAAACCGAGCCCTGAACCGAGCAGTGTTGTAGCGAGAGATGGTGCTGTCGGCGCTCGCGAGAGCGCCCACCTCGCCCGCGCCCAATGCCCGGATGAGCTTTCATTCGAGGGGACGAGCTGATCGCGCTGGCGTGGTCAAGCAAGTGCCACCTGGCGCTCGATCATGTCCTCTCTCTCCTGGCTCGACACGTCATCGCGAGAACACCGTCGCGCCCTTGAGGCGATTCGCCTGCTCGCTGAGCCGGGCACGGTCGACGAGCTCGGGCTGGGGACGGTACGCGACTCGCTCGCCGATCAGCTGTTCCCGGGCACGAGCACGATCCAGACGCGCGCGCGCTACTTCCTCTTCATCCCGTGGACCTATCAGATCGTCGAGCGTTCGCGGCGCGCGGACAGCGCGGCCAAGCTGGCGCGCGAGATCGCAGTTCGTCTCATCGACGCGATCGGCGACGTGCCGGGGAACATCGGACGCGAGGCGCGCTCGAGGCTGCGCCGGCTTCCCAGCGCCATCTACTGGCAGGGGCTCGGGCGCCTGCGCATCCGTAGATTCGCCGGATCAGTGGACCGGCTGCATCGCGTCCTGGACGGGCAGGCACAGATGGTTCAGGCGCTGCTCGACGACAGCCGCGAGCCCATTCTGGGAGGGTACGAGGGCCACTGGCATCCGGGGCTTCCGCCCGCGCCGAAGGCATTCCCGCGCGACGTCACGCTCGACCTGACGGGCCGGGAAGCTGACTACCTGCGGGAGCGAATCGTGACGGCTGCTCCGAGCTCTGCCTTCGCACACTGGGTGCAGGCGGAGGCTCCCGATGACCAGGTGGGGTTCCCGTGGGATGCGCCGCGGGCCCGGTCGTTGCCGGTCGCCGCCCGCGATCTCCTCGAGCACGCGCGGTGTTTCTCCGAGCTCATGCTTGGAGCAGCGCTACTCTACAACCTGCTGCTCGCACAGAAGCGCGGGGACTCTGAACTCGAGGCGGACTACACGGGTCGGCTGGGCGAGTGGTCCGGCCAGATCGCACGCCGGCGCGCAGCCCATGATCGCTGGGAGCTTCGCGAGTTCTGGCAGCACGTCCGAAACGGCAATCCGCGATTCCGGGATCGCACACGGGTCTTCATTGAGCAGTGGCATACCTTGGCGATGGCCGGGCCTGGGAGCGTTGCGCGCAGCGAGCGAGCACGCAGGCTGATTGCCGACCGTGAACAGGCCCTCAAGGGCCATCTGGCGCGCCTTTCGAATCCACGTCAGCTCGAACTCTGGCGAGGTGCCTCGGGCACCGGTCAGATGGACTACCGCTGGGGTGATCCGGTGCAGACCATGGTCCGCGAGATCCTCGAGGCGCTTGCCCAATGAGCCGCACGTGCTGAGCCCGGACGATCGCGCGCAGTTGCTCGACGCGCTCAGGCCTCCCGAGGGCTATTCCCTGACGCGCGCAATCGCCACGAGCTATTCGCTCGACCTGCTCTCGCTGCTCACCGCTCCGCTCGCGTTCACGTTCTTCGATGCAGAGGATTCGGAAGGAATCCCTTCGCGTGACCCCGTGGCGCTCCTGCATGCCATCCGGTCCCACGCCGAACATCTCCACGTGTTCTGCCAACAGGGACGGATCGCGGTGCCGGCGCGGCACCAGCCGCTCTTCCAGCAGCTGGAGGGTTCGATCGTCGAGGTGCGCGCTCCTGGCAGCAGCGGCGTATTCCATCCCAAGCTTTGGGTGCTCCGATTCGCCAGCCACGATGCGCCCGTGCGCTATCGCGTGCTGGTCTCGAGTCGGAATCTGACTTTCGACCGCTCCTGGGACGTGTTGCTGACGCTTGAGGGTGCTGCGCAGCCGGGGCGCCACATTGCCGGCAACACGCCGCTCGCGGAGTTTGTGGCTGCGCTACCGAGGCTCGCAGCCCGCCCGGTGTCCGTCGACCTGCGGCGTACGGTGGCGGGAGTGGTCCGGGAACTGCGGACGGTCAGCTTCGAGAAGCCCCCCGGTTGCGATCGGTTCATCTTCCACCCGATCGGGCACAAGCCTGAGGCTCGGTGGCCGTTTCCGGCAAACGCGGACCGCGCGCTCGTCATCTCGCCGTTCGTCAATACGGGCTGCTTGAAACGTCTCGGCCAGATGACGGACCGGTTTTCGCTGATCGGGCGGTCAGAAGAACTCTCCGCACTGCCCCCAAGCGTCCTCAAGGAGGCCGAGGGCGTCTGGTCGCTGCGCCCTGAGCTGGATCTGCTCGAGGACGAGGTCGACGACACCACCGACGGCGCGAGCGCCCCGCCCGCGGGCCTCCACGCCAAGGTCTTCAGTCTGGAGCGGGGTATGGAGGCCAGCCTCTATGTTGGTTCCGCCAACGCGACGACGGCCGCCTTCGATCGGAACGTCGAGTTCCTTGTTGAGTTGCGAGGGGCGAGGCGGGACTTCGGTCACGACGCCCTGCTGGGTGACCAGCGGACGGGACTTCGATCGCTTCTGCAAGAGTTCAAGGCCGACGAACGTGACGAAGTCGACGAAGATCAGCGTCGTGCGGAAGCAGCGCTCGAGGATATCCGTGACCAGATTGCGCAATTGGGCCTGGTCGCCCGCTGCGAGCCCGACGGCGACGCGTTCAGGGTGACGTTGGCTTGCGCGAGCCACGGCCTGCTTCGGCCCAAGGTGGAAGCAGAAGTCGCCTGTCGGCCCATCACGCTGCCCGAAGAGACCGGCGCGCGTCCGTTCGAGTTGGAGAGGGCAGAGCCCGCCCAATTCCATCTGTCCGCGCCGGCGCTGACGTCGTTCTTTGCGTTCACGATCAGGGTCAAGGTTCGAAGGGCGTCGGCCGCGCAGTCGTTCGTCTTTAACCTACCGCTGCAGGGAGAGCCGCCGGACCGTGCGGCCGAACTGCTCCGTCGGCTCCTCAAGAACCGCGAGCAGGTCCTGGCGTTGTTGCTCATGATGCTGTCGGGGGAGAACCTGGTCGCCGACGGACTCAGCGAACGCCTGGGACTCGGTGGCGCAGCGGCCGAGGCCCTTGGCTTCGGGGGGGACGTCACGCTCTTCGAAGCACTTGTGCGCGCCCTGGACCGCGAGCCCGAGCGTCTGAAAGGTCTGGAACGGACCATTCGGGAGCTGAAGACCGGGGCCGCGGGCGAAGACCTCTTGCCCGAGGGGTTCGACGAGGTCTGGGGCCCGATTTGGGCGGCGCATCAGGAGCTTCACGGATGAGCCGCCAGCGGATTCCCGACACGCGCCAGGTGCTTGCTCAGCTCAAGAGCTTCCAGCGAGACACCGTGGACTACGTGTTCCGCCGCTTCTACACCGACCCTGAGACCACAGACCGGTTCCTCGTGGCAGACGAGGTCGGGCTCGGCAAGACGCTTGTCGCCCGCGGCGTCATCGCGCGAGCTATCGAGCACCTACGGGACAAGGTCCGGCGAATCGACATCGTTTACATCTGCTCGAACGCCGACATCGCACGCCAGAATGTGGGCCGGCTCCAGCTCGGCCGCGGGGCGGAGTTCATCAGGGCCACGCGGCTCACGATGATGGCGGTTGAGCTGAACAAGCTGCGCCGCAACCGAATCAACTACGTGTCCTTCACGCCGGCCACGTCTTTCGATCATGCCACGAGCCTCGGCCTTTGGAGCGGGCGCGTGCTGCTCTTCCTCATGCTGCGCAAAGCATGGGGAATCCGGAGCCGCGGCTCTCGCCGCCTGCTCGCCGGCAACGTGGACCCGCGGCGCTTCGTCCATCAGCTTAATGAGGCGAATCGCGATCCAGAGTTCCAGATCGACGAGAAGCTCGCCGCGCAGTTCCGAAAGGCCCTCATACGGCACGACCGGGGCGAAGTCACAGCCGGGCGTCGGCGACTCAAGGAACGATTCGGGACCCTGGCAAGGGCGATGGGAGGGCGGCTGCGGCGTTGGACCGAGGAAGAGCGCAGGGAGCGCAACAACATCGTGGGTACGTTGCGTGCCGTCCTTGCCGCCACCGGTGTGCGCGCCCTGCAACCGGACGTCATCATCCTGGACGAGTTTCAGCGCTTCAAGCACTTGCTGGACCCGCAGGACGATGCGGGCCGACTTGCCCACGAGCTCTTCACGTACGGCGGCAGTCAGACGCGCGCCAAGGTACTTCTGCTCTCGGCGACGCCGTACAAGATGTACACACTGGCGCGTGAGACGGCCGACGACGATCACTACCGCGACTTCCTCGAGACCATCAAATTCCTCGTTAACGACCCGGCGAAGCATGTGGGGTTCGAGCAGCTGCTGGCGGACTTCCGCGCAGGCCTCCTGCGGCTGGGCCAGGGCCAGGGCGGGGAGCTGCCACGACTCAAGCGCGCGTTGGAAGCCTCGCTTCGCAGGGTCATAGCACGTACCGAACGGCTGGCAGTGTCGGCGGATCGCGACGGGATGCTCGCCCAGCTCCCCTCGCCGGCGATGGAGCTGCGCTCGCGAGACCTGCACGGGTACCTCGCGATGCAGCGGGTCGCGCGCGAGCTCCAGCAACCCGACACGATCGAGTACTGGAAGTCGGCGCCGTACCTGCTGAACTTCATGGACGAGTACAAGCTGAAGAAGGCATTCCACGAGCGCATTCGACGACCGGCGCCGGAGCTCGCCGGCGCGCTCGCGGGAGGCTCCGCCGGCCTGCTGCCACTGAGGGAGATCAAACGCTACTCCGAGCTCGACGGCGCAAACCCGAGGCTGCGCTGGCTGCTTCGCGATGCGATCGACTCTGGCGGTTGGAGGCTCGCCTGGGTGCCTCCGTCGCTTCCGTACACGCGACTCGAGGGACCCTTCGGCGACCAAGGTGTCCATCGATTCACGAAGAAGTTGATCTTCTCGGCATGGCGAGTCGCTCCGCGGGCCACGGCGTCATTGCTGTCGTACGAGGTCGAACGGCGCACGATGCAGGCGTTGGACCCGGAGATCCGCAATCGACCCGCCGACCGCAAGCGCATGCGGGGCCTGCTGCGTTTCGCGCGAAGCGAAGGACGTCTGACGGGGATGCCTGTACTGGCGCTGATCTACCCGTCGAGCGCGCTGGCGGAACTGGCCGATCCTCTGGAGTTCGCTGCCTCGCGAGCGAACGGCGAGCTCGGCACCCTCGACGAAGCCCTCTCCTGGGCTGCGGAGCGCATTGCGCCGAGGTTGCGCAAGCTGGGTAGCCCGGCGCGCAGCAAGGGCGACGAGGATCCGAAGTGGTACTGGGCGGCGCCGATCCTGATGGATCTCGACGAACGCGAGCAAGCTCTCCGCGCGTGGTGGGGTAGGCAGGACCTCACGGTGACTTGGAGCGGTGAACTAGTCGAGGACGAGGACGGCGATCGCACCGCCTGGCAGGACCACTTGGACGAAGTTCGAGAACTAATCGAGAACCCTGCCGACTTGGGGGCGCAGCCACGCGACCTGGCCCAGGTGCTCGCGAAGGTGGCGTTTGGGGCGCCGGGCGTAGCCGCATTCAGGGCGCTGGAACGGACCGACCGACGCGCAGACACCGGCGACCACGCGCTCCGTGACGCTTCCGCGCGCGTCGGGTGGGCCTTCAGATCCCTGTTCAACCAGCCCGAAGTGATGGCCCTGGTCCGCAGCCTGAACGTGGAGGAGCCCTACTGGCTGCGCGCCCTTGAGTACTCCGCAAGCGGTTGCATCCAGGCGGTTCTGGATGAGTACGTGCATGTCCTGCGCGACGCCCTGAGCACCGCGAGCGACGCGCGGAAGAGTGGCCTCAGCCGGCTGAAAGACGAGATGTGCTCCGCGCTCGAGCTGCGGACGTCGTTGGTGAAGCCTGACGGCATCGTTGTGAATGGGGATCGCGTCTACCTGACCCCCCAGAACCTCCGCTGCCACTACGCGCTTCGCTACGGGGATGAGCCGCAGCAGGACGAGCGGCGTCCGGTGCGCGCCAGCCAGGTCAGGGCGGCATTCAACTCCCCGTTCCGCCCGTTCGTGCTGGTCAGCACCTCGGTTGGGCAGGAGGGCCTCGACTTCCACCCGTATTGCCACGCCGTCGTGCACTGGAACCTGCCCGCGAACCCGGTCGACCTCGAGCAGCGCGAGGGCCGGGTGCATCGCTACAAGAGTCATGCCGTGCGCCGCAACGTCGCACTGCGCCACGCCGGCGCGCTCTCCCGCACACCGAGCGGCGATGTTTGGAAGCGGATGTTCGATGAGGCGGAAGCCCAGCGGGCGATCGGGGTGGGGGACCTCGTTCCCTACTGGGTGTACCCGGTCGAGGGTGGCGCGAAGATCGAGCGGCACGTCCCTGCGATGCCCCTGAGCCGCGAGCACTCCCGGATTGACGACCTGCTTCGTTCCTTGGCGGTTTACCGGATGGTGTTCGGGCAGCCTCGGCAGGAAGATCTTCTGGCGTACCTGCGGGCGCACGTTCCGGAGCACGAGCTCGAGCGCTGCGCGCTGGAGTTGCGCATCGATCTGTCGCCGCCGGGGCGCAAGTAGCCGCCTGCGAGTGGAGCGGCTTGAAGGAGCAGCGCAGATGCACGACTACTTCACTTCACTTGAGCACCGGCTCGGACTTCTTCGCACGCGTCGCTCAGAGCCCCAATCCGGCCTCGGAGTATCCCACGGTCTATTGACCGCCTCCAGTGCGAATCCTAGGGTGCCTCCATGGTCACTCCACCTGATGCCCCGCGAATCGCTTCGCTCAGCCTCGAGCGCCTCAAGACCCTGCCATCGCGCCGCGATGTCTGGCAGCTCGGCTTCGCGCGCATGCCGTCGTGGGTCACCGAGGAGCGCGGCAAGCCGTTCCGTCCCCTGATCGCGCTCTGCCACAGCGCGGCGGCCGAGAAGCTGGGGAATGGCGACGTGTGTACGCCCGGCGACCCGTTGGGGCCGCCGGCAATCGCCGCCGTCGCGCAGCTCGCGGTGAACCGGAGCATTGGCTATCGACCACAGAGGATCGAGGTGCGCGACCCGCAGTTGGCCGACGCGGTGCGCGCCGACCTCGCCAGTTGCGGCATCGAGGTCGAAGTCGTTGAACGCCTCGAAGCCCTGGACGAGGTGATCGCCGACATGATGCGGCACGTCGGCGGCAAGGCGGCCTCGGCGCGGTTCTTTGAGCCCGGGGTCGACCTCGAGTGCCTGCGCGCGTTTGCCGACTCAGCGGTCGAGTTCCACCGCGCCGCGCCATGGAACTTCCTCACCGACGACGACCTGATCTTGGTCGAGAGCCCCGCGGCGCCGAAGGGACTCGGTTGCTTCAATGTGCTGGGCGCCGGCGGGATCGAGCGCGGGCTGGGGTTCTTTCCCTCAAAGGCCGCCTTTGAGCGGTTCAAGCAGTCCGAACCGTTCGATCCGAAGATCGCCGCGGCGGGCCTCTGGATCATGAGTTTCGACGAGATCGTGGACTGGCCGATCGCCGACTCGGAGCTCTGGGAGGAGCACGACCTGCCGATCGCTGGCGATCGCGGCTACCCCTCGCTCGTGTGCCACCTGCCCAACGGGAGCGCGAGGTCCGCCAGCGCCGTACACCTCGCGTTCGTCGAGGCACTGATGCGTGCGCTGGCCGCCACCACCGAGGACGAGCTCGACAGCGGTCGCTGGACCAAGGCCGTCGAAACGATCGAAGGGCCCCTTGCCGTCGAGTTGTCGCTGCCGGCGGTCCTCGAGGCAAAGGCCGGCGCGCGTCGGCGTGGACCCGATCCTGCCGGCGAACTTCCTGACCGCCGCGTCATGGAGCAAACGCTTCGAGATCTCCAGCAGATGATGGCCAGCCGTGAGTTCAAGTCCGAAGAGGAGATGAACGCCTTCCTGGCGACACAGGTTGGCAAGCGGCCCAAGCACACACCCGCGCGCACTCCGCAGGGCAGGGCGCAGGAGTTGGTCGACCGCGCGTTCGAGGAGCGCGGCCGAATGCGCATCAAGCTCGCGCGCGAGGCGCTGCGGTTGTGGCCGGATTGTGCCGAGGCGTGGGTGCTGCAGGCCGAGCAGATGCCGAATCTCGACCGGCGCCGCGAACTCTACAGGAACGCCGTCGCGGCCGCGGAACGGGCGCTCGGCCCCAAGCCGTTCGCCGAAGACGTGGGCCACTTCTGGGGCATCCTCGAAACCCGGCCGTACATGCGCGCGCGCAGCGGCCTCGCGGGAGCGCTCTGGGACGCGGGCGAGCGCGATGAGGCGATTGCGCACTGGCTCGACCTGCTCAGGCTGTGCCCGGGAGACAACCTGGGCGTGCGCGACCTGCTCGTTCCGCGACTGCTCGAGGCGCGTCGCGACGCCGAAGCCGAGGACATGCTGGCGAAGTACGACGACGACGCGTCCGCAATGCTCGGCTTCGCGCGCGCCCTGCTCGAGTTCCGGCGCAGCGGCGTCGGGTCCGCCGCGCAGGCAAAGCTCGACGCGGCGATTCGGCGAAACGCCTACGTGCCGAAGTACCTGACCGGCCGCGCCTCTATGGAAGGCCCGGTGCCAGACTTCTACCGGATTGGCTCGGACGACGAGGCGCGCATCGCTACGAGCGTGCTGCTGGCGGCATGGACGTCGACCGACGGCGCAATCGAGTGGCTCGGCCGCTCGATCCGGCCGCCGAAGAGCGAACGACGGGAGAGACGTCGAGAAGGAAAGGGGCGCAACAAGCCCGGGAAATGAGTGCTGCCTTCGGGCGTGCGTCGCGGAGGTGATCGTGTTCCTGTCGGGCCGCCAACTTTGGAAGCAGATCTCACAGACAGCGAAGTCCGCTCGGGGAAGGCGTTTCGTCGCCACGCCCTACCTGACCTCGGGAGTCGCGAAGGCACTTCACTTTCGCCGCTGTGATGTCCTCTTCTGCGCGCTGACTCTCGCAAACTGCCGCAGCGGGAGCATCGACCCCCGGGAAGTGAAACGATTGCAGCGTCGCGGGGTCACCGTCTACACGAGCGACGAACTGCACGCCAAGGTATTCCTTCTCGGACACAAAGCCATCGTCGGGTCGGCCAATCTCACCCGGCGCTCGCGCGACGTGCTCGACGAAGCCGCCGTGCTGCTCGAGGACCGTGGGTCCGTCGCGGCGGTCCGCGCGTGGTTCGAGGCCCGCCTGCATTCGCCACTACAGCCCGAGTGGCTGGCCAAGTGCATCGCGGCGTACAGGCCCCCACGGGGAACGCCTGGCCCAAAGCACGGGCGTGACCCTGCCGCAGCAAGAGAGCGAGGCCGCGGCGTGATGCTTGCCGCGCTAGTGCCACGGCGCGACGACACGAGGGATGCGAGCCTCATCGAAGAGGGGCGCGCCCGCGCCAAGCAACTGCTCAAGCATAAGCGCCGGTCGGACGTCGAGGACTTTCGCTGGAGTGGGAGCCGCGAGTTTCGGGTCGGTGACGTCGTGATCCAGATGTTCCGCGACGGGGAGGAAACGTGGGTGTCACCGCACGCACGGGTCCTCAACGTTAGGAGGCGAACCCTGAAGAACGGCAAGCGTCGCTCGTACGTCTTCCTGGAGATGCCTCGCCGCTACCGGCGCATGCGCTTCGAGGCCTTTGCAAAGCGCTGCCGCGCGTTCGGTCTCGAGATCAATGCGTGGCGAACGCGGGACGTCACGGACTCGGGGTTGATGCACCCGTTGCTGCTGCTGACGTCACCCGATGCGATGAGACGGGGCTAGGCAGGGGGGGGCGATTCGAACACGATGGAGGCCGCATGCCAAGCGAGAAGCTGAGACGGATCTTGATCGCTCGGAGCCCGTTCACGAAGGAGCAGATCGAAACCATGTCCGACCACGATGGTTGGGCGTGGGTCTACACTCACAAGCACGTTGGCGCGCGGGTGCCGCCGCGGCTAGAGGTCTGCCTGACCGGCTTCTCTGCCGAGGAGAAGGCGCTACTTGCCTCGGAGACAGAGCAGGCGGGCTTCAAGGTCGTGACGAAGGTCACGAAGCATCTCGCGTTCCTGTGTGTCGGCGATGACCCGGGCCCGGCCAAGCTCGCATTGGCCAGGGAGCAGGTCGTCCCGGTGCTCGACCGCGAGCAGCTCAGGAACCTGATCGAGAACGGTGAGATCCCGATGGAGCAGTAGGAGCCGCACAGCCACATTGGCCAGCACTTCAGCGGTGCCAGTTGAGCGTAGTTAGCGTGTGCGGGCTTGTGCGCAGACTCGCTGACGGGGCATAAGATCGGACCCAGACAATGGGAGCTGACTTCGTCATTCGTGGAACCGTCCGCGGAACGCCAAGGACGTACGGAGATCGCCGAACCGAGGATGCTTGGCGCAGGCAAGTTGTCGCTGGAAGGTGGAGCGGTCATGAGGACGCGACGCTCCCCATCCGACGATCGATCGAGCTCCAGTTCACGTTCAGGATCAACGCGGGATCCAAGGACTACGGCGGAGCGTCCTTCCCGAATGGCCGGGACCTCGACACCCTGGTTGTTCAGAGCTCGACATCGGCGGCGCTCCTCGTCGGTCGCAACTCCGTTCGGCCAAGCCTCCGATGGGTCGACGGGCCGCTACTCGTGCGCCGGGTGCTTGCGTCAAAGGTGCTTGTTGAGACGGACGCTGATGCAGGCGTGGAGATCACTCTGCGTCCCGCGACGGAGCAACCCAGCATCCACCCCTACCAGTGTGCACTTGAGTTCCAGGTGCTCGAGGCAGAAGTCCGAAATGATGGCCTCGCGAAGGCGATCAAGCGGACCGTAGGGGCGGCAAACCGTGCAGGCGTGAGATTCCCCGCGACAGCGCGTATCGGGCTCTCGCTCCTGTTCAGCGACGCGGAGCGCCCGAGAAACATCCTGAGCGAGGCCCTCTTGGAGAAGACAATCGACGCACTGGGGGCTTCACCCGTTGGGGATCGGAGACTCTTCGACGAGACCCCGGGGAGCCGCACCATCCTGAGAGACAATACCGACGACAGCATCATCTTCAAACTTTACGCCGAGAAGAGCAGAGCTCTTGATACGGGAGTCTTCATTCAGGGTAGGATGTGGAGGATCGCTGACTAGCTGCTGGGGCCTTCAGGAGTAGCGACCAACGTGCACGGCCCGCGTGAGCACCGAGGCGCTGAACTCCTGTCGTCGCCTCCGAGGTGGATGAGGTAACCCATGGCCCGCATGGCCGGTGACGGCAATGGATCTGCACATCTCGACTTCGGCGAGTGGCTGAAGGAGAACGCGTCCAAGGCTGCCAAGGACGCGGACGAGTACCAGCTCCACCTTGCCGCACACGAATGGGATCTGGCCTCTGCCCTCGAGATCAACTCGGGCAAGGACTTCGAGTCACTCGAGCACCTCAACGTCAAGCCGTACGACCATCAGCTCGAGAATGCCATCGTCTTCTTCCGCCAGCTTGCACCTCGAGGCCTGATTGCCGACGACGTTGGACTGGGCAAGACCATTACCGCGGGGCTGATCGCCACCGAGCTCCTGCACCGCGGCCATATCGAGTCGCTTCTGATCGTGTGCCCGAAGGGCCTTGCAGAGCAGTGGAAGGAAGAGCTCGAGAGCAAGTTCCGCATCCAGGCCAGGGCAGCCTTCGGGACCGAGTTCACGGATCTCAAGACCTATCCCTACTGGATCACATCGTACGACACCGCCCGTAGCAAGATGGCGAAGATCCGGGCCCGCGGCTTCGACATGCTCGTGCTCGACGAGGCGCACCAGCTCAAGAACCTCTACCCAAGCAATCCGCCGCAGCGCGCCGTGAAGTTCCGTGAGCTCATGCACAACGAGGGCGCTCGCTTCGTGATCATGCTCACGGCGACGCCGATTCAGAACCGGCTCTGGGACATCTACAGCCAGCTCGACATTCTCAAGGCGCCATTGCCGAACCCACTGGGCGAGCCGGACCGCTTCCGGACCCGGTTCATTGCCGACCCTGACGCTCGCAGGTTGGTGAAGGGGCGCGAGGCGGAATTCCGCCAGCGCGTCGCGGACGCCACTGTGCGTACTCGACGCCGCGACACGAAGCTGTTGTTCCCCACCCGAGAGGTGAAGGATCACAGGCTCAAGCCAGCGCCCGAGGAGGCAGCCTACATCGAGAAGGCACTCGCTGCGATCATGAAGTTCCCAAAGCTGACTCAGATTGCGTATGCCCGCGGTCTGATGAGCAGCCCCTGGGCGGCTGCGGCTTCGTTTGAGAAGCGTGCGCAGGATCCGACGCCTCCTCCTGTGTCCCGGGACGTTCTGATGTCCCTTGCTCGTGAGGGGCGCGCCATCCAGAAGTCCGCAAAGGTCCAAGCGGTCGTGAAGCTGGTCGAGGAGGCATCGAAGGCGGGCAACCCTCGCATCATCGTGTTCACGATGAGGCTGGAGACGTTGCGTCACCTCGCGACGGCGCTGTCTGAGGCAGGGTTCGCCGAGCAGATCGGTGTCATGCAGGGCGGCGCTGCGGAAGCGAATCAGCGCGCTATCCGCGAATTCATGGCCGACCCAGTGAAGCGCCCGATCCTGCTGGCCAGCGACGTGGGCGCAGTGGGCTTGAACCTGCAGGCTGGCAACATCGTCATCAACTACGACCTGCCCTGGAACCCGATGCTCATCGAACAGCGCATCGGCCGCGTCCAGCGCCTCGGCCAGAAGGCGAAGAACGTCATCGTCTACAACCTCGTCCTCAAGAACACGATCGAAGAACACGTCGTGCTCCGGCTCATGGAGAAGCTCGCGCTCTTCACCCAGGCGATCGGCGAGATGGAGGAGCTGCTGGCCGGTCTCGGGTTTGACGACGAAGAAGACGGCAGCACCAAGACCTTCGAGGCCAAGCTCATGGAGCTGATCCGCAAGAGCTTGGAGGCCAAGGACACCGAGGCAGACTTTGCAGCAATGGAGCAAAGCCGTCGCGATGCCGAGCAGCGGCTGCAAGAGGTCAGGGAGCGGAATGAGTCGATGCTGGCGTCATTGCGCCCTAAGGATAGCCAGACCCGGCTTGAGGGGCTCGAGCGTTCTGAGCCGCGGCTTTCCCTACGTGACGTCGTGCTCGGCTGCCTCCGCCGGATACATGCGGCGATTACGGTCGCCGAGGACGGCTCGATTTCGTTCCGCGACCGAAACAATCGCACGGTGGAGATGCGCTTCGAGCGCACGGGCTTCGGGCCCGCAGCCCAGCAGTCACCCGAACATCGTGTTGTCCTGCCGGGCACAGCAGCCTTCGAGGCTCTAACGCGCGATATTCGTGAGGGAGCGCTTCATCACCTGTGCGACACCTCCGGCGTGGTGGGGGACAGGGCCAAGGAGGCCGTCAGGTCGCACCTCGCCCAGTGGGGGTTGCAAGTCGGGGAGATACGCGAGACTGCCTCCACCTCGTGCCTCGCATCGCGGGTTGCAGTCAAGGCGTCGATCGAGGTCAAGGGAGATCGTCACGAGAGTGTCATCGAGGTGGACGCCTCGCCGCCTGAGCACGGCGTAGTCACGATGGTGGGCAGTGAAGCGCTTGGAAACGGTGCCTCCGCTGAGTCCTTCAATCGCGCGAGCCCTGAGGTAATCCAGCGGCTTTCGCGGGAGATCGCACGCGCATCGAGCGGTGCCAACGAAGCCCTCGAACGCGACGCGAACTTCCAGAAGTTCCGGGCCTTCTATGGCGAGCGGCTGGTCAGTAGCGCCCGTGACCTGCTGGAAACGCTCGAGCCCAAGAACTCGGTCGCTGCCGGTGACGAACTCCGCCATCTTGAGAAGCTGGGCCGATCGGACCCCGCCATCAAGGGAGCGCTGGAGGTGCTTCGCGCTCGGTTTGCCCCTCGCGTACAGGCCACGCCCGTGGGTGTCCAAGGGCTCGTCTACTCGCTTTCCGATGTCGAGGTCGAGGCAAAGCACCCGGACCAACGAGTGGTCCATCCGCTGAAGTTCCGGATCGTGCCGATTTCGGGCGTGATCGTGGAGGGGGTCAAGGCACCCGAGGAACTGGTGGACGGCGAAGCGGTCTTCGCGTGTCCGAGCGGGCATCTCGCGCCCGCGAGCTCCTTTGAGGTCTGTCATGTGGACGGGTGCGAGGTCGAGATCTGCGGGGAGTGTGCTCCGACCCTGAAGGGCAAGCACCAGCTATTCGTCTGCCCATTATGCGAGAAGACCACCTGCCACGAGCACTCGCGCAAGTGCGACGGCTGCAGGCGATCCGTCTGCCTTGAGGACGCGATGGAGATCGCGGGTGGGCGTTTCACCTGCTCAGAGTGCATGGCCGTGCTCGAGGATGGCTCGGTCGCGCTCGAGGAGGAGATCCAGGCCAGCGCGATTTCCGGCCGGCGCGCTAGGCGCGCAGACATGGTTCGCAGCCCGATCAGTGGGCGCTACGTGATGGCGGACGAGACGGCGAAGTGTGAGGAGAGCGGCCGTGCCCTGCCGGTGGACGAGCTCGCGCTCGACGGGATCTCGGGACGCACCGTAGGCATGGACCTGCTAGAGCCGAGCGCGGTTTCTGGCAAGCGCGGGCTCAGGACGAAGATGGTCCGGAGTGCGTTGTCCAACAAGCCCATGCTGCCGGGCGAGCAATCGTTGTGCGATGAGTCCGGTCGCGTGTTCCTTCCGGACGAGCTCGGCTATTGCGAAGCCACCGGCAAGCGAGTCGATCCCGCGCTGCTGGAGGATGATGTCGTTGAAGGCGATCGTGTTTTGCGCCGCCTGCTGGGCCGCAGCAGCGTCAGCGGCCGCCACACGCGCCCCCAGAACCTCATCAAGAGCGATCGCAGCGATGCCCGCGGGCTCGTGGACGAGATGCGGAACTGTTCGGAGTGCGGATCGAACGTCGCCGTGACCGAGACCGGCGTGTGTTCGGAGAGTGGGGCCGAGGTGTGCACCGAGCACCTCGCACGTTGCGAGGCGTCAGGCGCCCTAGTGTTGGAGAAGAACCTCGGAACATGTGAGGTGACGCGCAAGCGCGTGCGTAACTCGCTGCTCCGCGTCTGCCCCGAGACAGGCATGCAGGCGCTCGGCAGCCTGTTCGAGAAGTGCGAAGCCACGGGAGTCGAGGTTCTGCCAGAGGGTCTTCAGGTCTGCGCGGCAACGGGCAAGCGTGTTCGGGGTTCGCTCCTGACCGCTTGTGAGGCCACCGGGAAGGCCGCGCTCGCGAATGCGCTTGAGACCTGCGCTGTCACCGGCAAGCGCGTGCTGCCGGCAGTTCTCCTGACGTGCCCGGAAACGAATCTGAAGCTGCTTCCCAACGCGGCTGCCAAGTGCGAGGAGACAGGCGTTCTCGTGCATCCGAGTGCCGTCGGAACATGCGCCTCGTCTGGCGCGACTGTGCGACAGTCGCTGCTCGCGCGTGATGACGTAGCAGGCGGGCAGGTTCTCGCACGCCTCCTGCAGACGTGCAGCCGCACGGGGACGCGCACGCTGGCCGAGAACTTGGAAGTCTGCAGCATAAGCGGCGACCGTGTGCTCACTTCTCAGCTCGTTGCCTGCGAGAAGAGCGGCCGCCGGCTGCTGCCGGAGCTCCTGAAGACGTGTTCCGTCACGCAGGCGCGGGTCCATCCCAACCTAGTGATTGAATGCCCCGAGACAGGCGCTACGGTCTTGCGCGAGGCGTCGGAGACTTGTGAGGCCAGTGGTGCGCTGGTCGCGCCCTCGGCCCTAGACACGTGCAGCGCATCGGGCAAGCGAGTGCGCAGGAGCCTACTCGCGCAAGATGAGTTCACTGGCAAGAAGGTGTATGCACCCCTGCTCGAGCGCTGTCAGGAGTCTGGCCGGATGACGTTGCGGGATGCGATGGTGACATCCGCTGGCTCTGGGAAGCGCGTGGCCGAATCCCTGGCGACCAAGTGCGAGGCGACCGGGCGTCCGGCGCTGCCCGCCGAGCTGGAGGCCTGCGCGCGGTCCGGCAAGCACGTCCTGCCCGAACAGTTAGTCGCGTGTGAGGCGAGCGGATCGCGGGTTCTGCAGGAGTGCCTGCAAGCCTGCCAGCTGTCCGGCAAGCGAGTCCTGCCCGAGCACCTGGGCGAATGCTCGGTGACCAAGGTGCGCGTGCTGAAGTCCATGCTCACCACATCGGACGTTTCGGGCAGACTGGCTCAAGCGGGCCTCGGAAGGACCTGCGGCGCCACAGGTCGCCATGTCCTCATGGACGAGGTGTTCACGAGCGACATCAGCGGCAAGGAGTTCCTGCTTGAGCGACTCCGGCCGTGCATCACCTGCGGCAAGAAGATGGATGCCAGCGAGGCGCATGAGTGTGGTGTCTGCGGGCAGCTGCACTGTGAGGCCGCGATGAAGGAAGGCGTTTGTGTGGTGTGCACCGGCCTACTTCGTGGATCCCGGGGCCGCAAGCTCACGTCTGCCGAGGTGCGCGCGCTCCGTCAGGTCGTGGGATGGATCGGGGGCGGGATCACCGAGTCGCGGCCGCTGGCCCGGTTTGTCCTCGCGCGGACGGGAGCGCTGGCCTGGAAGAAGCGGCGCAGTGTGCTCGTCCTGACGCCGGAGGGGGACCTTTCCGCAGCCCAGTTGCTCTCGCAGAAGGACCTCACGTGAGTTGATCCTCGGGGCGTGGGCCTTGGACGCGGTGGGCGCCCGCTGTCAGAAGCACCCTGGTCGGCACTTCGTGCGCGAAGAGGTCCCAGAGGCCCCCGTATCGCCCCAAACCGTCAACTGGCCCCGCGGGAGATGTTCCGAGTCAGGAGCGCGGGAACGCGGCCTACACGGCCCTCCACGGCCCTCTCAGCGCCTTCCGGTGCTCCCGCTGGATTTCCCAGTTGCCACCGATTCCCCGGTTCGAATCCGGGTGCCGCCTCCAGATTCGCTGCTTTTCGCGCGGCGCATCGGCCTTCCCCGAAGCGAGCGACCCGCGCGCGAACCGCCGGCACCCGTCGAGTTCGCGGAGAGCCTTCCGCGTCACTGCGGGCCCGAAGCCGCGACGGCGGCGGGCCGGACGCCCGCCGCCGTCGCGAGGAATCGGTCGCCAGCTTCAGGACGCGAGCGCGGCGGGAACCGGCATCTTCAGGGCCGTCAGCGCCTTGACGAGCAGATCCTTGACGCCGTTCGCCTTGATCACGGCCTCGCCGAGATTCCCGCTCGACTGGTCGCTCTGGGCCTGCGTCCACATCTGGGTCGCCTCGGCGAGCGAGGTCTTCACGCCGTCGAAGGTGGCGGCGTCGAGTCCCGCGGGGAGCTTCTTCGACTTGGACAGCGCGTCCACGCGCTGCTGCACGGAGGCGACGATGCCCGGAAGCCCGGCGTTCAGCGTGTCCCACGTGCCGCGCAGTTCGGTCTCCTTCGCCGCGAGCCCGTCCGAGAGCGCCTGGATCTTCGCGGGCAGGTCCTTCGCCGCCGCGAGCGCGGCCCGGGCGTCGTCGCCATCGAGGCTCGCCTTGGCGGCCGCGATCGCCGCGTCCATGGACTTCGCGTCGTCGGGCAGGATCTTCGTGACGTGATCCTTCGCCGCCGCCCACGCGGTCTCGGCCGTCTTGATCGCGGCTGTCGCCGCACCCTTTTCGGTGCTGCACGAGGCGAGCCACGCGCCGGCGAAAATCATCAGCACCACTGCGAGGATTCTTTTCACGAGCCACTCCTCCCGGATGCGAGTATCGAGCGCGGCACGTGCGATCACGTGATGCACCCGGCCCAGCTCGCGTCTCAACGCCACGCCGCGAAACCCGATCGCGACGACGGCCGCACTCGAAGCGGCCCGTGGCGGACGCGACGGGAGGGAGCATCGTCCGATCGCGGCGACTGTCAACCGGCGGAGAACGCCGGCGCCCCGCACGCCCGCGAAAAGGCGGTTGACGCGGCCCGGGTGCGAACTGATAAAGTAGGCGCACGTTCGCTCGCACGGCCTCATCCGTGCGCGGTCCCAACGGACTCGGGCGGTCCTCGGGGACCGAGAGGGTTGGGCACTCCGTGGAGTCATGCCCGTATCGCGTGGTCCTTTATGCGGGTAAGCATGCGGATGCTGGGAATTTTCGTCGGCGTTGCTGCTCGGGTGAGCCTCGCATCGCCTGCGATGGCATGCTGGGAGTGCAAGACGGAGTTGGTCAACGACCAGTGCGCTTTCGTTTGCTATTCCGCTGGTTTGGGTGAGTCGGGCATGACCAACTGCGAGCCCCGATGGTGCAATGAGGATGTCAGCTGCAAGTTTAGTGGGACGACATGTATCGGCGATGGTGGGTGGCGACCACCTCGATACCCAGTGGCAGTACTTCCAAACGCGGGCTCGTCGTTCACGACGGAGGTTCTGCTCTTCGCACTGGAGGAGGAGGGCCTTGGTGTCAGCGACCAGCCTCTGAGCACCGCCCCGGGCGTCGAAAATGGCCGGACCTGCGCGGTGAGCAGTGGGGCCTTATTTCAGCCGGAGTCGCGAGTTCTTGCTGCGTATCTCGCCGAATCCGCTTCCCATCGCACCGGGTCGCTGTTGCGGGCTGGCGACGGCAGCAGCCTCAAGCTCACGGTGCACCGCATGGGCACGGGATACCTGGCAGGCCTCGTTGAGTTGCGAGCCGACCAGGTCGCACGTCAGCACATGTCAATATTCGTCACCGAAAACGAACCCGCCATCTTTCGGGCAGCGCTCGCCGGGAGACACCACATGGTGGTTGTCAAAGTGGTCGCGACGAACGGTGGTGTGGATGGGGAACAGGCAATGGCTGCACGCGAGGCTTTCACGCGTGCAGCGGAGTCCTACCCAAGTCTCGGATTGCTCGATGTGAGAGTCGCCCGAGCGCCGAGCGATCAAGCTGAGGCCGTCAGCCTCATGACCTCACAAATGCTGATGCTCAGTCTGCTGGCAGCCAGACTGTGATCTCGGACGCGAGGCTGCCATCAAGTCCTGCCGAATAAAGGGGCTTCCGAGAATGGTGTGGCTGGAATCATGCGCCTGGCCACGCGCAGGCGGGGTAGAGATCGAGCCCGCCGCAGTGGAAGTAGACCGCGGCGCGGAACCGTTCACGGTTTCGAGAGCCACAGGCACGGCGCTTCGCGGATTGGATCTTCGCGTTGATCGCCTCGGCCCCAGCGTTGGTGATCCGGTGCACGAAGTAAGTGCGGATGTTCGCCCAGTGGCGCTTGATCATCGCCGCCACCTTGCGCATCGGCTCGAGCCGGCTGCGCCTCGCCCAGCGATACCAGGCGGCAAAGTTCCGGTCCGCAACGCCGGGGTAGTGCAGACTCCAGAGCGCCATCGCGGCTTCGCGCAGCGCCCACGCGCGGCCGACACGGGTGGCGATCTCGCGCAGCAGGTTGAAGGCGCGCGCCTGCGACCCATCGCGGCCCTTCGGGTTCTCGAGCCAGCGGTACTTGGTCCCCTTCAGGATCGGGTCGCCCTCAGCCATGCGGGCGCGGTGGTCCTGGCGCCGCACCAGGTCAACGGCGTTGCCGAGGTGCTGTGCGACGTGGAACTTGTCGAACACGATCTTCTCGTCGGCCCCCGGCAGGTGGTCGCGCGTCGACTGAATGTACGGTTCCCACATGTCCATCGACACCGCCTCGACCTGTTCCCGCTGCTCCGGCGTCAGGTTCGTCCAGAAACCATCCAGCGCCGCACGGCCGCGATCGTCGGCGACGTGCACCACGACGCCGCGCTCCAAGTCACTGGCCACCGTGCCGTACTCGTGCCGCTTCTGGAAGCTCGTCTCGCCCACGCCCACATGGCGCGGCGCTTCGAGCTGGCGCCGCTTCAGCCCGCGCGCGACCGCGCGCTGCAGGATGCCGTCGGCCTCCGCCCAACTGACCCTCAGCTGCTTGGCCACCGCCTGGGTGCTCGCGTGCTTCAGCCAGTCGATCGCCAGTGCCTCGAACATCGCTGTGAACCGCGAGCCGACTTCCGCCCACGGTACCGGCAGTTGCTTGATCCCATGCGTCGAGCACTTCAGGCGCGGCACGCGCGCGTGCACGATCGTGGGGAACTGGCAGGTGTCCAGATGCCGCCACGTACGCTCCTGGTGGTCGTGGATCGGCGCCGCGCTGCCACACTGCGGGCAGACCCAGAGCGTGCCCGCGGGCAGCGCCACGCGGATGTGCACCTCGCCCGGCGGCTGCTTCATCTCCACGTCCGTGATCTCCCACGGTGCCTTCAGGCCCAGCAACGTCGCGTACAACGTCCGGCTGTCGATGGTCATCGCGCGCCCTCACGGTTCAGGTCCGCGCCCAGCCTATCAGGCCCTCACGCCTGCGTTCTCAGCCACTCGAAAGTCGGAAGGCCCAGAATGGAGACGGCCCCCGCGAACAGGGCAAGCGGAAGGCCCGCTGGGAACGCATGAACCTATGTGTTCGAGCCTTATCTGGTCATGTTCAACCACCCATGATATTTAGAAAGTAGGCGGTCGCGTGCGCCTCTCCAGAAGAGCTCTGGCTATCGTTGGCGTGATCCTGATCTGCGCGGCCCTGCGGCCATCTCCGGTGGCCGCGGCGTGGCCCACCAGTGCAAACGTGAACCTTGCGCTGTGCACGGCCGCGAACAATCAGACATCGCCGGGAGTCGTATCGGACGATGTCGGTGGGGCGTACTTTGCCTGGGTCGATCAGCGGAGCAGCTCCACCGGGGCCGACATCTATGTCAGTCATGTGTTGGCGTCGGGTGTCATTGCTCCCGGGATTCCTGCCGGTGGTCTCGCAATCTGTACCGCACTTGGAACGCAGTTCAACTGTCGCATCGTCGGAGATGGGCTGGGTGGGGCGTACGTCAGTTGGCAGGACAACCGGTCCGGTAATGCGGACGTGTACCTGAGCCACATCGTCGCGCCAGGGCAGGTGGATCCGGGATGGCCACAGAACGGGCTCGCCGTGTGCACGGCAGCCAACGGCCAGTACATCCCGGAGATCGCAGCGGATGGTGCCGGAGGCGTATTCGTGACGTGGTACGATTTACGCGATGGCGCTGACTACGATATCTATGCCCAGCATGTCAAAGCGGATGGTGCGATCGATCCGCTGTGGCCGGTGTCGGGACTCCCGATATGTATAGCGACTGGAAACCAGCAGCCCGCTCAGATCGCGGCAGATGGGGTCGGCGGAGCGGTCGTAGTGTGGAGTGATTATCGAAGTGGGACCGAAGCCGATGTCTACGCGCAGCGCATCCTGGTTTCGGGAGTCGTGGACCCTTCGTGGCCGGTCAATGGGTTGGCCCTCTGTACTGCTTCGGGGAGCCAGTATGGATCCGCGCTGGTGGGGGATGGCTCGGGCGGGGCGGTTGTCGCCTGGGTGGACGGGCGCGGCGGGGTGACGACCGATGTCTATGGGACGCATGTGCTGGCGATCGGCGCGATTGAGGCTGGCTGGCCTGTGAATGGACGACCGCTCTGTACGGCGCCCGGCAATCAAACTGCGGTGACGGTTGGTCGGGATGCCTCGGGGCATGCGATCGTAGCCTGGATGGATGCCAGGGACGGGGTGTACACGAAGATCTACGCTCAACAAGCGGTGGGCCCAGACGGTGGGAAGTGGATCGTTGATGGAGTGCGTGTCAGTTCACGCGTCGGCAATCAACGTAACCCCATGCTCGTCGCGGATGGCCGTGGTGGAGCCTTGATTGTCTGGGAGGATGAAGGAAGCGGGGCAAGCGACATATATGCCCAGCACATCCTTGAGTCGGGCGATCCGGACTCCGGTTGGACGACCGCAGGCATGCCGGTCTGCTCGGCGGCGTATCAGCAACAGCAACCAAGGTTGATGCTCGAGGGATCAGGCGGTGCGGTGGTTGTGTGGCAGGACACCCGGAGTGGATCCGTTCTCAATACCGATATCTATACGCAGCGGATACAGGCGACTGGCCAGCTCGGGGGTGTTGTGGTGAGCGTCCCGCGCACAGGACCTCCCGCAGTCCTATCGGAAGCCGTGTGGCCAAATCCTTGGACTGACGGGCCACTGTCGGTCAGGTTTTCGCTCGAGGCCGAGTCTGCTGTTGACATCGAAATGCTGGACGTGGCCGGTCGACGAGTCGCGTCGCGAACCCTCGGGACAATATCCGCAGGGCAGCACGTCGCGTCTCCATGCGATCGGCCCGATGGACTGGAGGCGGGACTTTATTTCGTTCGAGTCATTGCGGGCACGGTCATGCGCGCAACCCGGGTGGTGATCGTGAACTAGGATGGTCGGTTCAAGCGCCGCTGCCTGCGGGCGTCCCTTTCGCATGCACCGCCCCGTTACGGCCCGGTTGTGAAATCGGGGAGTCCACGACACGCCGACGGCCGCGGAGCGGCGTGCGGTGTGATCTCCACGCGCATCCAGCACTCCCGGATGGCCGTCCAGGATTCGATCGAGCGGAGTTCGATTGAGGGTGAAGCAGTTCGAACAGGCCACCTCGCACGCCTCCTTTCAGGGTCATCTGTCCTGGGGAGTAGGTGGAATCGTGTTCGAGTGTGAAGCGCCGGGATCGCCGGGCGCCGAGTCCATCGAGGCCCTTCTTTTCGTGCGATCGTCGTGGGTCCCCGCGAGCCTTCGCCCCGCCGACGGGACAGGCGCATGATTTGGCAGGTCGGCCTGCTGGCAAGACTGGCGGTGCTTGCGGGCACTCCGGCGGACTCGGCCGTTCTCCAGCCCGCGGTTCCGATTCAGGTGGTGAGAACTCTGGACTCGGTGACGGTCGTCGGAGACCGCTTGTCCGATCCGCGTTCTACGGAGACGGTGCACCCACTTTCGTCGCGCGCGATTCGCCTTTTGGCCGTGGATCGCTTCGTGGATGTTGTCGGCCTGCAGGCCGGTGTCGTGGTGTCGGGCGAGGACCTGCATGTGCGTGGCGGCCGAACGGGCGAGCTCGTGACGAGCATCGCCGGCGTGCCACTCAACGAGCCTCGCCGGGGGGTGCCAATGGAGGTCCCGCTCCTCGCCGTGCGTTCGGCGGACCTGCTGACCGGGGGGCTCGACGCCGACCACGCAGGTTCGCTCGCGGGCGAGTTGGACCTGGAGACAGAGCAGCCCACGGCCGCACCGGTCGCGCTCATTCGTTGGACGAACGGCCTTCAGCGCGGCACGGGTTACGCAGTGCATGCGCGCGCTTCGACGCCGCTCGGAACGAGCGGGCTCGGGGTCGTGACGGCGGGCGAGGCGCGCCTGGACGAACTCGGAATGCCCGGGACGCGTTCGCGCGGCACGTCCGATCTGTTGGGAATGAAGTTCGGATGGAGGCAGGACAACCACCTGCTCGCATGGGCGAAACTCGCTCCCGTCGCGCGGCCGCAACGTGGATCGATCGAGGTGCTCGGCAGTCGTGTCGTGCGCCAGCCGTACGACCCCATGTTCGATTTCGACGGGTGGGTGTCCTTCGAGCCCGATTCGGAGGGTCGAGGAGAGTTCTACACGGGCCGACCGCTCGGCACGGCCGACCGTCGGCTGGACGACACCTACTTTCGGTATCGGGCGGGCGATCATCGCACGATGTCGGAAGAACGCCGGCTCGCCGTGATCGCGACGCTCGCCCTGGGTCACGCGAACGCTTCACAGCGGTTGGCGATGGGCTGGTCTCGGAACTCGGGGCTCAAGTCCGTCGGGCTTCGGCGGGACCCGAGCTACATCAATGCGCTCAACCGCCCGGTGTTTGGACCGGCGGACTACGCCTGGGCCGATCCGTTCCACGCATATTGGGGCGACGAGCCGTACTTCCGGCGCAGCGGATCACAGACCTGGTTCGCAAGGCTCGACGCGGTGCGTAGGATCGCTCGTCGCCACCTCGTCCGTCTCGGGGCGGGGTTCCAGTACGAGAACGTGCGGCTGTACGAGATCGACCAGGCGGCGCCGGTGATTCTCGGTGTGGACAGCTTGCGAACCTACAATGCCTTCGCGCCGGGGGTCTTCGCCTACGCCCAGCACCATTGGGAGTTTGGCGGTCACTCGTGGAACGCGGGGTTGCGTGTCAGCTCGTTCACGGCCGGGCCGCAGGCGAAAGGCGCCCCCTATCTGCTCCCGTTCCAACGCACGAACGAGCGATACCACGCACCCACGAGGTGGTCCTGGTCGCCGAGGCTGGGCTTCACGTATCCGGTTTCGGAGCGAGATATCTTCTCGGTGTCGTACTCACGCATCTTTCAGGATCCGCCACGCGACCTGCTGTACGACAACCGCACGTTCCTGTACGACCGGCACCCGTACGGCAACGGAACGATGATCCCAGCCGAGGTGATTTCGTATCAGGCGGCGCTCAAGCACATCCTCGACCCGCGCTGGTCGCTCCAGTGCGCCGCGTTCTACCGGGATTTCTCGTCGCAGCCGGGCACGAGGGTGACTTCGCCAAGGCTTGGTTACAACGTCCTTCAGTATGAGAGCGCCGACAATGGTCACGCCTCGGGTGTCGAGCTGACGCTCGCCCGTGAAGAGCGTGGCCGCGGACGCTTCGAGCTGTCCTACACCTACATGAGCGCCTGGGGTACGCAGTCGAACCTGGAGGGACTCGCCTACGGCCTGAGTCGAGGCTATCGCCCGGCGCCATTGAGCGCGCACCCTCTGGACTGGGACGAACGGCACGCGATCGCCGCTTCAATGCTGACGGAGCCATTCGGGTGGTTGTCGCTCTCGTGGAGCACCCGCGTCGCGAGCGGCCTTCCGTGGACCCCTCTCTACGGGGACCCGTCGAGTTCCTCCGAGTACCCTCCGGCCTACACCGATCAAATGGCGCTCAACTCGGCGCGGCTGCCCTGGAACGAGAACACGAACATGGCGCTTCGCTGCACGCCAGGATTCCTCGGGCGGTTCACGCTGATGCTCTCGGTGACGAACCTGTTCGCGAACAAGGCCGACCGGCTCGCGACCCTCTCGGGGTACCCGAACCCGATCATCAACACGCTCTACGACGAGTACGGCGCATATCGGACGCAGACCGGCCGGGGCGGCGGCGCCTACTGGAATGACCCCGACGGGGACGGAGTGCGCCAGTGGATACCCGTTGGCGACCGACGCCTCGCGGCGCCGCCACGGGTCGTGCGGCTTGGGCTGGAGCTCGGCTGGTAGACGCCCGTGACGCTCGTTCGGACTGCACCCGCGTGGGTTGGGCGAGCATCGCCGGCACGCGGCGGCCGTCAACCCGTGCAGCATGAGCGCCCCGCGCGCCCGCGAAAAAGCGGTTGACGCGGCCCGGGTGCGAACCGATAAAGTAGGCGCACGTTCGCTCGCACGGCCTCATCCGTGCGCGGTCCCAACGGGCTCGGGCGGCCCTCGGGATCGGGAGGGTTGGGTCCCTCCGTGGAGGTATGCCCCGAAAAGGAGGTGATCCATTGGACAGTAATCGCTTGGGTTCGGTGGAGGTGACGTCCTCGTAGGGGACCTCCGGGAGCTGTGACGTACCGGTTGCCCCATGGACGGGGAAACCCAGCGTCACCGACACCGAAAGTCTCGAAGCCCCGGCTCGAAGTTCGGGCCGGGGCTTTTTTTCGTGGCGTGTTCCGACCGTCGCCATGCTTCGCCGGGGGGCCACACCGCCGGCGGCCCGCCCTCAGCCGGCGTCGCGTGCGGCGACGCGCGCGATCTCGTGCCGGCCCCGGGCCCACAGCCACGCCGCCTGCGCCGCGTTGCCCGCGAGCAGTCCGCCGGCGGCGAAGAAGGCGCCGGGCGCGCGGTGCCAGGCGAGCCCGGCGCCCAGCACGAGCACGGTCGTGGCGAGCAGCGCGAGCATGGACTCGGTGACGCCGCGCGTGTTGCGCGAGTGCACCAGCGCCCCCTGCCAGAAGCTCTGCCAGACGCTCAGCGCCGGCGTGATCGCGAGCAGCGGCAGCGCCGCCGAAGCGAGCGCCGACAGTTCGGGCTCGAGCCCGGAAACCCACGTGAACCACAGGTGGCCGAGCGGGGTGAGCGCGAGCGCCGCGAGCACGCCACTGGCGCCCAGCGACAGCGCGACCGCGAATCGCCTCAGCGCCGGAACGGGGCGGTGCGACTCGAGCTGCGAGACGACGACCTCGTTGAAGCCGAAGCCGAGCGCGCGCAGCGTGAACGCGATGCCGCTCAGCGCGGGCCAGACCGCGAGCGAATCGAGCGCCAGCGGCATGCGGCTCATGGCGGCGGCCGAAAGCGGCATGGCGAGAAAGTTGATGGACGGAGTGATCATGAGCGGCAGGTAGAAGCGCAGGAAGGCCGGCATCGTCAGCGCGGGCGATGCGCGTGGCGCATCGCGCAGCTCGCGACGCCGGACGGGGCGGACGGCCCAGGCGGCGTACAGCGCCTCGGAGATCACCCCGCAGACGATCGCGAGCGTGCCGGCGACGATGCCGCTCACCCGGCCGCGCGAGGCGAGCGCCAGGGCCAGCACGGTGCACATCGCCGCCAGGCGCACGGCCGTGCCCACGGTCACCGCGTGCGCGCGGCCGAAGCGGATCAGCACGCCCTGCTGCGTGCGCCGGTAAGCGATCGAGAACGTCCACGGCAGCATGATGCGCAGCCCGATGCGCGCCGGTTCGCGCACGGCCTCGGGCACACCGAGTAGCCGCACGACGACCAGGTCGAACAGCGGAGTAAACGCAACCAGTGCGTGCAGCAGGGTCAGCGAGCCGGCGGCGGCGCGCATGAACCGGCGAATCAGGGCGTACGACGCCTCGTCGCGGGCGAGCGCGGTGCTGGCCGCGAGGAGCATGATGATCGGCGACTCGATCAGCAGCGCGATCGGGTACACGGCGCCGCCGTACGCGGCGAGGCTCACGGTGGACTCGGGCAGCCGGGCGATCGCCGCGCTCACCACCGGCAGCTCGAGACCCATGAGCAGCCAGCTGCCGGCGAGCGGTGCCCAGACGGCGGCGACCTCGCCGACCCGCAGCGGCCGGGGATCTGCCGGTGTCGAAGGCGTCTCGGGCATGGGCGCGGAACCATAGCGGCGCCGCCGCCGCCAGGCCAGCGCCGCGGCGCACAACAGCCTCAAGCGCAAGGCGGGCAGTGCCGATACCGGCCGCGAATGGACGGGCACCCGCGGGCGGCGAAGGAGAGCGCCCGGGTCCCGGCTCGGACTCCACGCGAGGCGTTATGAACGACCGCCCCAACCCGGTTCGCGCGAGCCAGCAGGTTCCCGCGTTCGCTCCGGCCATCGGTCTGCGGGAAGTGCTGGAAGCCTCCCCGGACCTCGTCTTCTGCTGTGACGCCTGGGGCCGCTTCGCCTGGGTCTCGTCCGCTTTCGAGTCCATCGCGGGCTGGCGTCCGAGCGAGCTGGTCGGGCAGCCCTTCGCGAAGGTCGTCCCTGCCCCGGAGTGCGCCGGCGTGACGCGCGCCGCGCTGCGGCAGCGCCGTCGTTCGCAGACGATCGTCACGCGCGATCTCACGCTGCGGCGCAGCGACGGCACGAGCCTGCCCATGACCGTCCGCGTTCGTCTCTACGAGCGGCTGGACGGTGACGCCTACTTCGTCGGGGTCGCGCGCGAGCGAGTCCCGGTCGCGGATCCCCCCGTGGCCCCGACACTCGATTCGCGTCCCGACACCTCCGCGACCGACGAGGCGATGGCCCTGGCGATGGAGACCGTCTCGAACGCGACCGAGGCCGCCGACGCCGCCGAGTCGCGCGCGAAGCAGCTCGAGAACCAGCTCGAGCAGGAGCGCGCCGGCTCGCAGCTCAAGGGCGAGTTCCTCGCCACGCTCAGCCACGAAGTGCGCACGCCGATGAACGGCGTGGTCAGCCTGTCCCACAAGCTCCTGCAGAGCAGCCTCGACAACGCGCAGAAGCAGATGGTGGACGCCATCCTCGGCTCCAGCCAGACGCTCATGGCGCTCGTCAACGACGCCACCGACTACACGCGACTCGAAACGGGATCCCTGTCGGTCGAGCGGATCGACTTCGACCTGCGCATCGCCATGGAACAGGTGGCGACCTCGCTGGTGCCCGCCGCCGAGGCCCGCGGCCTCGCCTTCGAAGGACGCGTCGAGGCGGTCGTCCCGACGCGGCTGAAGGGCGACCCGGGCCGGTTGCGGCAGGTGCTGCTCAACCTCGGGCAGAACGCGATCCGCTACGCCGACGAGGGCCGCGTCGTGCTGCACGTCGAGCGCGACCGCGAGGACGACACGCACGTCACCATCCTGTTCCGGATCGAAAGCATCGCCGCGGGAACCGGAGGGAAGCCTGCGTCGGGCGCCCACGAACCCGACGGCTCGCGCCGCCCGGGCGGCTCGGCCCTCGCGCTGGCGATCGCACGCCGGCTCGTCGAGCGCATGGGCGGGCAGGTCGCGGCCGAGAACCCGCTGACGCGCGGCAATACGTTCGCGTTCCGCCTCATGCTCGAGAAGCAGGCGCAGGCTCCGGCCGCGCCCGCGGCCTCCGAGGTGCAGCTGCGCGGGATGCGCGTGCTGGTCGCCGAGGGCGAGGCGCAGGACCGCCGCGCCACCGTCGAACTGCTCACGGCCTGGGGCGTGTCGGCCGAGTCGGCCGAGAACGGTCCCGAGGCCCTGCAACTGATCCGGCAGGCGGCGCACGAGCACCGCCCGTACGCGGTCGCCATCGTCGGACAGCAGCTCGAAGGTCTCGATGGTGAAGCCCTCGGCTCGGCGGTCCGCGCCGACTCCGACCTCGACGCGACGCTGCTCATGCTGACCACGCGGGTCGGACGGCCGGGCGATGCGAACCGGATGAAGGAGCTGGGCTTCTCCGCCTATCTCGTCAAGCCGCTCGAGGTCTCGCAGCTCTTCGACGCGCTCTCGGAGGTGGTGGCGAACGGCCACTCGAAGCTGCCGCCCGCCGAGCGTTCGCTGGTGACGCGCCACTCGCTGGCCGAGGCCAAGCGCGGCCGGCTGCGCATCCTGCTCGTCGAGGACGACGTCGTGAACCAGCTGGTCACGCAGAGCGCCCTCAACCGCGTCGGCTACAACGTCGAGATCGCCTCGAACGGGCGGGCGGCCATCGAACTCACCGAGAACCAGCACTGGGATCTGATCCTGATGGACACCCAGATGCCGGGACTCGACGGCTATCGCGCGACCGAAGCCATCCGCGCCCGCGAGCGCGGAACGCGCCGCACCCCGATCCTCGGCCTCACCGGCGACAGCTCGTTCTCGACGGATCGTGAGAAGTGCCTCGCGGCGGGCATGGACGACGTGTTCCGCAAGCCGATCGACCTGGTGGAGCTGACGACCGCCGTCGAACGCTGGACCGTGCGCGGCGACGCGCGTCCCGGTGACGCGGGCGAGGGTGCGCACGCCCCCCACGCGCACGTCTTCACGGTCGTCTCCTCGCACTTCGACCCGCCGGCGGAATCGGCGCCCGCGGCCGAGTCCTTCAGCGCGCTCGAGCTTCCCGACGGCCCCGCGATCGATCTCGAGCAGCTCAACACGGCGAGCATGGGCCTGCCGGCCCTGCGCACCTCGCTGCTGCACACCTACCTCGACGACGTCTTCCCGCGCCTCGAGCGGCTGCAGCAGGCGCTCGACTCCGGCGACGCCCGGCGCGTCGAGTTCGAAGCCCACGGCCTGCGCGGCATGTGCGCGACCATCGGCGCCAGCGCCTGCACCATGCTGTTCGGCGAGATGGAGTCGGCGGCGCGCGAGGAGCGCGTCGCGGAGGCCCGCGGCTACCTCGAAGCGGCGAAGCAGGCCGTGCAGCGGACCGAGGAGTTCATCCATCGTCTGGAGCGGATCGTCACCGACCAGGCCGCCTGAGCCGGTCGGAACGAAGAACCTTCGCGGCCCCCGCCCTCGCGGCGGGGGCCGCCGCATTTTCGTCGCCCTTTCGCGCAGGATCTTCAGTCCGCTGTGGCGCGGGGCGAATGGGCCGGGCTAGATTGCCGGCTCCATGCGCCGGTTCCTGACTCCGCGGCTCGCGATTCTCTCGGCCGCGCACTTCACGATTGATTCGTACTCCAGCTTCTACCTGCCGCTGCTGCCGCTGCTGGTGCAGCGGCTGGGGCTCAACTACACGCTGGTCGGAACCCTCGTCGCCCTGGGCTCGATGTCGTCGTCGTTCGCTCAGCCGATCTTCGGCTTCGTCTCCGACCGGTTGAACCGCCCGTGGTTCGTCGCCCTCGGGCCGCTGGTCGCGGCCATCTTCCTGGCTTCCGTCGGGGGCGCGCCCAGCTACACGATCCTGGTGACGCTGCTGGTGCTGGGCGGCTTCGGCGTCTCGGCCTTTCACCCGCAGACGGCCTCGCTGGCCGGACAGACCGGAACGGACCGCGGCAAGTCCATGTCGTTCTGGGTCACGGGCGGAACGCTTGGCTGGGCGCTCGGGCCGATGTTCGCGACCGTGTCGGTCGGCCTGTTCGGGCTCGAGCGCACCTGGCTCGCGGCCCTGCCGGGCGTCCTGATGGCGGGCGTGCTGTTCGCCTGGTTCCGGCGCCAGCCGCCGCTCACGCACGCGCGGCGCGCGCGCACGCGACTCTCGGACCTGCGCGCCATCGCGCGGCCGCTCACGCTTCTTTACCTGGCCGTGGTCGCGCGTTCGGCGGTCTCGACGGGTTTCGCCACCTTCCTGCCGTTGTGGGTTCACGAGCAGGGCTGGTCGGTCACGGCCGGCGCGACGGTGACGACGATCTACCTGACGTGCGGCGCGCTCGGCGGCTTCGCGGGCGGCTGGCTGGCCGACCGCATCGGCGCGCGCCGCGTCGTGCGGCTGTCGTTCCTGCTCCCGGTGCCGTTCTACGTCGCGTTCTTCGCGCTCGGGGGGCCGGTGGGGCTCGCCTGCCTCGTCGCCGGCTACGCGCTGCTGCAGTCGTCGCTGCCCGTCAACGTCGTCATGGGCCAGGAACTCGCGCCACGGCACGCCTCGATGATCTCGAGCCTGCTGATGGGCGCCGCGTGGGGGGTGGGCGCGCTGCTCGTCGGTCCGGTCGGCGCGCTCGCGGACCACTCCGGCCTCACCGCCGGCCTGCGGGCGCTCAGCCTGCTTCTGGTGGCGGGCTTCGTGTGCGCGATGCTGCTGCCGGATCCGCGCCTGCACCGCTCGGCGGTGTCCGTTCCCGACGGCGCGCTCGACTGACGGGCGCGCGGACCTCTACGCCGTGCCCGGAAGCTCCCCGCCGCCGTTCCTGCCTCTTCGCGCCTCCACGGGGCCGGCCCGCGCGCCGGCCGCCTCCGCCATCGCCGGAGGCGAAGCGTCACGCCGCCCGGCCCAGCATTGCAGCGAGAGCAGCGCCCACAGCGTCCGGCCGCGGTCCTCGCGGCCCTCGAGATGCTCGCGCACGATCCGGTGAACGACCTTCGAGTCGAGAATGCCCGTGCGCTCGACGGCCGCCGGCGAGAGCGACTCGACGACCAGCCCGCGAAGCGGCCCGCGCGCCCACGCGGAGAACGGCGGCGAAAAGCCCTGCTTGCGCCGCGCCAGCAGGTCGGGCGGCAGCAGTCCCCGCGCGGCCTGCTTGAGCGCCCACTTGCCGCTCGTCCCGCGCAGCTTCGCGCCTTCCGGCAGCGCCAGCGCGAACTCGACGAGCGAACCGCGCAGGAACGGCGCGCGGGATTCGAGCCCGTGCGCCATCGTGCAGCGGTCCACCTTGGTGAGCAGGTCGCCGGAAAGATAGGTCTCGAAATCGAGCAGCTGGTACGCCGTGAGCGGCGCCCGGTCGGGGGCGGTGACGAGCTGCAGGTCGCGCAGCGACCGCTCGAGCCGGCGGGCATGCTGGAGCGCCGCCTCGGGGCCGGCGGCCTCGCGCAGGCCCGGCGCCAGCAGGCTCATCGCCTCGGCCGGACGCGCGGTGCCGAACCAGGCGAGATGCCGCTCGAACGGCGGCAGGCCGCGCGAACCGAGGAAGCGCTCGACGAGGTGGGCGATCGTGACGTGATGGTGCCGGGGACGGAAGCGCCGCGCGGTCGCGAGGGCGGCGGCGGCCAGCGCGGCGGGAACCGCATCGGCGATCGCGGCGTGCCGGTGGCCGAGATAGGTGGGATAGCCCGCGAACAGCTCGTCGCCGCCCTCGCCGGTCAGCACCACCGGCACGTGCCGCGCGGCGAGCCGGGCGAGCGCCCAGGTCGGCAGCACGCTCGGATCGCCGAGCGGCTGGTCCATGGAGGCGGCCCACGCGTGGAAGGCCTCCTCGCCCTCGCGCGCGGTCATGACCAGCTCGTGATGATCGGAGCCGATGGCCGAGGCGACGCGCCGCGCGTAGCCGGACTCGTCGTAGCCGCGGTGCTCGATGCGCATGCTGAAGGTCGGGAACGGGTGGCGCACGGCGCGGGCGGCGAACGTCGCGACCAGGCCCGAGTCGATGCCTCCCGAGAGAAAGACGCCGAAGGGCACTTCGCCCGGCACGCGCGTCGCCACGGCCGCCGCGAGCGCCTCGCGGGCGCGCGCCGGAGCATCGGCCACGCGCGTCGTCGTTCCGCCCAGCAGCGCGTCCCACGGCCGCCACCAGCGGCGCAGCTTCTCGACGCCGGCGCGCACCACCAGCGTATGGGCGGGTGGCAGCTGGCGCATGCCGGCCCAGGCCGTGTCCGCGCCAGCGAACGCGCCGTGCACCAGGTAGCGGACGAGCGCGGCGGGCGCCGGGTCGCGCGAGACCCATGGCAGCGCGAGCAGCGCCGCGGGCTCGGACGCGAACGCGAAGCGGCCCGGGGCGTGCGTGACGAACAGCGGCTTCTCGCCGGCACGATCCCGGGCCAACGTCAGCGTTTGACTCGCGCGGTCCCAGAGCGCGACCGCGAACATGCCGTCCAGCGAAACGGGGAAGTCCTCGGCGCGCTCCTCGAAGAGGTGCGGAATCACCGCCGTGTCGGGGCCGTCGGCGATCTCGTGCCCGCGGCCGCGAAGCGCCGCCCGCAGCTCCGCGTGGTTGTAGATCTCGCCGTTCACCACCCCGGTGACGTCGCCGGACTCCGAGGTCATGACCCGCGCGGGCTGCCGAGGCGCCACGATCGCCAGGCGCGCGATGCCGAGCGCGCAGGTCCCGCCGTCCCAGACCGCCTCGCCCGAGGGGCCGCGATGGCGCAGACGGCGGACCATCTCCCGCACCAGCCCGAGGCGTTCGTGCGGGGCGAGCGCGGGGGCGACGATGCCGGCGATGCCGCACATGCGTGAAGTCGCTCCGGGCCTTGGGGTCAGCGTGCGCCGTCGCGGCGGAAGGCCGCGAACCGGCGGTTCTCGAACAGGGGCTCGCCCCAGCGCTGCTGTCCCGCGTCGCGCGCGCGCGCCGGCAGGACGACGACGTCCGTGGCCGGCGCCGCCTCGAGCGAGGAATGAAAGCGCCACTGGCCGCGGGCCTCGAGCGAATCGCGGTAGCGGACCACGTAGTTGCTCGTCAGCACGTGTCCGCCCTCCGAGACCACTTCGGAAACCCGTCCCAGCCGGAAATCGGAGCCGGGACTATAGCAGTTGTCGTAGAGCACCGTGCCCGCTCCGGTCCGTGCGATCGCTTCGGCCATCGGCTCGCCGGATTCCTGACGCGCATACCGCACGAGCCACGGCGAGCCGGCCGTGAGCAGCAGTGGGGCGAACAGGAGCCCCGCCAGCAGCGGCCGCGGCAGGCGTCCCGCGCGGGCGCGCCAGCACTCCGCGCTCCACCAGGCGAGCGCCGGCAGGGCGGGCAGCAGGTAGGTGACGAGCTTGGAGCGCGAGAGCGTGAAGAAGATCGCCGCGAACAGCACGAACCCGGCCGCGACGCGCGTCGCCCCCGACCGCGGCATGCGCCACGGCGTCGCGAGCGACCAGGGCAGCGCGCCGCCCGCCAGCACCGCCGGCACGAACCACCACGGCTGGTCCCGCTTGAAGGCCCCGCTCGTCATACGTTCGAGCGATTCCTCGAGGAACGCGTAGCGCGCGTACTCGGGGTGGCGGCGCAGCGCCAGCGCGAACCAGCCGCCCGCCACCGCCAGCACGATCAGCCACCCGGGCGGCCACGCCAGCCAGCGCAGCGGCGCGCGCGAACGCATGAGCAGCGCCGCGCCGGCGCTGCCTCCCACGGCCCAGGCGAGCATCACCGGTCCTTTCAGGAGCACCCCGACCGCCACCGTCGCGTACATCGCCGCGCGGCGCGATGTCGAGCGACCCGAATCGGATTCGAGCGCGACGCCCGTCCAGACCGCGGTCACACACGCGGTCAGCGGCATGTCGAAGATGACGTAGGCTGCGAGCGAGGCGAACAGCGGCGCCGAGGCTGTGAGCAGCATCGTCTCGACCGGCGAGGGGGCTTCGGCGCCGGGCATCGCCGCGAGCCGGCGGGCGGTGCGCGCCAGAAGCAGGAGCACGATCAGCGAGGCGAGAATCGAAGGCAGCCGGGCCGCGACGCGGTTGGCGCCGAATACGCGGATCGCGAGCGCCCCGGCGGCGAACAGTCCCGGCGGCTTGTCGAGATACGGCAGGCCCGCGAGATGCGGAATCACGAAGTCGCCATCGGCCGCCATTTCGCGCGCGACTTCGGCGTTGCGACCCTCGTCGGGGTCCAGGAGCGGCACCCGCCAGGCGCACCACAGCGACAGAGCGGCCGAAGCTGCGAGGACGAGCAGGACCGCGCGGGAGGAGGACGCGCTGCGAGCGGGCATCACGCGCGGCACGTTAGCACAGCCTTGTCGTGTGCCGGCCCGGCGCCTTGCCACCACCGGCAGCGGGACGCATGCTGCGTGCAGCGGTGGCTGCGCGAGGCGCGCCGCGCGATTTCGTCACGATCATGGAACCGGGCGCTCCCTTCGTGGAGCGCCAATGAGGAGTGCGAGCGGTATGGAGATCGGCTTCGTCGGACTCGGCCGGATGGGATTCAACATGACCCTGCGCCTGCTGCAGGGCGGGCATCGCGTGTCGTGCTGGGACCTCAGTCCCGACAAGGTCGCGGCGGCGGCCGGGCGCGGCGCGACGCCGGCCACTTCGCTCGCGGATCTGGTGCGCCGTCTGGCCCCGCCGCGTGCGATCTGGGTCATGCTCCCGGCCGGCAAGGCGACCGACGACACGATTCACGCCCTGCAGCCGCTGCTCGCCGCCGGCGACCTGATCGTGGACGGCGGCAACTCCAACTTTCACGACGACCAGCGGCACGCGAAGGAACTGGCCTCCACCGGGCTGATGTACGTGGACGCCGGCACGTCGGGCGGGATCTGGGGCCTGCAGGTCGGCTACTGCATGATGCTCGGCGGTCCCGACGAGGCGATCGCCCGCCTCAAGCCGGGCCTCGACACGCTCGCTCCTCCCGAAGGCTGGCTGCATTGCGGACCGGCCGGGGCCGGCCACTACGCGAAGATGATCCACAACGGCATCGAGTACGGCATGATGCAGGCGTACGCGGAAGGCTTCGAGATCCTGCGCGCGGGCGAGTATTCGTACGATCTCGCGAAGCTCTCGCACCTGTGGAACCAGGGCGGCGTCATCCGTTCGTGGCTGCTCGAGCTGGCGGAGCGCGCGTTCGCGAAGGATCCGGGCCTCGAGAAGATCCGCGGCTGGGTGGACGACTCGGGCGAGGGCCGCTGGACCGTGCTCGAGGCGATCGAGAAGAACGTCCCCGCCGAGGTGCTGACGCTCTCGCTCATGCGGCGCTTCCGCTCGCGGCAGGAGGACACGTTCACCGACCGCGTGCTCGCCGCGCTGCGCGCGGAGTTCGGAGGGCACGCCGTCAAGGGCCGCGACGCGTGACGACGCGCATTCACGTGCCCGTCGAGTCGCCCGCGGCGGCCCGGAAGGCGCCCGCGCCGCCGTGCGCGATGGTCGTCTTCGGTGCGACCGGCGACCTGACGCGCCGCAAGCTGATGCCCGCGCTCTACAACCTGGCCGCCGGCGGACACCTGCCCGAGACGTTCGCGGTGCTCGGGTGCGCTCGGCGGGAGTGGAGCCGCGAGGAGTTCTGCGAGCGGATGCGCGCGGGCGTGCGGGAGTTCTCGCGCCGGCCGCTCGCGGAGCCGGCGTGGGAATGGTTCGAGCCGCGTCTGGGCTTCGTGTCGGGAGACTTCCGCGAGCCGGCGACCTACCGGCGCCTCGCGACCTCGCTCGGGGAACTCGACCGCCGGCTCGGCACCGCGGGCAACCGGCTCTTCTACCTGGCCGTGCCGCCGGACGAGTTCGGACTGATCCTGAAGGGCCTCTCGGGCGCCGGCCTGATCGCCCCGCCCAACGGACCGGCGTTCTCGCGCGTCATCGTCGAGAAGCCTTTCGGGCGCGACCTCGAGACCGCCCGGGCGCTCAACGCGCTCGTCAGCGAGGTGCTCGACGAATCGCAGACGTTCCGCATCGATCACTATCTCGGCAAGGAGACGGTGCAGAACATCATGGTGTTCCGGTTCGCGAACAGCATTTTCGAGCCGATCTGGAACCGCAAGTACGTGGATCACGTCCAGATCACCGCCGCCGAGACGGTCGGGGTCGGCTCGCGCGGCCGATTCTACGAATCCACCGGCGTGCTGCGCGACATCGTCCAGAATCACCTGCTCGAGGTGCTCTCGCTGTGCGCCATGGAGCCGCCCAACTCCGGGCACGCCGACGACGTGCGCGGCGAGAAGCTCCGCGTCCTCAAGGCGCTGCGCCTGCCCTGGCAGGGCACGGTCGAGGACGAGCTGGTCGTCGGCCAGTACGGGGGCTACCGCGCCGAGCCGGACGTCGCGGCGGACTCGCTCACGCCGACGTTCGCCGCCCTGCGCGTGCACGTGGACAACTGGCGCTGGCAGGGCGTGCCGTTCTACCTGCGGGCCGGCAAGCGCATGGCGAAGCGCGTGACCGAAGTGTCCTTCCACATGCAGCCGATTCCGCTCTCGCTGTTCGGCCGGGGCGACCTGTGCGAGCACGTCGAGCCGAACGTCATCACGCTCCGCATCCAGCCGGAGGAGGGCATCGAGCTTTCGTTCTCGGCCAAGCAGCCGGGGAACGACTTCACGGTGACCCCGGTGGCCATGGACATGAAGTACGCCGAGGCGTTCGGGGGCGAGCCGCCCGAGGCCTACGAGCGGTTGCTGCTCGACGCCATGCGCGGCGACGCCACGCTGTTCTCGCGCCGTGACGCCGTGGAAGCCTCGTGGACGTGGATGCAGCCGATGCTCGACGGGCTCGAGGCGCTGCCGCGCCGGGCACCGCTCGCGTACGAGCCGGGCAGCTGGGGGCCCGAGGCCGCCGACCGCTTGATCCAACGCGATCGCCGCCGGTGGCGAAACCCCTGAGCGCGCCGGCGCATCGCCCGCGGGTCTTCGCGGACGCCGGCGGTGTCGCCGAAGCGGCGGCGCGAATCGTCGTCGAGGCTTCGGTCCGCTGCCTCGAGGAGCGCGGCGAGTTCCGGCTCGCCATTCCCGGTGGCCGGTCGGTCGCGGGGATGCTCGACCGCCTCGCGCGGGAGCCCGACCGCTCGCTGGTGGACTGGACGCGCGTGACGCTGTTGTTCGCCGACGAGCGGGCGGTGCCGCCGGACCACCCCGATTCGAACTACCGGCTGGCCCGCACGCTGCTGCTGGACGCTCTCGGCGATCCGCTGCCGCGCGTGCGCCGCATGCGCGGCGAGGCGGCCGATCTCGAAGCCGCGGCGCGGGAGTACGACGCCGAACTGACGGTGCCGGCCGATCTCGTGGTGCTGGGGATCGGCGAGGACGGGCATGTCGCCTCGCTCTTTCCCGGCTCGCCGCTGCTCGCCGATTCGCCGCGGCGCGCGGCGTGCGTGCTCGACAGCCCGAAGCCGCCACCGCGCCGGCTGACGCTCACCCCGCGCGCCCTGCGCGAAGCGCGCGAGGGGCTGCTGGTTCTCGCCACCGGCGCCGGCAAGGCCGGCGCGGTGCGCGCGGCGCTGGCGGGCGGTGCCGACTTCCGCCGCGTGCCCGCCGCGCTGGCGCGCGACGGGATCTGGCTGCTGGACGCCGCCGCGGCCGGTTGAAGCCTCAGGGCTTGCGCTGCGGGCGGATTCCGCCCGCGCGGAGCAGGGCGTAAATCGCCGCCACCTCGATGTCGCTGGCGTGCGCGAAAACCGGATACGGCATGCGCAGCGGATCGAGCGACCGTCCGTCCACCGGGCTGAGGCCGCGCCGCATGGCTCCGTCGAACCCGGTCAGCGAGTGCGCCGAGGCGAGACCGACCAGGTCGGGGCCCTTCGGCGCCATCTGGCCCTCGGGTGCGCCGCGCAGGTCCTCGCCGTGACAGTCCTGGCAGGCGAGGTAGCCCGCGACGTATTCGCCGTACTCGGGCGTCACGGCTTCCGCCGGTCCATCCTGAGTCGCCGGCGCCTCGGGCGTGACGGCGAGAGGGAAGAGCTTCGCGCCCAGCACGAGATAGGCGAGCGGACTGAGCACCCGCGGCGGGACCGCACGCGAGACGGCCGGCTGCGAACGAAGGTAGGCGATCAGGGCGGCGACGTCGCGATCCGAGAGGTTGTGGAAGCGCACCGACGGCATGACGAGCATCGGCCTGCCCTCGCGATTGACCCCTTCGCGGATGGCGCGGGCGAGCTCCGCGTCGGAATAGCGGGCGAGCACTCCGCCGGGTGTGAGATTCGGCGCGTGCAGGTGGCCGAACGGCGGCATGCCCGGTTCGGCGAGGAAATCCGCCGTCGAACCGGAGAGCGGCAGCTGCAGGTTCGGCGAGTGGCAGCCCGCGCAACTGCTGCGCGCGAGGTGCTCGCCCCGCGCGAGCAGCGTCGAGTCGGGGCGGAGGGCCACCGCACGGGCGCGGTTCGCGGGCGTGCGGTGAACGAGGATCCAGCCGTTCAGCATCAGCGCCGCCGCGGCGACGAGGATCAGGGCGAGAAGGCCGCCGGCGACGATGGCGAGGAAGCGGACGATTTTCATGCGCGGCTCCGGGCGTGAATGGCGCCGGCCCATGCCGGCGCAAGAAAGAAGGGAGCGCTCCCGAAGGAACGCTCCCCGCCTACGCCGGCCGGCTAGCGCAGGTTGCGGCGCGACTTGCCGCCACCCGCGCCGAACAGGACGTTGAGGTAGTTCGAAACCTCCTCGCGGACGATGCCCGGCAGCACTTCGCGCACCTTGGCCTGCACGCCCGCGCGAACCTGCGCGTTCAGGCCGACGCCGGCCGCCTTGCCGCCGGCCGCCTTGCCGGAGAACGACATGACCGCCGGCTTGCGGCCGCGCGGCCCCTTGATTCCCGCCTTCTTCCGCCACGAGTAGTAGGTGACGTTCTTCACGCCGAACTTCTTCCTCACCTGATCGGCGGTGAGCTTCTCCGAGATCGCGGTCGCCAGAATCTGCTTGCGCTGCGCCTCGGAGTACGACTTTCGTTCACGTTTCGCCATGCCAGCCTCCTGAAGTCCGATGTCCATTCGGGGGATGATGACGCCGGGCAGAGAAGGCCACATTTCGAATGCGGGGTCAATGACGATGTTGACCGGAATCCAGATTCAGGCGACGAATACAAAATGCTCGCTTTCGGTCAAGCCTGTTTCATCCGCGCAGCATCGCCACCTCGCGCGCGCCCCGGGCGCCACGTAGGCGAGCACGAACGGGGCCGGATGGCGTGCGAACACCTCGGACGACGCCACGCGGGCCTCGACCACTGTTGCGATGCGATTCCCGAGCGCCGCGACCCAGGCGGCGAGGCTGGTCCCGACACCGACCAACGTGGCGCGGCGGTCGGGTGCGAGGATTCCGCGAACGAGGAACTCCCGCTTGAGCGCCAAGAACCGGTCGCGCGCGTAGCGGTCGTCGGCGCGCGTCGCGCTGCGCGCGTGCTGCCGCCAGCCGTAGAGGACGCGGGGAAGCTTCGCGAACCGCGCTCCGGCTTCGAAGAGCCGCAGCCACAGGTCGAGATCCTCGGCCCAGCCGCGTTCGCGCCAGCCGCCCACCGCTTCGAGCGCCGGTCGCCGCAGCATGGCCGTGCCGTGCGCGAGCGGGCTGTCGATCAGGGACTCGCGACGCATTTCATCGTGGCCGAGCAGGCCGTTGTGCCACGCGGCCCAGCGTCGCATGCCGGTTCCGAAGCCGCCGGACGGGAACAGGCGGACGCGCGCGCCGACGACGCCGACGCCCGGTCGAGCGCGCAGGAACGCGAGCTGCGCGGCGAGGCGCTCGCGATGCGACAGGTCGTCGGCGTCGTGCCGCGCGAGGATCGGCGAGCGCGCGAGGGCGAGCGCGGTATTGAGCGCCGCCGGCAGCCCCCGGTGGGGCGTGTGCACGACGCGCAGGCGGGGCTGGAACTCCGCTTCGCGGTCGAGCAGCCGGGCGGAGCCGTCGCTCGAGCCGTCGTTGACGGCGACCACCTCGAAATCGGCCAGGGTCTGCCGCCACAGCGAGGCCAGGGACGGGCCGAGCCAGCGGGCGGCATCTCGTACCGGAAGCAGGACGGAGACGGCGGGCATGGGGCGACGGTAGCGTGGAGGGCTCACCGACCGCCAGCGCGGTGGTGCTCGAGCGACCGGCCAGCAACTCGCATCGGAGAACGAAAACCGCACTCGATTGCCGGCGTCCGCGCCCGGCGCTTAACCTGCGGACATGGCGGGACGGCGGCTCCTCATTCTCGGCGGTGGTTTCGGCGGCCTCGACGTGGCGCGCGCGATCGGGCGCTCACGGGCCGCGCGCGGGTACTGGGACACGTTGCTCGTGGACAAGGAGAACTTCTTCCAGTTCAACCCGCTGCTCCCCGCGGTCGCCGTCGGCGCGGTCGAGACACGGCACATCGTCTGGCCGCTGCGCGAAATGGCCCGACACCGTCACATCCGCTTCCACAAGAACAAGGCGATGCGGATCGACCTCGAGCATCGGGCCGTCACGCTGCACAACGGCCTCGTGCAGCCGTGGGAGAAGCTCGTCATCGCGGTCGGCAGCGTGACGAACTGGTACGGCGTCCCGGGCGCGGAGGCGAATACGCGCCCGTTCAAGACGATCGTGGACGCGATGACGCTGCGGGCGCGCGTCGTCGAGCTTTTCGAGATGGCCGAGCAGTCGCAGGACGATTCCCAGAAACGCCGGCTGCTGTCGTTCGTGATCGTCGGCGGCGGCGTGACCGGAGTGGAGGTCGCCGCCGAACTCCTCGACATGACCCGCGAGACGCTGCTGCCCAAGTACTCGTCGCTGTCGGTCGCGCACCTGTCGGTCACCGTGATCGAGGGCGGCGAGCGCATCGTCTCGGCGGCCCGACCCTCGCACTCGGCCTACGTGAGGCATTTTCTCGAAACGCGCGGAGTGCGGGTCGAGACGAGCGCGCGCGTGACGCGCGTCGAGCCGCGGCGCGTACACCTGGCCGACGGACGGAGCTTCGATGGCTTCACCATCGTCTGGACGGCCGGCGTCTGCCCGCCGTCGCTGGTGCAGGAACTGCCGCTGCAGCGCCACCTCGACGGCCGTCTGATCGTGGACGAGCACCTGCACCCGCTCACGCCGGAGGGCCGGCCGCGCGAGGACGTGTTCGTGATCGGCGACTGCGCCGCTTCGCCGAAACCCGGCGGGGGCATGCAGCCGCAGCTTTCGCAGACCGCGATCGCCATGGGCACCTTCGTGGGCGAGTCGCTCGTGCGGGCGGCTCACGGCCGGCCGGCGCGAAAGTTCCATTTCAAGGATGCCGGCTACATCATCTCGCTCGGCCAGCACAGTTCGGTGCTCGACCTCTTCGGGATCCCGCTGTCGGGCCGGCTCGCCTGGCTCGGCTGGGCGGCGGCCTACCTTTTCAAGATGGTGGGGCTGCGAAAGCAGCTGGAGGTCGGCATCGATCACCTGACGCACATGATCTTCCAGCACGACACTTCGCAGATTCTCGCGCGCCGCGCCGTGCTGACGGACGACGAAATGAACCTGTCCCTGCGGGCCGATGCGTCCGCGGACGAGAAGAGGGCGCCATGAAAACCGAAACGACGCTGCGACTGGCGACGGCCGCGGGCACGAGCCTGCGCTTCGACGCCCAGTTTCCGAAGCACTCGATCACCCTGGACAGCGGGCCCGAGCCGACGGCGCCGAGCCCGATGCACCACCTGCTGGCGGCGATCGGCGGATGTGCGGCGATGGACGTGATCAGCATCCTGCGCAAGAAGCGGCTCCAAATCAGCGCCTACGAGGTCGAGCTCGAGGCCGAGCGGGCCGAGACGCACCCGAAGCGGCTCCTGTCGGTGACGCTCGTCCACCGCGTGACCGGCCGCGGCGTGCCGCTCGCGGCCGTCGAGGAGTCGGTGCGGCTCTCGGCCGAGCGCTACTGCTCGGTGCGCCACACGCTCGATCCGGCGATGCCGATGACCGACCGCTGCGAGGTGATCGAGGGCTGACGACGCGTGTGCGCGCGAAGCCCTGCGTCGCCGGGACCCGCGGGTCACCCGCATGCATGCGTGCGGGCGGGGTGAAAACCCACTAGCATCCGCCCCGAACGCCCGCCCCACGCGGGGCGCGCCCGTCCCGACCGCACGAAGCCGCGAGACGCCTCGCGTGACTCCAGCCTGGGAGAGCCCCATGTCCGAGTTCCGGATCGAGAAAGACAGCCTGGGCGAGATGAAGGTGCCCGCCGCCGCGCGCTACGGTCCGCAGACGCAGCGTGCCGTCGAGAACTTTCCGGTCTCCGGCCGGCCCCTTCCGCCCGCCTTCATCCACACGCTCGGCCTGATCAAGGCGGCGGCCGCCCGGGTCAACGCCGGACTCGGCACCGTGGATACGGCCATCGCGAAGGCGATCGAGCAGGCGGCGCTCGAGGTGGCCGGCGGGCAGTGGGACGCCGAGTTTCCCATTGACGTCTTTCAGACCGGCAGCGGCACGTCGTCGAACATGAACGCGAACGAGGTCGTCGCGCACCGTGCCAGCGAGATTCTCGGGCGCAAGGTGCACCCGAACGATCACGTCAACTTCGGCCAGAGCAGCAACGACGTGATCCCGACGGCCCTGCACGTCTCGGCGGTCCTGGAGATCGAGCGCGACCTGCTGCCGGCCCTCGCGGTGCTCTGGACCGTGCTCGATGCCAAGGCGCGGGAGTTCCACGACGTCCTCAAGACCGGTCGCACGCACCTGATGGACGCGACCCCGATCCGGCTCGGGCAGGAGTTCTCGGGATACGCCTCGCAGGTCCAGCACGGCATCGCCCGGATCAAGGCGACGCTGCCGGACCTGTGCGAGCTGGCCATCGGCGGCACCGCGGTCGGCACGGGGCTCAACACGCATCCGGAGTTCGGACGGCGGATGGCCATGGAGCTTCAGCGGCTGACGGGCAAGCCGTTCACCGAGGCGGCGAACCACTTCGAGGCGCAGGGCGCGCAGGACGGCGCGTGCTGGGCGAGCGGGGCGCTCAACTCGGTCGCCGCCGGCCTGATGAAGATCGCCAACGACGTGCGCCTCATGAACAGCGGCCCGCGCTGCGGGCTCGGCGAGGTCACGCTGCCCGCGATCCAGCCGGGCTCGAGCATCATGCCGGGCAAGGTGAACCCGGTGATCTGCGAGTCCGTCGTGCAGGTCGGCGCGCAGGTGATGGGCAATCACGTCGCGATCACCGCCGGCGCGCAGTGGGGACAGCTCGACCTCAACGTCATGCTGCCGCTCATGGCCCGCAACCTGCTCGAGAGCATCCAGCTGCTGGCCGCCGCCTCGCGCGTGTTCGCCGACAAGGCGCTGCGCGGGCTGGTCGCGAACGCCGACACCTGCGCCGGCTACATCGAGATCTCGCCCAGCATGGCGACCGCGCTGAATCCGCTCATCGGCTACGACAAGGCCGCCGAAATCGCCAAGCGTTCCTTCAAGGAGCGCCGCCCCGTGCGCGAGCTGGCGCGCGAGATGACGACCCTGACGCCCGCGGAGATCGACGCCGCGCTCGACCCGGCCCGCCAGACGCACCCCGGACTGGAGATCGGCGGCGGGGCGGGAGGCTGAGCCGGATGGGCTCGTACGCCGTCGAGCACGGCGTCCCCTCGCACGAGGATCTGGCCGCGCGCTTCGCCCAGGCGCGTGTCCGGCTGGCCGCCGTCGCGCACCGCACGCCGGTCGCCTCGTCGCGCTCGCTCGATGCCCGCTTCGGCGCCCGGTTCTCCTTCAAGTGCGAGAACCTGCAGCGCGCGGGCGCGTTCAAGTTCCGTGGCGCGTGGAATCTGGTCTCGAAACTGCCACCCGGGGTTCGCGCCCGCGGCCTCGTCGCCTACTCCTCGGGCAACCACGCGCAGGCGGTGGCGCTCGTCGCGCGCGAGCTGAACGTGCCCGCGACTATCGTCATGCCGAGCACCGCGCCGCGCGTCAAGCTCGAGGCGGTGCGCGAGTACGGCGCCGAGGTCGTCCACCACGACCTGCTGGGTGAGCGGCGCGAAGCGCTGGCCGAGCGACTCGCGCACGAGGGCGGCCGCACGCTCGTGCCGCCCTTCGACCATCCCGACATCCTTCTCGGACAGGGCACGGCCGCCGCGGAGCTGTTCGAGGACGCCGGTCCGCTCGACCTGCTCCTCGTGCCGCTCGGCGGCGGCGGGCTGCTGTCGGGCAGCGCGCTCGCCGCACGGCTGCTCGCGCCGGACTGCCGGGTGATCGGCGTCGAGCCCGCAGCGGGCGACGACGGGGCGCGCAGCTTCCGCAGCGGCGCGCTCGAGCGCGCCCGCGAACCCGTCGAGACGATCGCCGATGGCGCGCGCACGCCGAGTCTTTCGAAGCTGACGCTGGCGCTGGTGCGCCGCTACGCGCACGACGTGGTGACGGTGACCGACGCCGAGCTGCTCGCGGCGCTGCGGCCGCTCTGGGAGCGGCTCAAGCTCGTCGTCGAGCCGACCGGCGCGCTCGGTTTCGCCGCCGCGACCGCCGGCCGCTTGGATGTGGCCGGGAGGCGTGTGGGCGTCCTGCTCTCGGGCGGCAACGCGGACGTTGCCGCTGTCGCGGAAGCCCTGACAGCATAGAATGACCGCCCCGCGTTGCGGGGGCGAGGCCGCGCCGGTGGGATGACGTGCCGGGCGGGCATCTACATCTGCCGGATCGAACAGCCGGGGAGGAGGGCGGCGTGTCGCTTCGCCTTCATCCGCTGATCAGGGTTGTGCTCCTCATGGTCGCCTTGGTCTGCTGCTCGCTCGGCGGGGGCGCGACGGCTCAGGCGCAGGATTCGGGCAAACTCGTGGTTGTGCATCCCAACGGTCAGGACTTTCCGCGAATTGTCGACCTGTTCGGCGGGTACTCAGTGCTTGCCTGGCGAGGGCAGCCCGGGACGTCGAGCCAAGTGATTTGTGTAACGCTGCTGGACTCGAATGGAGTTCGAGCCCCGGGCTGGTCTGAGGGTGGTCAACGAGTCAGTCCAGATGGCTTTGGCGTGTTCGAGCCGTATATTGTCCGGACTTCGGACGACGCAGCCGCAATCGTGTGGATGGATCGGTCGTCTGGAACCCCGGACGCCTACGTTGCGTGGATTGCTCGTACGGCAGGCGCCATTCCGACACCTGAGCTTGTAGCGATCGACACCGTGACTTCGAGGCACAGCTCCCAACAGGTCTTCGATGCAGTTCGAGCGGACCCCAACCATGCGATCGTGGCGTTGTCAGAGAGCTCTTTTGAGCCAACACGCACGCTGCTCAAGTCGATCGCTCGGCCAGGCGCTCCGCCTACGGCCTGGCCGTCGGCCGGCGCCACTCTTGCAGACACGGTTGAGATGTTTCCAGAAGCGCTGGAACCGGACGACTCGGGTGGGTGCTTTGTGCTGACCCAGTCGTTCCACTCCTGTCCGAACTGGCAGTTGGGGGACCCGCCCTGCCCGATCGATCTCAAGGTGCATCACCTGCTCGCGGACGGCTCGCAGGATCCTGCCTGGCCGCCGGGGGGCTTCCTGCTCACGGACCATGCCGGGTGGGATTTTCATGGGTGGGTGGTCTCGGACCGGTTTGGCGGTGCGTACGCAGCCTGGTACGACACGACGTCGGATACGTTGCGGATTCGCGCCCAGCACCTGGGGCCGAACGGCCAGCCGTACGCAGGTTGGGCCGCCGACGGAAAGGAACTGGCGGCGGCCACCGGGTCGCAGATCCGCTACGTCCTGGATCTCGACGCGACCAGCACGGGTGCGCTCGTCGCGACGCTCGAGCTCAACTGGGAGCCGTACCTGGTCGCGCTGGCGCCCGACGGCACGACCTTGCCAGGCTGGCCAGCGGAGAAGCGACTCATTCCTCCGCTCACGTTTCCCGATGACATGTTCTCTTCCAACTACAACACGGCGCTGACTCCCCAGGATTGGATCGTCGTCGTATGGGAGACGTTTACTTCGTACACGGGGGTCAACATCTGGGGAACGGCTGTGGATTCCGATGGCCGGACACTTCCGGGATGGCCCACCGCGGTCCGGGCGATCTGTACGGCGCCAGGCGCGCAGGCCCGACCGTATCTGGCTCTGGATGCGGACGGCCAGACCTTCAAGGTGGTCTGGGAGGACACTCGGCTGGGGCCGAACATCGGTGAAGCCATCTACTACGACCGCTTCTGGCTCACCGACGGCACCGTACCGACTGCCTGGTCCGTGAGGCTGCTGGGGGCTCGCTTCGACGGGCGGGCCCTGCGCGCCTCGTGGCGTGTCTCCGGCGGAGACCTCGATTCGGTGGTTGCGCTCCGTTCCGTGGACGGGGGAACCTTCGGGACCATTTCTCGGCCACTGCGGGCGGGGGCCGAGGAGCTCGCCCTTCAGGACTCGCTTCCGCCGAGCTTCGCCAGCGCCCGCTACGTCCTCGCGGCCAGCGAGTCGTCTGCGCTCAGAGCGATTTCCGATACGCTGGAGATTCGTGCACGGTCGGAGACGGGGCGCCTGCGGCTCCGGTGTGCGGCGATTCAGCGCGGCGCCGCCCTCAGCTTCCAGGTCGACCTCGATCGTGACATGGAGGAGGGCAGAGTGGAGGTGTTCGATGTGACGGGCCGGCGGGTGCTCGAGCGCCGTCTCGGGATGCTCGCGGCGGGCTCGCATCCCGTGGTGCTGGATCTGGGCTCCGAGCCGAGCGGGCTCTACTATGTTCGCGTGAGCGGACCCGGCGGCTCCCGAGCGACCTCCGGCGTGGCGAGGATTCGCTGACGGAAACTTCCGACGCCCCCGGCGGCAACGCCGACCTCGTCGCGATCGCCGCCGCGCTCGCGCGGGGCTAGATCCCCTCGATCCCCGCCTCGCGCAGCGCGTCGCGCAGGTCTTCCTCGGGGTGCACGCCGAGCAGCGAGCGGACGATCCTGCCGTCGCGGCCGACGATCACCGTGAGCGGAATGGACTGCGCTCCGTAGGCCGCGCCGACCTTGCCGTCGGCGTCCATCAGCACCGGCACCACGATGTTCTGCTTCTGCACGTAGGCGCGGACGGTCGCGGGCGGCTCGTGCAGGTTGACGGCGTAGAAGCGCACGTCCTTGCCCGCGGTCTCCTTCTCGAGCTTGGCCACGATCGGCATCCAGCGCCGGCACGGCCCGCACCAGGTCGCCCAGAAGTCAAGGACGACGACCTTGCCGCGGTTCTGGGCCAGCGAAACCTTGCCGCCCTTGCCGTCGAGCACCGAGAGCGAGAAGTCGGCGGCGGCCTTGCCCGCGTCATCCGGGTCGTTCGAGGCGCCGATCCGGCGCACGCGCTTGAGATCGGAAGGCGTCGTCAGGCGGAAGAACGAATCGGCCACCGCGCGGCCCGTCTCGGCGAGGGTGAAACGCATGTCCTGAATCTGGCGGACCTCGCCGACCTGCGGGTGCGTGAGGTCGGTCGTCAGCGAGTCGCGCAGCAGCAGCTCGCGCACCGGGTCGATCCACAGCACGCGCGGCAGCACGCGCACGCCGGGCCGGGTGCTGTCGGGCGCGTAAGTGACTTCGACCCGACGGACCTCGACCGCTCCCGCGTCGGTGCGCACGGTGTCGCGCCCCAGCATGCGGGCGCTCGTGATGTCGCCGCCCAGTCCGGCGGCGATGGCGAGCGCGCCGTCGAACGAACGCGCCATCGGATCGAGTTCCGCCGCGCGCGAGAAGTCGGGCGCCTTGCTCACGGAGTACTGGCCGAGGCCGGGAGCCGAGATCATCAGCGACTCGCCGTCGGCGACGACGCGCGACGGCATCATCGGGTTGCGGACGTCGTTCAGCAGCCGCGACGGGCGCACGGCGGCGTAGCGGAAGGGCATCTCGAGCGACTGCGCCTGCGGCAGCCGGGGGCCGGTGGCGCTCGCGTGTACGACGCCCTCGAAGCGGTAACGTTCCAGCCGCGGGTAGTGCGCGGCCACCGAGTCCACGAGCGCGCGGGCGTCGTCGGCGGTGGCCGTCGGAGCGCAGGCAGGAACCAGCGCGGACGAAACGAGCAGAAGCGCGAGCAGCGTGGGCGCGAAACGACGGATCATCGCGGGTTCTCCAGCGGATGGGGGAGCGCGGTGAAGGCGCCGGCGAGCCGCTCGAGCCCCGCATCGGGGTCGGAGCCCAGGTCCACGCGCAGCACGCGCCGGCCGTGCTTCTCGAGCACCTCGAAGTCGCCGGCGGCCTGCGCGGTGCGCAGCGTGCCGAAGCCGTAGCGCTCGTCCGGAATCGGCAGGTCGCCCTCGTCGGCGGTCACCTGCAGGAAGACGCCGGTGTTCGGGCCGCCCTTGTGGAGCTGGCCGGTCGAGTGCTGGAAGCGCGGGCCGTAGCCCAGCGTCGCCGCGACCTTCGCGCGCTCGCGCACGGCCTGGCGGATCGCCTGGAGCTTCGCGTGCCGCGCGTCGGTGCGGCGCAGGTAGGCGAGCACTCCGAAATAGTCGCCCGGTTCGATCTGCGCGAGCAGCCACGCGGCCCACCCGGGCGCGCCCGCGCCGGGCGAGCCGCCGCGCGCGGGAACGTAGGCGGCCAGCGCGCCGTCGCTCGCGGCGCTCGCGCGCGCCGGCAGGCGGCCCTCGGCGAGATATCGCTCGAGCATCGCCTGCGTCGCGGCCTTGGCCTCGGCGACGTTGGGTTCGTCGAAGGGGTCCACGGCGATCGCGACGGCGGCGGCGGCGGTCGCGACCTCCCAGCGCAGGAAGTCGCCGCCCAGGTCCTCGAGCCGTGGGGAGTCCCAGGACAGGACCGGATGACCGGCCCCCGCGAGCGCCTCCAGCCGGCGCTCGACGTCAGCGGGCAGCCCGGAGGCGCCGACGGCCACGAACACGCGGTCGTTGCCATACTCCGCGGGCTCGGCGAGCGGTTCCTCGGCGATCGGCACGAGGCCGCGTCCGCTCTTGCCGGTGCTCTCGGCGATCAACTGCTCGACCCACGCGCCCACCGACGCGAACGCCGGCGCGAAGACGAGCGTGACCTTGTCGCGGCCGTGGCGCGCCAGTTCGCCGAGCGCCGCTCCGAGCGCCACGGCGTCGCCCCCGTCGCCCGCGAGCGCGGCGCGCTCGGCGAGGGCCGCGTCGAGCATCGCGGCCACGTCGGCGCCGATCAGGGCCGCGGGCAGCAGTCCGAAATAGGAAAGGGCCGAGTAGCGGCCGCCGATGTCCGGCGGATTCTCGAACGTGCGCCGGTACCCGCGCGAGGCGGCGAGCCTGCCGAGCGAAGTGCCGGGGTCGGTGATGGCGACGAAACCCCGGCCGGCGCGATCGCCGCGCACGGCGACGGCGCGCGGCCAGAAGAACTTCTCGAACGAAGCGACCTCGATCGTGCCGCCCGACTTGCTCGCGACGACGAACAGCGTCGTCGCCGGGTCGTGCGTGTCGGCGACGGCCCGGACCGCGGCGGGCGAAGTGTTGTCGAGCACCGTCAGGTCGAGCCGTCCCGATCGCACGCCGAAGGTGTGGCGCAGCACTTCGGGCGCGAGGCTCGAGCCGCCCATGCCGAGCAACACGGCGCGCGTGAAGCCTTCGGCCGAGACCCCGGCCGCGAACGCCTCGAGTTCGGCGGCGCGTGCGCGCATCGCCGCGGGCGACTCGAGCCAGCCGAGGCGGTTCGCGGCGACCCTGCGGTGCGCGGGATCGTCGCCCCACAGGGCGTCGTCGTGGGCCAGCAGCCGTGCCGGGAAGCGCGCCGAGCGCAGCGCTTCGAGCCGCCCTCGGACGTCGGCCTCGTGCGCCCCGAGCCGCAGGCGCAGCGTGCGCGCGCTCACGAGCCCGCTCCGCGCTGCGCGACCATTCCACGCCGCTTCGTCTCGAGCGTCGCGAGCAGATCCTCGTAGGACTTGACGAACGCGCGCACGCCCTCGTCCTCGAGCTGGGCGATCAGCGTCTCGCCCGGGATGCCGAGCGCCGACAGCCTCCCGAACAGGGCGCGTGCCTCGTCGAGGTCGCGATGGATCCGGGTCTCGACGACGCCGTGGTCGTTGAACGCCTGCAGCGTCGCCGGCGGGATCGTGTTGACCGTGTCCGGGCCGATCAGCTCCTCGACGTACAGCACGTCGCGATACCTGGGGTTCTTGGTGCTCGTCGAGGCCCACAGCGGCCGCTGCGCGTGCGCTCCCTTCGCCTTGAGCGCCGCGAAGCGCGGCGAGCCGAAGGCGCGCTCGAACTCCGTGTAGGCGAGCCGCGCGTTCGCGATCGCGGCCTTGCCGCGCAGGGATTCGAGCTCGGCGCGCTCGCTGGAGCCGGCCGGCAGCGTCGCGAGCCGCTGTTCGATCGCCGCGTCCACCTTGGTGTCCACCCGCGAGACGAAGAACGAGGCCACCGAGCGCAGCCGTCCGAGCTCGCCGCCCGCGGCCGCCCGCTGCTCGAGGCCCGTGAGGTACGCTTCGATCACCTCGCGGTAGCGGGCGAGCGAGAAGATGAGCGTCACGTTGACGCTGACGCCGGCCGCCGTTCCGGCCGCGATCGCGCCCAGTCCGGCCGGCGTCGCCGGAATCTTCACCATGACGTTGTCGCGCGCGACCGCCGCGTTCAGCCGCTTCGTGGCGGCGAGCGTGCCCGCGCCGTCGCCCGCGAGGCGCGGGCTGACCTCGATGCTTACCCGGCCGTCGAGGCCGTGCGAGGCGTCGAACACCGGTTTCAGGTGATCGCACGCCATCTGGATGTCCTCGATGGCGAGCGATTCGAACAGCGCCTCGCCCTCCAGCCCCGAGGCGATCCGGGTCGCGAGCGCGGCGTCGTAGTCGTCGCTCCGGGCGATGGCGTGCTCGAAGATGGTGGGATTGGACGTGACGCCGACGACTCCGGCGTCACGAACGAGCGCGTCGAACTCGCCCGAGACGAGGTGGCCGCGGCGGATGAAATCGAGCCACACGCTCTGGCCGAGCGAAAGCAGTTGCTGGGCACGACTGGACATGGCGTTCCTTCCTCGGATGGGCGGCCGGGGGGATGCCCGCAAGATGCCCCCCGAAGCACCGGCGCGCAAGCGCGCTGGCCGCGGCGGTCAGGCCTTCGTTTCGCGTCCGTACAGCGCGGTCAGCGACCGCAGCCGCTCGGCGAGCGGCGCGTCGAAGACGCCCGGGGAGGCGCGCCAGCTCCAGTTGCCGGCCGGCCGTCCCGGAAAGTTCATGCGCGCCCCGCCGCCGAGCTGGAGCAGGTCCTGCGCGGGCACGATGCAGGTGTCCGCGACCGACGCCATGCACGCCCGCAGCAAGTCCCACGGCGGCTCGCGCATCGGGCTCGCGAGATAGCTGCGGGCATGGTGGCGTTCCGCTTCCGAAGCCGAAGCCCACCAGCCGGCGGTCGTGTCGTTGTCGTGCGTCCCTGTGTAAACGACGCTGTTGGGCACGTGGTGATGGGGCAGGAAGACGTTCCCCGCGTCCGAATCGAAGGCGAACTGCAGCACCTTCATGCCGGGGAAGGCGAACTCGTCGCGCAGCGCCTCGACCTCCGGCGTCAGCACGCCGAGATCCTCGGCCAGGATCGGAAGGCGGCCGAGGCCGCGCTCGAGCGCGCGAAAGAGCGCCGCACCGGGCCCGGGTTCGAACGCGCCCGCGCGCGCGTCGGGCGCGCCCGCCGGCACGGACCAGCAGCGCGTGAAGCCGATGAAGTGGTCGAGCCGCACGCGGTCCACCAGCGCGAAGATGGCGCGCAGCCGCGCGAGCCACCATGCGTAACCGTCCCCGGCCATCTCCTCCCAGCGGTAGAGCGGGTTGCCCCACAGTTGTCCGGTCTCGCTGAAGTAATCGGGCGGAACGCCCGCGACCGCGGTCGGTCGGCCGTCGTCGCCGAGTTGGAAGAGCGAGGGGTTGGCCCACACGTCGGCGCTGTCGTGCGCGACGAAGATCGGCGCGTCGCCGACCAGCGCGATGCCGCGCAGCGCCGCGTAGGCGCGCAGCTGGCCCCACTGGCGGAAGAACGCCCATTGCGCGAACGCGTGCGCCGAGACCGCTTCGCCCAGCCGGGCGCGCGCCGAGGAGAGCGCCGCGGCCTCGCGGCGGCGCAGAGGCGCCTCCCATTCCACCCACGGCGCGCCCCCGTGCGCGTCCTTGAGCGCCAGGAAAAGAGCGACGTCCTCGAGCCAGGCGGCATGCTCGGATCGCCACCGCTCGAACTCGGTGCGCAGGCTGCGCAGGCCCGCGCCCGCGGCGAAACGGCCGGCGGCGCGGGCGAGCAGTTCTCGCTTCCACCCGATGACCGGGCCGAAGTCCACGTGGTCCGGCGGCAGGCGGGGTGCGCCTTCCAGATCGTGCTTCGACAGCAGCTCGTCGGCGACCAGGGCATCGGGGGAGACGAGCAGCGGATTGCCCGCGAACGCCGAGAAGCACTGGTAGGGCGAGTCGCCGAAACCCGTCGGTCCGAGCGGCAGCACCTGCCACAGCGACTGCCCGGCGGACGCCAGCCAGTCCACGAAACGATGTGCCGCGCTGCCGGCGTCGCCGATGCCGTGCGGACCCGGGAGCGAAGTCGGGTGGAGCAGCACGCCGCTCGAGCGGGGAAAACGCATGAGGCCCCTTTCGGTCATGGGTCCACGGACGGAACCGGCCGCGCATTGTGGGCGAACGTTCCGGCGCGCTCAAGGAGGGGCGCCTGCGGTAGGGTGAGCGGACCGGATCGCTTCGTGGTCGCCGACGCGCGCCGCGCGGGGCGTCCGGGCGAACCGATCTCCTCTTAGAAGGAGGAACCCGTGCAGTTCGCGAAGTCGTTCAGCCGGCATTTCCGCCGCGCCGCCGGTCGTCTGCGCGTCGCGATGCTCGGCGCCACGCTGCTGGCCGCCTTCGTCGCCGCTCCTCGAGACGTCACCGCGGCGTCCCCGGGCGGCGCGTACGTGATGCGCAGGGGATCGGACACCCTCGCGGTCGAGCGATTCGAGCGCGCCGGGGGTGTCCTGCAGGGCACGCTGCTCTTTCGCGTCACCGGCATGCTCGTCCGCTGGCGGCTGGCCGACGGCCCGGCGGGAGGAACGACCCGCATGGAAGCGTCGTTCTCCGGTGCGGGCGATCCCGCCGGCTCGCCGCCCCGGCAACAGGTGACGCTCGAGTTCGCCGGCGACAGCGTCTTCAGCGTCTCGCAGCCCGGAGGTGAGCATCGCTTCGGAACGGCGCGCGGCGCGATGCCGTTCGTGAACCCGTCCGTCGCGCTGGTGGCCGAGTTCGCGCTGCGCCGTATGCCGCTGCCCGGTGGCCGCGCGAGCGGCGCGTTGTTCCTGCTCGCCGGAGGCGGCACCACGGAGGCGGTGGTGACGCGGCCGGCGGTGGACAGCGTGGTGGTGTCGTTCGCCGGGGTTTCGTTCTGCTTCGGGCTCGACCGCGACGGCGACGTCGTGCGTGGCCGCGTGCCCGAGCAGGACCTCACGATTGAGAGGGTCGCGGACCTGCCGCCGGGATTGCTGTCGCTGCCGGCGCCCGATTACTCCGCGCCGGCCGGCGCGCCCTACAACGCCGAGGAGGTGAAGGTGCCTACGCGTGACGGGCACGTGCTGGCGGGCACGCTGACGCGTCCGCTGGGCCCCGGGCGCTCGCCGTGCGTGATCACGCTGACCGGCTCGGGCCAGCAGGACCGCGACGAGGCGATCGGCATCGTTCGCGGCTACCGGCCGTTTCGCGGCGTCGCGGACGCGCTCGGCCGGCGCAGCATCGCGACGCTGCGGCTCGACGACCGCGGCGTCGGAGCGACCGACGCGCCGGCGCGCGGCGCGACGAGCGAGACGTTCGCGCACGACGCCGAGGACGCGCTCGCCTGGCTGCGCGGGCGGCCGGACGTGGACGGCGACCGTCTCGCCCTGATCGGTCACAGCGAAGGAGGGCTGGTCGCGCCCATGGTCGCCGGAGCCGATCCGAAGCTGCGCGCGCTGGTGCTGCTCGCGGCCCCGGCGTGGACCGGCCGCCGCGTGCTCGAATATCAGAACGACCGCGCGCTCGCGCGCTACTCGCCCGCGTCGCCGCGGGACTCGGCGCTGCGCGCCGCGATGGCCGAAGTGGACAGCCTGGCGGCCCGCGACGCGTGGCTGCGCTTCTTCCTCGACCATGACCCGATGACCGCGATCGCCCGCGTGCGCGTGCCGGTGCTCCTGCTGCAGGGCGAGACCGACCGGCAGGTGACGGCCGGGCAGGCGGAGGAACTCGCGAAGGCCCTGTCGCGCGCCGGCAACCGCGACGTCACCGTGCGCGTCTTTCCGCGCCTGAACCACCTGTTCCTCGACGACCCCGACGGCGACCCGTCGGGATACCCGCGCCTTTCGGGCGAGGGTTTCTCGCCGGCCGTCGTCGAGACCCTGGCGGTCTGGCTCACGAAGCGGCTGCGCTGAACCCCGCGGTCGTGAGCGGCGCGCTCTACCCGCCCGCCAGCCAGGCCGTGACGCGCTGCGCGACCGCCTCGGCGGTGAGTCCGAAGAAGGGCGCGAGATCCGACGCGGGCGCCGACTCGCCGAAGCGGTCAATGCCGATGAGCAGCCCCGAGTCGCCCGCGATCTCCCGCCACCCGGCGGTGACACCCGCCTCGATCGTGACGCGGCGTCCGCCCTCGGGCAGCACGCGCGAGCGCCACTCGGCCGGCTGCGCCAGGAACAGCTGCGGCGCCGGCATGCTGACGACCCGCGCCGGCCGCCCGGAGCCGGCGAGCAGGGCTGCCGCCGCGACGGCGACTCCGACCTCGGAGCCGGTCGCGATCAGGGTCACCGCTCCCGCGGCCGTGGATTCGACGAGCACGTAGGCGCCGCGGCGCAGGTCGGCGGCGTCGAACGTCGCCGGACGCGCCAGCACCGGCGTCGTCTGGCGCGTCAGGGCGATGATGGTCGGGCCGTCGCGCCGTTCGATCGCGAGGCCCCAGGCGGCCGCCGTCTCGAGTCCGTCGGCGGGCCGCAGCACGAGCAGGTTGGGAATCGCGCGCAGGGCCGCGAGGTGCTCGACCGGTTGGTGGGTCGGGCCGTCCTCGCCGACGAACACGCTGTCGTGCGTGAACACCCAGGTCACCGGCAGCTTCATGAGCGCGGCGAGCCGCAGGCTCGGGCGCGCGTAGTCGGTGAAGACCAGGAACGACGAGCCGTAGGGCACGAAGCCCGAGAGCGCCATGCCGTTCAGGATCGCGCTCATGCCGTGCTCGCGGATGCCGAAATGCAGGTTGCGTCCGCCGAAGTCGCCGCGCCGGACGCTGGGCGAGTCCTTGATGCTCGTCTTGGTGCTCGGCTCGAGGTCGGCGCTGCCGCCGACCAGCGCGGGCACGAGCGCCGCCGCCTGCTGCAGAACGGCGTGGCCGTGCGCGCGCGTCGCCGCCGCGGCGGTGGGCGCGGCCTGGCACAGCCGGTCGAAGAGGTCGGCGGGAATCCGGCGTTCGATCATCGCGTCCCAGCGCCCGGCGCGCGCGGCATCGCCCGCCCGCCAGCGCTTCATCCCGGCGTGCCAGGCGTCGTAGCCGGGCCGCAGTTCCGCCGCGCGCGCGGCGAAGCGGGCACGCACTTCAGCGGGCACGAGGAATGGTGGCGAATCCGGCCAGCCGAGCGCGCGCCGGGCGCCGGCGAGCTCCTCGGCGCCGAGGGGCTCGCCGTGCGCGTGCGAGGTGTCCTGCTTCTTCGGCGCGCCGTAGCCGATGTGCCCCCGCACGATGACCAGGCTCGGCCGCGACTCTTCGGCGACGACGGCCGAAAGCGCCGCCTCGAGGTCGGCGTGGTCGTAGGGATCCGCGCGCAGCACGTGCCAGCCATAGGCCTCGAAGCGCTTCTGGACGTCCTCGCTGAACGCCAGCGACGTGCTGCCTTCGATGGTGATGCGGTTGTCGTCGTAAACGAACACGAGGTTGCCGAGTCCGAGGTGCCCGGCGAGCGAGGCGGCCTCGTGCGAGACGCCCTCCATGAGGTCGCCGTCGCTGCACAGGCCGAACACGCGCCAGCTCACCGGCGAGAACTCCGGCGTGTTGAAACGCGCCGCCGCCATGCGGGAGGCGAGCGCCATGCCGACGGCGTTGCCGATGCCCTGCCCGAGCGGCCCGGTCGTCGTCTCGACGCCCGGCGTGTGACCGTGTTCGGGATGTCCGGGCGTGCGGCTGCGGAGCTGGCGGAACGATTGCAGGTCCGCCAGCGAGAGGTCGTACCCGGCCAGGTGCAGCGTGGCGTACAGGAGCATCGAGCCGTGCCCGGCGCTCAGCACGAAGCGGTCCCGGTCGGGCCACGCCGGATCGTCCGGCTGCCAGCGCATGAACTTCGTCCACAGCACGTAGGCCACGTCGGCCATGCCCATCGGCAGGCCCGGGTGCCCGGATTTCGCCTTCTCGACGCCGTCGGCGGCGAGGAATCGGATCGTATTCGCGCACAGCTGGTCGAGCGCCGCGTTGGCATGCGTCGGGACGGGGTTCATGGGCGAGCCTCCAGCAATGGGGAACGGCGGGCGTACGCCGCGGCGCCCCAGACCGCGGTCCGGGAGTCGAGCACCACGGCGATGGGGACCCGCGAGAGCACGGGAGAGAGGCGGCCCTTGTCGAGGAAGGCGCGGGTGAATCCGCCGCCTTCGAGCGCCGGCAGTAGTCGCGGGGCGATGCCGCCGCCCACGAAGACGCCCCCGAGGGCGAGCGCCTTGAGCGCGAGATTGCCCGCTTCGGCGCCGTAGATCGAAACGAAGCGTTCGAGCGCGAGCGCCGCGCGTTCGCACGACCCGTCGAGCGCCGCGGCCGAGACCACCGACGCCGGGTCGGACGCCGAGTCGAAGGCGCGCGCGACCGCCGAGGGTTCCTCGCCCCGCCCGGTCTCGCGCATGAAACGGTACAGGTTCGCGAGTCCCGGCCCCGAGAGCACGCGCTCGTAGCTCACCCGCCCGTGCTTTGCGCGGAGCCACACCAGCAGCTCGTCCTCGAGCGTGTCGCGAGGCGCGAAATCCGAGTGCCCGCCCTCCGACGCCATCGGGATCCAGGTCGTGCCGTCCCAGTGGAGGATGGATTCGCCGAGTCCCGTTCCGGCGGCGATCAGCGCCCGGTTCCCTTCGGCACGCTCGCCGGCCTGCAGCGTGCGCAGGTCGGAAGGGCCGAGCATCGCGAGCCCCCAGCCGGTCGCCTCGAGGTCGTTGATCAGCGTGACCGGCGCGCCCAGGGCGCGCTCGAGCGCCGCGCCGTCCACCTGCCAGGGCAGGTTCGTGGTGATGCAGCGATTGTCCGACACCGGTCCGGCGATGCCGAGCACGACGCGCGCGGGTCGGACGCCGGTCCGCTCGAGGAAGGCGCGCAGCAGCGCATCGAGCGAGGCCGAGCCGGCGGTGGGCAGGCGTTCCTCGATCGAGGGCGCCCGGGTTCCGTCGCCGGGAGCGAAAACCGCGAGGTGGGCCTTGGTGCCTCCGATGTCTCCGGCGAGAATCATGATGGGCCCGACTCTAATGTCGCGCGTGGCGGCGCGCCAGCCGGCGCCGGCCGAAGCCCGCCGACCCGCCCGCGCGGACATGCGGACGCGGCTTGAACGCGGGCGTGCCCCCGCCTAACGTCTGCGCGTCGCCCGCTCTCCATCTGGCCAGCGCCGTCCGAGGAGCCCCGAGGCCCGTTGAATCCCACCCTGCCCGAGCTGACGCGTGAAGAGCTCCGTCGCTACGGACGCCACCTGACGCTGCCCGAAGTCGGACTCGACGGCCAGCGCCGGCTGAAGGCCGGCAGCGTCCTGCTCGTCGGAGCCGGCGGGCTGGGTTCGCCGGCCGCGCTCTACCTCGCGGCCGCGGGCGTCGGCCGGCTCGGCATCGTGGATTTCGACGCGGTGGACGAGAGCAACCTGCAGCGGCAGGTGGCGCACGGCACCTCGGCGATCGGCCGGCCGAAGCTCGACTCGATGCGCGAGCGGCTCGCGGACCTGAATCCGCACGTCGCGATCGAGCCGCACGCCGTTCACCTGAAGCGCGGCAACGCGCTGGAAATCGTGGAGCGCTACGACGTGGTCGTGGACGGCACCGACAACTTCGCCACGCGCTACCTGGTGAACGACGCCTGCGCGCTGCTGGGCAAGCCGAACGTCTACGGCAGCATCCTGCGCTTCGAGGGGCAGGCGAGCGTCTTCGACGCGGCGCGCGGACCCTGCTACCGCTGCCTCTTTCCGGCCCCGCCGCCGCCCGGCCTGGTGCCGTCGTGCGCCGAGGCCGGCGTGCTCGGCGTGCTGCCGGGCGTGATCGGCGCGATCCAGGCCAACGAGGCGATCAAGCTGCTGCTCGGCGAAGGCGAGACGCTGCTCGGGCGGCTGCTGCTGTACGACGCCTGGTCGCTCACGTTCCGCGAGCTGGTGCTGCGCAAGGATCCCGAGTGCCCGCTGTGCGGTCGAGCTCCGACGATTCGCGCGCTCGTGGACTACGAGAAGCTGTGCGGAACGAAGCCGCCGCCGGCGCCCGCCGGGGTGGTCCGCGAGCGCGTCACCGCCCCGGAGCTGGCGGCGATGCGCCGGGAGGGCGCCGCCTTCACGCTGCTCGACGTGCGCGAGCCGGCGGAGCTCGCGATCTCGCGGCTCGACGGCGCGACCCACATCCCGATGGGCGTTCTGCCCGTGCGGGCGCACGAGCTCGACGCCGCGCGTCCGGTCGTGGTGTTCTGTCATCACGGCGTGCGCAGCCTGCATGCCGCACGCTGGCTGCGCGCCAACGGATTCACCGACGTGCGGGATCTCGAGGGCGGAATCGAGGCGTGGTCGCGCGACGTGGACCCCGCGGTGCCGCGGTACTGAATCGAGGAGGGGCGATGGACCGGTGCATCCGACGACGGCTCGCGCGCATGCTCACCGGCGGCGCGCTCCTCGCCCTGGCTGCGGGCTGCGCGATCAACCCGGCGACCGGCCGGCGAGAGTTCTCGCTGGTCAGCGCCGAGCAGGAGAAGCAGATCGGTCGCGAGGGCTTTCCGGCGACGATCGCCGAGTACGGCCAGTACGACGACGCCCGGCTCTCGGCTTACGTGGACAGCATCGGACAGCGGCTCGCGAAGGTCAGCGAGCTGCCCGACCTCGACTGGCACTTCACCGTGCTCGACGATCCGGTCGTCAACGCGTTCGCGATGCCCGGCGGCTACATCTACGTCACGCGCGGCATCCTCGCCTACCTCAACTCGGAGGCGCAGCTCGCCGGCGTGCTCGGGCACGAAATCGGCCACGTCACCGCGCGACACTCGGCGAGGCAGATCACGCAGCAGCAGCTGGCCGGGCTGGGACTCGGGCTGGCCAGCGTCTTCTCGTCGTCGTTCCGTCGCTACAGCGGCGCCGCCGAACAGGCGCTCGGGCTGCTGATGCTCAAGTACGGGCGCGACGACGAGACGCAGGCCGACGCGCTCGGAATCCGCTACGCGACCGCCGCCGGCTGGGATCCCCGGCAGATTCCCGGCACCTACGAAACCCTCGGCCGGCTCGCCGACAAGGGTGGCGGAAGGCTGCCGTTCTATCTCTCGACGCATCCCGATCCGGGCGACCGTCAGCAGCGGACCGCGCAGCTGGCGGCGGAGGCGGTCGCGGGCCGGAAGGACCTGCGCGTGCGCGCCCACGAATATCTCGGGCACGTGCGCGGCGTCGTTTTCGGCGGCGATCCGCGCGCGGGTTACTTCGAAGGCGCGCGCTTCTATCACCCGCAGATGGGCTTCGAGCTCACGTTCCCCTCCGGCTGGACGACCGCCAACAGCCACTCCGCCGTGGCCGCGCAGCAGCCGCAGCAGCGCGCCGCGCTGCAGCTGACGCTGGCGCCGAACGCGGGCGCGCTCTCGCCCGCGGACTACGTCTCGGGGCTTGCCCGGGATGGCCGGGTCGCGAGCGCGACCGGCGCACGCGAGAGCATCGGTGGCTGGCCGGCGTGGGTGGGGCGCGTGGCGCTGCCCGCGCAGGACGGCGCGACTCCGGTCGTGCTCGACGCCGCGTGGGTCCGGCAGGCGCCCGACCGCCTGTTCCAGTTCCTCGGCCGCAGTTCGGTCGTCGGCGACGCGGACGAGGCCGCGATCCTCGCCGCGGTCCGCTCGCTGCGTCCGCTGGATGCCGGGCGCGCGAGCGCCGTTCCCGATCGCGTGCGCGTGCTGAGCGCGCCCGCCGCCGGCACGCTGCGCTCGCTGCTGCCGCGGCTGCAGCCGAACGCGCTCGATGTGCTCGATCTGGCCATCCTCAACGGCGTGGATTCGACGACGGCGATCGCTTCGGGCGAGTGGCTCAAGCTCGTCGAGCCCGGTCGGCGACGATGAGCAGCTTGAGAAGGGTTGACATCCCCGGCGCGGCATCCTAGGTTGCCGCACGGCCATGAAGAAACTCACCGTCGCCGCCATCGTGGTGTCGTTCCTCGCGCTCGCCACCGTCGCGTTCACGCAGTCGTTCGGCGTGCAACTCGGCGGACGCAAGGGACCGAAGCAGCCGATCGCCTACAGCCACGCGATTCACGCGGGCAAGCTCGGCATGGACTGCCGCTACTGTCACTACGGCGCCTACAAGTCCAACTGGGCGAACATCCCGGCGATGAGCACCTGCATGGGCTGCCACAAGATGGCCGCCACCGACCGCCCCGAGGTGCAGAAGCTCACCGGCTACTGGGAGCGCGGCGAGAACATTCCGTGGGTCAAGGTGCACTACCTGCCCGACCACGTGAAGTTCAACCACAAGCGCCACGTCCAGGCCGGCTTCGCCTGCCAGGAATGCCACGGCCCGGTGCAGGAGATGGACGTCGTCTACCAGTACAGCTCGCTCAAGATGGGCTGGTGCGTGGACTGCCATCGCAAGCACGAGAACGACCCCAAGTTCACGGCCACGCTCGACTGCCTCGCCTGTCACCACTAGAGGACCCGTTCCCCCATGTCGGATTCGGTGGTCTTCAATCGCCGCGACTTTCTCAAGCTGGTGGGCGTCGGCGTCGCCGGCGCGGCGGCGGGCTGCGCGAAGCCACCCGCGGAGAGACTGATTCCGTACCTGGTGGCGCCCGAGGACATCCTCCCGGGCGTTCCTTACTTCTACGCCAGCACCTGCCGTGAGTGCCCGGCCGCCTGCGGCATCGTCGTCCGCACGCGCGAGGGCCGCGCGATCAAGATCGAGGGCAACCCGGATCATCCGGTGAACCAGGGCGGACTGTGCGCGCGCGGGCAGGCGTCGCTGCAGGGGCTCTACGATCCCGACCGCCTGAAGACGCCGATGCTGAAGGAAGCGGGCAAGTGGCGGCCCGCCACCTGGGAGGAGGCGCTGGCGCTCGCCGCCGGCAAACTCGGCGCCGCGAAGGGCAGGACGCTGCTGCTCACCGGGCGCGAGACCGGCTCGATGCGCGCGCTGGCCCGCGATTTCGCGAAGGCCACCGGCGGCCGGCACGTGATGTGGGAGCCGTACGCGTACGAGGCGGTGCGGGCGGCCAACCAGAAGACGTTCGGCCTCGCGGCGGTGCCGCGCTACGACTTCGCCTCGGCGCGCTGCGTCATTTCGTTCGGCGCCGACTTCCTCGAGACGTTCGGTTCCCCGGTGGCGCAGGCGCGCGGATTCGCGGCCATGCGCGCGAAGCGGGACGATTCGGCCGGCTGGTTCGTTGCCGTCGAGCCGCGCCTTTCGCTGACGGGCGCGAACGCCGACGAGTGGGTCGCGATCCGGCCGGGAACCGAAGCCGCGCTCGCGCTCGGGCTCGCGCACGTGATCCTCGCCGAGAACCTCGGGCCGCCGGTGCCCGAGGGCGGCGCGCTGCGCGCCGCGGTCGCGGCCTGGACGCCCGACGAGGTCGCGAAGCAGACGGACGTGGACGCCGCAAGCGTGCAGCGGCTCGCGCGACTGTTCGTCAGGGCCGGCTCGCCGCTGGCGGTGGCGGGCGGCATCGCCGCCCAGGGCACGCAGGCGACCTCGCTGGTCGCCGCGGTCAACCTGCTCAACTACGCCTCGGGCGCGGTCGGCCGCACGCTGCGATTCGACCGGCCCCTCGACTTCGACGGCGTCTCCGGTTTCGCCGCCCTGGGCGAGGAACTGAAGGCGATGTCGGCCGGCGCGTTCGACGTCGCGCTCGTGAACGGCGCGAACCCCGCCTACGCGCTGCCGGCGTGGGCCGGCTTCGCGGACGCGTTCGCGAAGGTGCCCTTCAAGGTCGCGCTCGCGGCGGCGATGGACGAGACGGCGGACCAGTGCGACCTCGTGTTGCCGGTCCTGCACCCGCTCGAGAGTTTCGGCGACGACTTCGGCGTCAAGGGCGTCTTCTCGCTGATCCAGGCGACGATGAAGCCGCTGCCGATGTTCGACGCGCGCGCCGCCGGCGACGTGCTGCTGCAGCTCGGCACCGGCTCGGGACTTCTCACCGGCGCGGCCCCGGCGTGGTTCGACTACGTCAAGGCCAACTGGAAGCCGGTGCACGCGCGGCTGGGAAGCGGGCGCGACTTCGACACCTTCTGGCTGGACTCGCTCAAGGCCGGCGGCGTCTGGGAGCCGGCCGCGAATCCCGCGGTGCGCTGGGCCGGTGCGCCCGTGTTCGCGACGTCGCCGCTCGCGGGCGAGGGCGACTACACGCTGGTCGTGGTGCCGTCGAACAATTTCCACGACGGCCGCGGCGCGAACAAGCCCTGGCTGCAGGAACTGCCCGACATGACCAGCAAGGCGGTGTGGGGCACCTGGGCCGAAATCCACCCCGACACGGCGAAGAAGCTGGGGCTGGACTCCGGCGACGCCGTTCGCGTCGAGACTTCGGCCGGCAGCGTCACGGTGCCCGCGTACCCGTATGCCGGCATCCGTCCGGATACGGTGGCGATCACCCTCGGGCAGGGCCACACGAACTATGGTCGCTACGCGACCGGCCGCGGCGTCAACGCGCTCGCGCTCGTGCCGCAGGCGACCGACGCCGCTTCGGGCGCGCTCGCGTACCTGGGCGCGAAGGCGAAGCTGGCCGCGGGCGCGAAGGCGGCCAGCCTGTACCTGCAGCAGGCCACCAAGGACCAGCACGATCGCGGCATCGCGCAGGTCATCCCGGTCGCTCAGCTGCTCGCGGCGGCGGGTGCGTCCGGCGGGCACGCGACGGAAGGCGGGCACGCGAGCGAAGCGAAGGGCGCGCACGAGCGCGCGTATCCGGGGCACTACCCGGGCGGCGAGGGCGTGCACGGCGACGTGAGCCCGATGCAGATGAAGAAGGGCCGCTACACCGAGCCGCTGGCGCGCCCCGACTCGGTGAAGATGCCCGCGCACACGATCACCGCCTTCGAGAGCGAGCTCAAGGGGCGCGGACCGCGCGCGAATCCGGTCAACGTCGGCAGCTACGCGACCGCCAAGCACCGCTGGGCGATGGCGATCAACCTCGACGCCTGCACCGGCTGCGCCGCGTGCGTCGTGGCGTGCTACGCCGAGAACAACATTCCGGTCGTGGGTCCCGAACTGGTCCAGAAGGGCCGCGAGATGGCGTGGATCCGTATCGACCGCTTCGAGGAGAAGCTCGCGCCGGGCGCCGCCGACGTGCGCTTCATTCCCATGATGTGCCAGCACTGCGGCGACGCGCCGTGCGAGATGGTGTGCCCGGTCTACGCGACCTTCCACACGCCCGAGGGGATCAACGGGCAGGTTTACAACCGCTGCGTCGGCACGCGGTACTGCTCGAACAACTGCCCGTACAAGGTGCGCGCGTTCAACTGGTTCGACTACAGCGCGCCCGAGAAGGTGACCTTCGCGTTCCCCGAACCGCTCAACTGGCAGCTCAATCCCGACGTCACGGTCCGCTCCAAGGGCGTGATGGAGAAGTGCTCGATGTGCATCCAGCGCATCCTCGAGGGCAAGGGCAACGCCAAGGACGAGCATCGCGAGGTCCGCGACGGCGAGATCCAGACCGCGTGCGCGCAAAGCTGCCCGGCGCGGGCCATCACGTTCGGCGACCTTGCCGACGCCGATTCGGCCGTGCACAAGGCCAGCTTCGGCGAGCGGCGCTACTGGGTGTTCGACGAACTCAACACGAAGCCGGGCGTCACGTACCTGCAGAAGGTCAAGCGGGACACGATGAGCGGGGGGCAGGCGTGACGACGACGACCCTGCGGGATCTGACCGTGGACGGCGTGAACGACGTGGACGAACGTCCCGTCACGCAGAAATCGCTGAACGACGACGTCCTCAGGCTGATCAGCCTGCCGGGCAAGGTCTGGTGGACGCTGTTCCTGCTCGACCTGATCGTGCTCGCGGTCGCGCTCGCCTCGGTGCGCAACCTGATCGTGCTCGGCTGGGGCGTCTCGGGCTTCCAGCGCCCGGTCATGTGGGCGGTCGGCATCACGAACTTCGTCTTCTGGGTCGGCATCGCGCACTGCGGCACGCTGGTCTCGGCGGTGCTGTTCCTGTTCCGCTCGCATTTCCGGCGCGCCGTGTATCGCATCGCCGAGGCGATGACGATCTTCGGCGTGCTGACCGCGGCCGTCTTCCCGGCGATCCACACCGGCCGGCCGTGGTTCGACTACTGGCTGTTCCCCTATCCGAACCAGCGCCAGATCTGGACGAACATCCGCTCGCCGCTCGAGTGGGACGTGTTCGCCGTCAACACCTACCTGACGATCTCGAGCATCTTCTTCCTCGTCGGGCTCATTCCCGACATCGCCGCCGCGCGCGACCGCGCCAAACACCCGGTGATGCGGCTGATCTTCTCGCTCCTGTCGTTCGGCTGGTCCGGCGCGAACTACCAGTGGAAGCACTTCTACGGCGCCTACCTGTTCTTCGCCGCGCTCGCGACGCCGCTGGTCTTCTCGGTGCACTCGGTCGTCTCGTGGGACTTCGCGATGGCGCAGGTCCCGGGCTGGCACACCACGATCTTCGCGCCCTACTTCGTGGCGGGCGCGATCTTCTCGGGTGTGGCGATGGTGATCTTCCTGCTCATCATCATCCGCAAGGGCTTCAACCTGCAGCACCTGGTCACCATCGACCACATGGAGAAATTGTCCAAGCTCGTGCTGCTGACCTCGAGCATGGTCGGCTACTCGTACCTGACCGAGTTCTTCATGGCGTGGGCGGGCCCGAGCAAGACCGAGCGCGACCTGTTCGTGTTCCGGGCGTTCGGGCACTACTGGTGGGCCTTCTGGATCATGTTCAGCTGCAACGTGATCTTCCCGCTGTCGCTGTGGTTCAAGTCCGTGCGGCGAAACATGACGGCGCTGTTCATCCTTTCGATCCTGGTCAACGTCGGAATGTGGTTCGAGCGGTTCGTCATCATCGTCACCTCGCTGGCGCGCGCCTTCAACCCGTCGAACTGGTTCCACTACCGCATCTCGATCACCGAGATCGCGCTGATCGTCGGGTCGTTCGCGTGGTTCTTCATGTTCTTCCTCGTGTTCGTCCGATTGCTGCCGGCGTTCTCGATCACCGAGATCAAGGAAACGCTGCCCGTTCCGCGGCGAAAGGGGAGCCACTGATGCTGGGCGGGATGTTGGAACGCATCTTGAACCCGGTGCCCCCGAAGTTCAGCGGCGTGCTGGGCGTCTGGTACTACGTGGACGACGCCGCCGACGCGGTGAAGGCGCTGCGCCAGGCCGGGCACGCGGACCTCAACGTGTTCTCGCCCGTGCCGCACCACGAGCTCGAGAGCGCGCTCGACCACGGCCCGTCGCTGGTCCGCTGGGTCACGGCGGTGGGCGGCTTTCTGGGCGCCGCCGGCGGTTTCGGCCTGTGCTACTACACGCTGTGGGCGTGGCCGCTCGTCATCGGCGGCAAGGAGCTCTATTCACTGCCGCCGATGACCGTGATCGGCTACGAATCCATGATTCTCATCGCCGGCATCGCGAACCTGATCGGCATGCTCGCGCTCGCGAGGCTGCCGCAGGTCAAGCCGGTGGCGCCCTACGATCCGCGCTTCCAGGAGGACCGCATCGGCGTCTGGGTGCCGTGTGACGCGAAGGCCGCGCAGCGCGTCGAGGAAGTGATGAAGGGCAGCGGGGCCGAGGAGGTGCAGGTCCATGCTTAAGCCCGCGCTCCTGCTCGGCGTCCTCGCGCTGTGGTCGGTGTCCTTCCAGCAGGGCTGCCAGGATCTGAAGAAGTCGCTCACGCACCTGCGCTATTACCCGATCCGCGACATGCGCCAGACCATCGTGATCGACCCGCAGCGTTACGACCCGACGAACGGCAAGTGGGTCACCTTTCGCGCCCCGGACTCGCTGGCCGTCTCGTCGATCGGCCAGGACCGCTGGATCGGCTCCGCGCCCTACGACGAAACGGCGCCGCTGATCCACGACCCCACGCCCGTGACCGACGAATCCATCGTGCGCGGCGACACCTTGTTCCGCGCGATCTGTTCGCCCTGCCACGGCAAGACGATGATGGGGGACGGCACGGTCGTGCCGTTCTTCATGCCGCCGCCCGACCTGCTCGCGCAGGCGACGCGCGATCGCAGCGACGGCTTCATCTACAGCTACATGCGCTACGGCGGGGTGGTGATGCCGTCGTACGGGAACGCCCTCTCGGCGCACGACGCGTGGGACATTTTGCACTACCTCCGCCACATGCAGAAGGTCAGCCCGAGATGAGCCACGAGGACGTGCTCCGCGACATCGCCGGCAAGCTCCCCGTCCGGCCCAACGCGCGCAAGCGGCGGATCTGGATCGCCTGTTTCGTCGTCGGGGCGGCGTCGCTCGCCTACCTGTTCGCGACCAACCCGCTGCGTGCCTGGGGCGCGTGGGCGATCAACACGATCTACTTCCTCGGTGTGGCCCAGGGCGCCATCGCGCTTTCCGCCTCGTACCGGCTGTCGAACGGTCGCTGGGGCGGTCCGGTGATGCGCATCGCCGAGTCCTTCACGGCCTACCTGCCCGTCGGCATCGCGACGCTGCTGGTGCTGCTCGTCGGCGGCATCGGGACCTACCTGCCGTGGGTGCAGGGAGTCGAGCCGCGGCTCAAGCCGTTCCTGAACGTGCCGTTCCTCTACGTGCGCACGCTCGGCGGCGCGCTGCTCTTCTGGTGGCTGTCGGCGAAGCTGGTCCGGGTGACGCTGCGCTCCGACCTTCAGGCCCTCAAGCCGCACGTGGCGCCCGAGCTGAAGGCCGAGTACGAGCGCATGTCGGCGAACTGGAAGGGCGACGAGGCGGAGGCGAAATGGCGCCGTCACGAGCTCGCTCACCTCTCGCCCCAGCTGGCGCTGACCTTCGTGATCTTCTTCTCCGTGCTCGGCTGGGACTTCATCATGGAGCTGACGCCGAACTGGGTGAGCGGCCTGTTCGGCTGGTGGATCTATGCCGGGGCGTTCATCGCGGGCATCGCGATGACGGCTTTCATGGCCGTGCAGCTGCGCGCGAAGTACCGGCTCGAGGCGTACATCTCGACCAACATGTTCTGGGACATCGGCAAGATCCTGTTCGCCTGGTGCATCTTCTGGGCCTACCTGTTCTGGTCGCAGTACCTGACCATCTGGTACGCGAACATTCCCGAAGAGAGCTGGTGGGTGTTCATCCGTTTCGAGGAGCCGTGGCGCACGCTGTCGTTCACGGTATTCACGCTGGTGTTCGCCATTCCCTTCCTCGGAATGCTCAACAAACCCGCGAAGACGAAGCCCGTGCTGCTCATGACCTTCTCGCTCATCGTGCTCGTCGGTATCTGGCTCGAGCGCGTCGTCCTCGTGATGCCGTCGCTGAACGCCGAGCAGGTCTGGCTCGGGCTGCCGGAGATCGGGGTCACGATCGGCTTCCTCGGTCTGTTCGGCTGGCCGGTGCAGAGCTTCCTGTCGAAGTTCCCCGTCGTGAACGTGACCGACGTGTTAGAGGGCGCGGGAAGATCCGGGCACTGACGTCTTTCCTCCGCCGATGACGGCGCCCGGATCCTCGCCTCGAGGGTCCGGGCGTTTCTCGTTTCGAGGCTCGTTCGGGGGCGTTGGGGATCGCATGCGGGCGGGTTCTGGGCCCGCCCGATCGGAAGACGCCGGGATGGCGGAATGGCAGACGCAGCGGACTTAAAATCCGCTGGGGGAAACCCCGTGCAGGTTCGAGCCCTGCTCCCGGCACATCTCCGAAGTCGGGACGAACGACGGCAGGTGCGGATCGAAAGAGCGGGGCGGACCCGTGCGGCGTTCGTGTATCCTGCGCGCTCGTCGGCGCTCCGCGCGCCGCCCACAGGGAGGTGCGATTGGGGCTCTGGCGGTGGCTGGCGACGTCGTGCGACGCGGGCTGGCGGCGGCATGCGCGGTTTCTGGGACTCGGCTGGCTCGGCGGCCTGCTGGTGTGCGCGCTCGCCGCGTGGGCGGGGCACGGGCTTTACTACTTTCTCGACTTCCGCTGGAGCGGACGGCCGTTGTCGGGGTTGATGACGCTGGCGAGCGGCTTCTGCCTGGTCATTTGCGGCAGCGGTTTCCTGGTCGCCTCCCGGCGCGCGATGCGAACGCCGGGGCAGGGGCGTGAATGGCTGGGCTGGCTCCTCGGCGGGCTGGGTTGCTTCTGGCTCGCATTCGACGAAGTCGGCCAGCTTCACGAGCAGGCGGCGGAACTGCTGCTTCGCGCGGGTGTCCCGCGTCCGCTGGGCGTGCTCGACACGGATCTGTACGTCTTCACGGCCTACGTGGCGGGGCTGGTGCTCGTCGTCGCGATGCTGTGGCCGACGCGCCGGGCACTCGAGCCGGCCATGCTCCCCCTGGCCGTCGCGCTCGTCTGCTTCGCGCTGTCCGAGGTGTTCGACCAGCTTCCGTGGGACCGCCTCGCGCCCGCGACGCGGCCATGGGTGGGAACGACCGAGGAGGTCTACAAGTCGCTCGGTGCGTGGTCGCTGGCGATGTGCGGGCTGCTGTGCGCCGACGAGGCGACTCGCGCGGACGCGAACCCGGGCGAGCGTGTCGGTCGAACCTGACGCCCGCGAGCGGGCGCCGCGGGAGCGCGACGGGCCGAAAGCGCCGAGGCCGCCCGGAAGGTTCCGGACGGCCTCGAATCATGCGCGGTTGCAGGGGCTCATCCCGGCAGTCCGCCGTTCACCTCGGTGACGATCGGAGCCTCGGGCTTCTGCTTCGCCGGCTTCGGCTTCGCGGGGGCGCTGGCCCGCACGGGAGCGGCGGTGGGCCGCGGCTGGTTCGAGCGCCAGCCGAGGAACGCGAGCGCCGCCACGGTCACGAGGGCGACGGCCCACACGAGCGGTCCCGGGCCGGACTTGTTCTCCATGGCTCAGATCTCCTTCCACGACAGCGTGCGCGCCGTCGGCATGTTGGAGTTGAAGCGGAGCGTGGTCGGATAGCACGGCGGCACGAGGCCGCGCTTGTCGTAGCGGAAGTTGCGGCCGTAGCCGGTGAGCAGCTTGCCCGTCCTGGTGTCGAACGTGAAGAACGGGCCGTAGAAGGTTTCGGTGATGCCACCGCGAAGATTGAAGATGCCGCGCGAGGAGCCGCTGTTGTAGTTGTCCACCGTGAACTGGCCGTCGGTGGCGTCGGTCGCCATCACGAACGCGTCGAGGTTGAGATTGTCGGGAGCGCCGCTGCCGACGTGCACCGCACCGACGGGCGTGAAGATGCCGAGCACGTTCGCGGCCTTGTCGTAGCTGTCGTAGGTCAGGTCGCGCGTCAGCGTGATGTCTCCGTTGGCGGTCAGCAGCATCTTGTTGCCCTCGGCGACCGCCGGCAGGACGAGCCCGCCGCTCGTGCGGTCAGGTCCGCGCAGGTCGCTGATGCTGCCGTTCACGAACAGCTGGCCGTTGGGGACGCCGGTGAAGGAGGCGTCCGGCGAGCCGCTGAAGCTGGACCCGTTCCAGACCTTCGTCGAGCCGCCGGAGGCCGGGTCCACGCATACGGTCTTCACCGTGCTGCCCTGCGTGAACTGGTACCACTGGCGGTTGCCCACCGTGTCCGCCCACATCTTGCACTTGTCGAGCCTGCCCTGGATGTACAGGCCGCCCGTCATCGCGCCGGTGGTGGCCGAAGCGCCGCCCGAGTTGACCATGTAGATGCCGTTCGGCGGGGTGCTCGAGCCCGCGCCCGTGCCGAGCACGCCGTTCACGTACGAGTTGGTCGGCGAGGTCGTGGCACCCGCGTTGCCGAGCGCCTCCTGCTGCTGGTTGTAGGCGTTCGTGGGCAGCGGAATGTCCGGCTGACCCCGGTAGAAGCCGTTGCCGAAGTTGGGCACGTCGATCGTGCCGTTGTTGTTCGCGGCGAGCGTCTTGGGGCTGCCGTTGTTGTTGAACATCGCCCTGGAGTTGGTGCTCGTCACCGCGTCGTAGAAGGTCGGCTTGAACGCGAAGTGGAGCATGTCGTTCGCGTGCACGCGGCCGTCGAAGGTGACGCTCGAGGTGAACCAGATGGCCGCGCCGCTGGTCGAGGTGTGGTTCTCGAGGAAGATCAGGTAGTCGGCGAACGTGCCGCGCGTGGCGCTCAGGCGCAGGTTGCCGGACGCCTGCACGCGGCGGGTGCCGCCGTTGCCGACGGTGCCCTGCGACTGGATCGTGAAGCGGTAGTCGTACGCCTGCATCTGCTTGGTGATGTCCGTGTCGGCCCAGGCGATGGTGCCGCTGGCCGAGAACGGCGGGTTGGAGGAGGCGACGGTGAAGACGCCGTTCGGGAAGATCGCGCCCGGGTTCTTGATCACCAGGCTGTCCATGCCGTTCCACGCGGCGACGCAGCTGTCCACCTTCGCCTGCGCGAAGTTGGCCAGCCACTGCTGCTCCGTGCGCACGCCGGCGTCGGCGGCGTAGAGCGAGGCCTTGGCGATCTGGACGTTGGACGACATGGCGCGCTCGCCGACCGTGGTCGTCATGAACGTCGCGACGATGATCGACGACATCAGGACCACGAGAATCGCGGCGGCCAGGGCGATCCCTCGCTCCGAATGCGTGCGGTGCGGGCTGCGAGCGGGAACCATGGGAAACCTCCGGAGCTAGAACGTGCGTGGGCGGATCGAAGCCCACACGCTGTCGCGCAGGGTGCCGTACCGGGCGTCGTCCACCCGGGTGAAAACCACGGGAATGATCTTGTCCACCATGTTCAGGTCGACGGGATCGCGGGTCCACGTGCCGTCCTGGAGCTGGTACCAGACGCGGAAGCCGCTGACGTCGTAGGCGACGACCTGGCGAGGCTGGCCGGGCTCGTAGCGAACCACGCACGGTTTGCGGAAGCTCGTCGAGTCGTACACGTAGCTGGACATCGTGACCTTGTACAGGTACGAGCCCGAGCCGTATCCGGGCGAGGGCGGCCAGTTCGTGTGGCCGGTGTTGTAGGACGACGTGTTGGCGTGCAGCAGCGTGTTGGTGCCGGTGTTGACACCGGTCACCTGGAACAGGTGCGCGCGCTGACTCTGCTTGTCGGTGATGAGCACGAGATCGTCTACGTTGATGCCGGCCACGCTGGCGACGGTCAGCGCCGAGTTTTCGTCGAGCATGTTCGCCGTCAGGGTCGTCGCGGACTGCCAGGCGCCGAGCAGGACGATCGAGTCCGGACTGGTCGGGCCGCCGTAACCGAAGTTGATGGCCTGCAGGTCCGCGCCGCCGCCGGAGCGGACGACCGTGCGACCCCAGCCCGAGCCCGACATGCGAACCTCACGCTCGAGGAGCTGCACGGCGGTGCGCGCCATCTGCCGCTCCTCGGCGACCTTGGTCACGCGGGTGCTCTGGTTCTGCGAACCGGTGAGGGCGAGAAACACCATGCCGAGCACGCCGCCCAGCACGGTCAGCGTCACGAGCAGCTCGATCAGGCCGAAGCCGTGAACGGCCGCCGCGGGGGTCGGGACACGGGACCGCATCTCAACCTCCCGACTGCGGGCACACGATCGTGACCGCGGCTTCGGCCTTGGCGCCGACACTGTTCTTCGAGACGCTCACCACGACGCGCTTGCACCCGGCGATCGGCGCGTCGTCCGTGACGGTCCACCTCACGTAGTAGGTGCTGTCCACCGGGTTTTCCGGGTCCGTGTGGGCGCCCGAGAGCAGATCGTCGTGACCATAGGGCGTGGTCAGCAGGGTCTCGGCCCTTTCGGCGGCGAGCGCCGACGCGCGAGTCTGCACGCCGGCCTTGGTGACGCGCTTGGTCGCGGCCGGGACGACGAGGCCGAGCGACAGCACGCCGACGGCGAAGATCACCAGCGCGACCATGACCTCGATGAGCGTGAAGCCCGCGCGAGGGTTGCGGAGTCCTGCTGGGCGACGGGAGCGGAGTCGTTCGTTCATGGCCGGTACGCGATTCCCGCGGCGGAGACCTGGAGCGTGTCGCTGTTGCCGCGCTGATTGGCGAACACGAGCGTTCCGCCGTTCGAACCCGGCCAGAGGATCCCGCTGATGTCGAACACCAGCGTGTCGGGTTGCGGAGAGACGGAGACGCTGAGGAGCTGCGTGGTCGAAGGCAGGTTGCGCCGGTAAAGGCGCTCGTCGGTGTCGAGGACGCCGTTGGCGTTCTTGTCCACGTAGATCTGGTAGCTGGTGATGTTGGTGGTGGCCGGGGGGTTGCCGAAGATGACGTAGACCGGGGAGCGCCTCGAGACGGCGTACTGCCGGGCGCTCCGCAGGTCCTCGAGCAGGTTCGTCCTCACCTGCTTGAGCGCGAGCGAGTTCCGGTAGCTCCCGAACGCGGGCAGGCCGATCGCGAAGATGATCCCCGCGACGACCAGCACGATCATGAGCTCCATGAGGCTGAATCCATCCATGCGACGCACTGCCCACCTCCAAGGTGCAAGCCGGACACAATCCAATGCTGCCTCTGCAAGTCCGGGGCCGGGCAGCTCCGGCGCTTCAAGCCCAGCCTCCGCTGGCGTCTGGGAGATCTCGCCCGGCCGGAGGCTGGCGTTTTGCAGCCCGGAAGCCCGCTCCGCCGTGCGTCCCGCACGGACGTGCGCCGCTCGATGACCCGAAAGCTCGTCCGGAGTTCGGCGGTCCGAGGCGCCAGGCCCCGCAGTTCGCACTGGGCCGAAGCGCCCGACTGTGGACCCGGCTCATTCTCTACCGGGGGACGGCCAGAACTCGCCCGTGAACACCTGCCGATTCATCTGTTATAAGGAACGCCCATCGGACCCGCGGCGCTCGCACCGCCTGCTGCGCCCAGCGGGCCTCGGCATTTACCCGAGGGAGTCATGTCGCGGCCACTCGATTTCGTCCTGCGTGCCAACGCCGACTACATCGACGCGCAGCACTCGCGCTGGCAGGCCGATCCCGCGTCGGTTCCGCCCGAGTGGGCGCTGTTTTTCGCGGGCGTCGAGGTCGGCGCCCGGCGTGACCGAGGCGAGGCGACTGCCCAGACCACGTCCGAGGGGGGCGCCCAGGGGGTGATCCACGCCTACCGCGAGTTCGGCCACCTGGTGGCCCGGCTCGATCCCCTGGGCTCGGGTCCTCAGCAGCACCCGTTCCTGGAGCTCGCGGCGCACGGGCTCTCGGAGGCCGATCTCGATCGGCCCGTCTCCGGGGCACCGTTCCTCGGAGAGTTCGGCGGCACGCTGCGCCAGCTGATCGAGGCGCTGCGTTCGACCTACTGCGGAACCCTGGCGGTCGAATACATGGACATCTCGGATCCGGCGCGTCGCGAGTGGCTGGCGGACCAGATCGAGCGCGGGCTCAACCGCCCCCGACCCACCCCGGGAGAAAGGGTCCGCATCCTTCGCGCGCTGCTGGCGGCCGACGGGTTCGAACACTTCCTGCACGCCCGCTATACCGGTCAGAAGCGCTTCTCGCTCGAGGGCGCCGCGAGCCTGATTCCGATGTTCGAGTCGCTGACGGTCGAGGCCGGGCTGCTGGGCGTCGAGACGCTGCGGATGGGCATGCCGCATCGCGGCCGGCTCAACTTCCTCGCGAACATCCTGAAGAAGCCGCTCGAGGAAATCTTCAGCGAGTTCGAGGGCAGCTTCCTGCCCGAGGACGTCCAGGGGCATGGCGACGTGAAGTACCACCTCGGCTACTCGTCGAGCATGCCGCTGCCGAACGGCCGCAGCATCGCGCTGTCGCTGTGCTACAACCCCAGCCATCTGGAGTTCGTCAACCCGGTCGTGCTCGGATCGCTGCGCGCCAAGCAGCAGGTGGCGGGGGACACCACGCGCACCCGCGGCGTGCCGGTGCTGATTCACGGCGACGCCGCCTTCGCGGGCGAAGGCATCGTCGCCGAGACCCTGGCGCTCGCGCAGCTGCCGGCCTACGTCACCGGCGGCACGATCCACGTCATCGTCAACAATCAGGTGGGCTTCACGACCTCGCCGGAGTACTCGCGCCCGACCCGTTATCCGACGGCGATCGCACGGGCGCTGGACGCGCCGGTGTTCCACGTCAACGGCGACGACCCGGAGGCCTGCGTGCGCGCGATGTCGCTCGCCCTCGCATGGCGCATGCGCTTCCAGCGCGACGTGTTCATTGATCTCGTGTGCTATCGCCTGCACGGGCACAACGAGATGGACGATCCGACCTTCACCCAGCCGGTCATGTACAAGGCCATCGCCGAACACGTGCCGGCCGCCCGCCGCTATGCCGGGCGGCTGGTCGCCGAGGGCGTGCTCGATTCCGCCACGCTCGAGAAGATCGAGTCCGAACTCGCCGCCACGTTCCGTGCCGCGCACCGCAAGGCGACCAGCGATCCCGTGCCCCCGAACCGCGGAAATCCGGCGGGCCTGTGGCGCGGGCTGGAGTGGGCGGGTGAGGACTGGAGCGCCGACACGCGCGTGCCGCGGGCCACTCTGGAGCAGATTCTGCACGGGCTGACGAACCTGCCGGAGGACTTCCGGCCCCACCGCAAGATCGCGCAGCTTGCCGTGGACCGCCGGAAGATGCTCCTCGAGGACCGGGTGGACTGGTCGCTCGGGGAGTCGCTCGCCTACGGCTCGCTGCTGCTCGAGGGCCGGAACGTCCGGCTCTCGGGACAGGATTCGGGGCGGGGCACGTTCACGCACCGCCATGCGATGCTGCACGACGCCGAGGATGGCCGCCGGTGGGTGCCACTGCAGCACCTCGCGCCGGAGCAGGGACGTTTCGAGATCGTGGACACGATGCTCAGCGAAGCGGCCGTGCTCGGCTTCGAATACGGTTACAGCACGGCCGACCCCCACACGCTGGTGATCTGGGAGGCGCAGTTCGGGGACTTCGCCAACGCCGCCCAGGTCATCGTGGACCAGTTCGTGGCGAGCGGCGAGGCCAAGTGGGGCCGCATGTCGGGCCTGACGCTGTACCTGCCGCACGGCTACGAAGGGCAGGGACCGGAGCATTCCAGCGCGCGGCTCGAGCGGTTCCTGGAGCTGTGCGCCGATCGCAACATGCAGGTGTGCAACCTGACGACGCCCGCACAGCTGTTCCACGCCCTGCGCCGCCAGCTGCACCGGCGCTTCCGCAAGCCGCTGGTCCTGATGAGCCCCAAGAGCCTGCTCCGGCACAAGCTCGCGGTCTCGCGCGTGGAGGAGTTCGAGCGCGGGGCGTTCCAGGTCGTGATCGACGATCCGCGAACCGACGTCGCGGCCGTGACGCGCGCGCTGATCGTTTCGGGCAAGCTCTACTACGCGCTGCTCGAAGCACGGGCGGCGGGCAAACGCGAGGACGTCGCGATCCTGCGGCTCGAGCAGCTCTATCCCTTCCCCGGCGACGAACTCAAGGCGGCGCTCGCGCGCTACCCGAACCTCAAGGAGGTCCGCTGGGTTCAGGAGGAGCCGGCCAACATGGGGGGCTGGCGGGCGATGCGCCACCGCATTGACGGCGTCCGTCCGGCGGGCACGGACTTCCGGCGCATCTCGCGCCCGGCGGCGTCCTCGCCGGCGACTGGCTACTACGGAATGCACCAGCAACAGGAGCAGCAGCTCCTCGCCGAGGCCTTTGGCGCCACCGTCGTGGATCGCGACTCCGAAGGGCGCCCGGCACGGGCGATGAAGGGAGCAAGGCCGTGAGCGTCGAGATCCGGGTACCGAGACTGGCCGAGTCCATCTCCGAGGCGGTGCTCGTGGAATGGCTGAAGGACGACGGCGCCGCCGTGCGCGTGGACGAGCCGGTCGCGACGCTCGAGACCGACAAGGCGGCGGTCGAAATCGTCGCGGACACCTCCGGCGTGCTTCGCCACGCACGGAAGGTCGGCGAAACCGTGCAGGTCGGGGACGAACTCGGCCGGATCGAAGCTGGCGGGGTCTCGGCCCCGCCCTCCGCGGCGGTCGCGTCAGCGCCAGAGGCCGCCCCGCCGGCCGTCGCGGCCGCGGGCCCCGCGGCGGCGCCCGCGAAGGACACGACGCTCTCGCCGGCGGTCCGAAGAATCGTCGAGGAGCGCGGGCTCGATCCGGCCGCGCTGCAGGGCACAGGTCCCGGCGGCCGCGTGCTCAAGGAAGACGCGCTGCGTGCCGCGGCGTCCGCCCCGGCGGCGCGCGCGGCCGTGCCGCAACCGCCACCGGCCGGTTCCGCGCCCTGGGCCGCGCCCGATTCGGCGCCGGCGGTCGCTCCGCGGCCGGCAGCGCCGGAGCCGGCGACGCCTCCCGCCGCGCTCGAAACTCCCGCGCCCGGCTCGGACGAGCGCATCGTGCCGATGAGCCGGATTCGCGCGCGCATCGCCGAGAAGCTGGTGCGCGCCCAGCAGACGGCGGCGATCCTCACCACCTTCAACGAGGTGGACATGTCGCGCGTGATGGAATCGCGGGCGCGCTGGAAGGACGCATTCGAGAAGAAGCACGGCGTGCGCCTCGGGCTGATGAGCTACTTCGGCCGGGCGTGCATCGAGGCCCTCGAGGACGTGCCGGCGGTCAACGCCGAGATCCGCGGCAGCGACATCGTCTATCACGACGTCGTGCACCTCGGCATCGCGGCGAGCACGCCGAGGGGCCTGGTCGTTCCGGTCGTGCGCAACGCCGAGCGGCTCGACTTCGCCGGCCTCGAGCGCGAGATCGCGCGCCTGGCCGGCCGCGCCCGGGACGGCATCCTCACGCCGCAGGAACTCTCGGGGGGCACGTTCACGATCACCAACGGCGGCGTCTTCGGATCCCTGCTTTCGACGCCGATCCTGAATCCACCGCAGAGCGGCATCCTCGGCATGCACAAGATCGAGAAGCGGGCGGTGGTGGTGGACGACTCCGTGGTCGTGCGGCCGATGATGTACCTGGCGCTCTCCTACGACCACCGCCTGATCGACGGCGAGCAGGCCGTGACGTTCCTCGTGCGCGTGAAGGAGCGCCTCGAGGATCCCGAGCGGCTGATGCTGGCGGTCTGAGGGAGCGATGAGCGAAACGGTGTTCGACCTCGTCGTCATCGGTTCCGGCCCGGGCGGCTACGTCGCCGCCATCCGCGCCGCGCAGCTCGGAATGAAGACCGCCTGCGTCGAGAAGTACGCGACCCTCGGCGGAACGTGCCTGAACGTCGGCTGCATCCCGAGCAAGGCGCTGCTGGATTCGAGCGAACATTTCCACCTCGCGCGCCATGGCTTCGCGCAGCACGGGATCCGCGCCACCGTCGAGCTCGACCTGCCGGCCATGATGAAGCGCAAGGACGGCGTCGTACGCGACCTGACGCGCGGCGTCGAGGGGCTGTTCCGCAAGCACGGGATCGAGCGGGTCGCCGGCACCGCGCGGATCGCGTCCCCGGCAGCGGTCATGGTCGCGAACGGGACGGATGTCCGGACGCTGAACACCCGCCGCATCCTGATCGCGACGGGCAGCAAGGCCTCGTCGCTGCCCGGGATCGAGTTCGACGGCCGGCGGATCGTGCATTCGACCGACGCGCTGACCCTGCCCAGCGTGCCGGCGCGGCTGGTGGTCGTGGGGGCCGGCGCGATCGGCCTCGAGCTGGGATCGGTGTGGCGCCGGCTCGGCAGCGAGGTGCTCGTCCTCGAATACCTCGACCGCATCACGCCCGGCATGGACGCGGGAAGCGCCAAGCTGCTGCAACGCGCCCTCGAGCGCCAGGGCGTGAAGTTCCGCTTCGGCGTCTCGGCGAAATCCGCTTCCCTCGAAGGCGAGGAGGTTCGCGTCGAGGTCGCGCCCGCCACGGGGGGCGAATCGGTCACGGAACGCTGCGACGTGCTTCTGGTCGCCGTCGGCCGCCGGCCGTACACGGATGGCCTCGGGCTCGAGCAGGCCGGCGTTCGCAAGGACGCACGCGGGCGAATCGAGGTGGACGACCATTGGCGCACGAACGTGCCGGGCGTGTGGGCCATCGGGGACGTGATCCACGGGCCGATGCTCGCGCACAAGGCGGAGGAGGAGGGCGCCGCCTGCGTCGAGCGGATGAACGGCCTCGCCGGGCATGTCGCGTACGGGGCCATCCCGAGCGTCGTCTACACGTGGCCGGAGTTCGCGTCGGTCGGGTTGACCGAGGAGGCCGCCCGTGCGGCCGGCCGCGAGGTCGCCATCGGAGTCTTCCCGTTCCTGGCCAACGGCCGCGCCCGCGCGCTGGGGGAGAAGGACGGGCAGGTCAAACTCGTCGCCGACGCGCAAACGGACCGGCTGCTCGGCGCGCACATCGTCGGGCCGAGGGCGAGCGACCTGATCGCCGAACTGGTGCTCGCGATCGAGCTGGGCGCGAGCGCCGAGGATGTCGCCCGCACGGTGCATGCCCATCCGACGCTGCCCGAGGCCGTGAAGCAAGCGGCGCTCGCCGTGGCCGGGAGGCCCATCCACATCTAGATGTTGCCCCGGCGCGTTCCCAGGGGCTCCCACCCGCAGGTCCTAAGTGCATGTGAAATTGCTTGCTAGGGGCCGGGTGGCTGATGGTAGACTTGCCCGCGTGAAGCTGTAGTCGTAGCCGGCGTCTGTGCGCCCTTGCGGTCCCCCCTTCCGCGCAGACCACTGGCGGCATGGCTGCCCCGGTGACTCCCGATTCGACAGCCTGAATGACACCAAGGAGATACGCCGATGAGGCAGTCCCGTTCCCTCATCGTCGCGGCGCTCGCATGCCTGACGACGATGACGGCGAGTCTCGCACTCGCTTCCAGTCCCGTTCCGGTGCCTTTCGGCGCCAGCTGGGACCCGCCGGCCCACTCGCTCCAGAACATCGTGGACGCCTACCTCGGAACCGCCGGGGCCATCAACGTCCAGACGGACTACATCGGAGCGCACGCGGGCGACCCCGACCCGTGGTTCTGGATCGGAAGCGGATTCCCGGCCCTCCTGGTCTCCGAGGTCGCCGGCAACGCCAACGTCAACACGCTCGGCTGGTACGCGGAGACGGGTTCCGTCCCGGTGATCGACGGCGTCGGCGACGGCGTCGTGTTCTCGGGTTCGCAGGGCGCGGGTTCGAGCACGGTGGTCGTCATGCCGGGCAGCACGATCCGCTTCGGCTTCTACCTCGATCCCGCTCCGGAGAGCCCCGCGTCGCACCAGCGCTTCTTCACGAACCGGTTCCTGAACGACCTCGGGCCGCAGGGCGCGGGTGCCGTGCATGCGCCGTTCGACGGCGACGTGCAGGCGATCGTGTTCGACGTGTCACGCTGGAAGGGCCCCGATACCTGGCTCGTCTGCTTCGAGGATCTCGACGCCGGCAATCCGATCACGCCCTGCTGCACCGGCACCGACGACGACTACAACGACATGGTCTTCCAGGTCTCGGCGCTCGGCGCGACTCCCGTGCGGGCGCTTTCCTTCGGCGAGCTGAAGCTTCGATTCGGCGGCCGGTGACGGTTCCCGGGGCGGCCGGCCCGCGTGGCGGTCGGCCGCGATCCGGTTGACGGGCGGACAGCGCGCACCCATCTTGCCGGCATGCCGACGCTTCAGCTGGGCGAATGGACGGTGCACACGATCGAGAGCGGCTTCCTGTGGCTGGACGGCGGCTCCATGTTCGGTTCCGTGCCCAAGCCGCTGTGGAGCCGCACGAACCCGGCCGACGAGCGCAATCGCATCCGGCTCGCGATGCGCTGCCTGCTGATGATCGGGCATGGCCGCCGCGTGCTGGTGGACGTCGGTCTCGGCGACAAGTTCGACGCGAAGCTTCGCGACATCTACCGCGTCGAGCCCGGGCCCCGGCTCGAGGACTCGCTCGCCGCGGTGGGGGTTGCGCCCGCGGAGGTCACGGACGTCGTGCTCACGCACCTGCACTTCGATCACGCCGGCGGCGCGACGGCCCGGACGGACGGCCGGCTCGTGCCGCGCCTCCCGAACGCCCGCTGGTACGTGCAGCGACGCAACTGGGAGAACGCGCACGACCCGAACCCGCGGGAGCGTGCCTCGTACCTGCCGGAGAACTTCGATCCGCTCGAGGAGTCCGGCGTGCTCGAACTGTGGGAGGGCGCCGTCCAACCCTGGCCGGGCGTCGAGATGATCCCCGCCGAAGGCCACACGCGCGGCCAGCAACTGGTTCGTGTCGAAGGGGGCGGGCAGGTCGTCTACTTCGTCGCCGACCTCATTCCGACCGCCGCGCATGTCCGCATTCCCTTCGTCATGGGCTACGACGTGGCGGCGATCGAGACGATGACCGAGAAGCGGGAGCTGCTCGCCCGCGCCTCGGCGGAGCATACGTGGATCGTGCTCGAGCACGATCCGGACGTGGCGCTGGGCCGCCCGATCGCCGACGGCGCCGACTTCACGTGGGAAGAGCGCGTGTCCGCGGCCGCTTCCGCCACCGCCGGCTGAGCGCCGGCCACCCGAACGGAGCGTCATGTTCCACCAGCTGTTCGCCCTGTGGATGAAGCTGTCGCTCGACTGGGGCTACCTGGGCGTCTTCCTGCTCATGGCGATCGAGTCCACGGTCTTTCCGCTGCCCAGCGAACTGGTCGTCCCGCCCGCCGCGTACTGGGCGCAGCAGGGGCACCTGTCCTTCTGGGGTGTCGTCGCCGCCTCGACACTGGGTTCGTGGTTCGGGGCGACGCTCTCCTACGGCTTCGCCGCCTGGCTCGGCCGTCCCGCGATTCTCAGATATGGCCGCTACTTCTTCGTGCCGGAGAAGAAGTGGCTACTCGCCGAGAGCTGGATTCTGCGCTACTCGGCGGCGGGGGTTTTCTTCGCGCGATTGCTGCCGGTGGTGCGCCACCTGGTTTCCCTTCCCGCCGGGGCGGCGAGGATGAACTTCAGGATCTTCTCGCTGATGACGCTGGCCGGATCGTTCGTCTGGTCCGTCGTCCTCGCCTGGTTCGGCGCGCGCGTCCTCGGCGGCGAACCCCGGCTGCTCAACGAGCCCGACGCGCTGATGCACGTGCTCAAGGCGAAGCTGCTGTGGTTCGTGGGCGCGGCCGCGCTGCTGCTGGTCCTGTACGTCGTCGTGGATCTCCTGGGACGGCGCATGAAGGAGAAGGGAACCGCGCCCGAAGCGTGATCGGGCTGCGCGGCGGCGCCCGCCGGCGCGCCGCGCTTCGATCCGGCGGGCGGTTGCTTCGGGCGCCGCGGATGACCTAACGTCGGTCGCGTCCACGCCTCGCCGGCCTCCACCCGGATACTCCCCATGCCCTCCGTCGAACTGCGCAAGCTCGGCAAGACCTACGGCCGCGGCCAGAAGGCCGTGGAGGGCGTGGACCTGCTGATCCACGACGGCGAGTTCCTGGTGCTCGTGGGGCCGTCGGGTTGCGGGAAGTCCACGGTGCTGCGCATGGTCGCCGGGCTCGAGGACGTCTCGGAAGGGCAGGTTCGGATCGGCGACCGGGTGGTGAACGACGTCGCGCCCAAGGATCGGGACGTGGCCATGGTGTTTCAGAACTACGCGCTCTACCCGCACATGAGCGTGTTCGACAACATGGCGTTCGGGCTCCGCCGGCGGCGGATGGCGGAGGCCGAGGTTCGCAGCAAGGTCGAGGAAACGGCCGAGGTGCTCGGGCTCTCGGGCTACCTGCGGCGTCGGCCGCGCGAACTGTCGGGCGGCGAGCGCCAGCGGGTCGCACTCGGCCGCGCGATGGTGCGCAAACCGCAGGTCTTCCTGTTCGACGAGCCGCTCTCGAACCTCGACGCCAAGCTGCGAGTGCAGATGCGCGCCGAGATCAAGCGCCTGCACCAGCGTGTCGGCGCGACGATGATCTACGTGACGCACGACCAGGTCGAGGCCATGACGCTGGGCGACCGGATCGCGGTCATGAGCAAGGGCCACCTCATGCAGTGCGCGGATCCGTTCACGCTTTACACCGCCCCCGCGAACCAGTTCGTCGCCGGCTTCATCGGCAGCCCGCCCATCAACTTCATCGGCGCCACGGTCGCGGCCGACGGTTCGTCGCTCGATGCGGGCGGCGTGCGGATCGCGCTGGAAGGCCCGTCGCGCGCGGCGGTCGGCGGCCTGCACGGCCGCGCGATCACGATCGGCATCCGCCCCGAGGATCTGCACCTCGAGCCCCGTCCCGATGCGGCGGCGATTCCCGCGACGGCCGAGGTGCGCGAGCCGCTGGGCAACGAGACCCTCGTGCACTGGACCTCGCCCGCGGGCGGCCTGGTCTCGCGTGTTCCCGGACAGTCGGCTCCGGCGGTGGGCGAACGGGCCACCCTGTACTGCCCGCTGGCCAGGATCCACCTGTTCGATCCGGCCACCGAGGCCTCACGGACCGGCGCTTCGCCGGCGGCCCCGGCGGCAGCCGCGAACGCGCCGTAGCGAGCGACGGCGCGCGCGCACGCTCGCCGGCATCGTCGGCGGGTATTCTCGATCGCCGCCGGGCGCGACTTCGCCCGCGCGTTCGGCGCGCGGCACGCCGCGAAGTCCGTCGCGAGCCCGGCGTCCGTCCGTTTCGCCGGCCGCTCGGAGCCTTCCGGCGCTCAGGCTCCGCGGCGTGCGAGCAGGCGCGCGAGCACGGGCCCGCCTTCGGGCTCGACCTCCTCGTAGTGCTCGACCTCGAGCCGGGGGAACGCCGAGCGCAGTTCGTCGGGCTGCAACAGGAATCGCGGACTCTTCGGCCTCCCGTAGCGCTCCTGCCCGGTGCGAAACGTCTCGTAGACCAGCGTGCCGCCGGGTGCGAGCGCGCGCTCGATCCATGGAAAGAGCGGCCGGTGCAGGAAGCGCACGACCACGATCACGTTCCAGGGCCCGCCCTCCGCCGGTGGGGCGAGGCTTTCGAGCTCGACCTCGCGCGTCGCGAGCGCGACGCCCTCGACCGACGCCAGCGCGCCCGCGCGCCCGAGGGCGACCGGGTCGTGGTCCCAGGCCTCGCTGCGCCAGCCGTGCAGCGCGAGCCAGACCGCGTCGCGGCCGGAACCCGCGGCAAGGTCCAGCGCCCGGCCTTTCGCGAGGCGCGGGAGCGACCGCTCGAGAAACGGAGAGGGCCGCCACAGGCGCGCGGCGGGCCCGCGATCGGCGTGGCCGCCGGGCAACGATGCAAGCGGCGTGTCGAGCCAGCGAACGCGTTGATAGCCGAGCAGCGCGAGCGTGGTGGCCGCCCGCCGCGCCTCGGCCGGCTCGTCGTGCACCACGAGCACGGACGCGGTGCGCGGGGGGAGCTCGGCCCTGCGAAGTCGGAACTCGTCATGCGAAATCCGGCCGGCGCCCGCCAGGTGTCCGCGTGCGAACGCCAACGGCTCGCGTCCGTCGAGCACGAGCGAGCCCGCCAGCAACCCGCCGGCCTCCTCCGGCGAGGCCGCGATCGCGCGGCCGGGGGGCGGTCCGGCATTGAATGGTGCGTTCGCCTTCCGGGCAGTCCCGTCGTCCGGGCGGTTCATGACCGCAGCTGCGCCGGCCGGAGATCGGAGGAGCGGGCCGGGTCCACCGGCACGAAGGGGCGGCTCATGGGGCGTTCCTCTCGAGCGTTGGTTTCGTTGAGGGGATGGAGGCGAACCCGATTGACCCCTGCGCGCGTCACGAACCATACTTCGCGCCGCGACCCGGCGTCCTGAGCCGGCCGGCTGCGCCGGTCCTCCCGCGAGCATGCACAGAGCCTACCCTGCCGTCGCCATCCTCGCCTTGTGCTTCCTCCCGCTCCTTGCCGGGCGGGCCGGCGCGGGCACGCCTCCCGGTGCGCGGGAGCGGCGCGAGGCGGAGGCGGCCCGCCTGGTGGAGAAGGCGGTCTTGCGCCTGCGCGCCGGCACGATCGACGCCCGCCGCAGCGCGCTCTCCAACCTCGAGCGCGCAGTCCAGCTCGCCCCGAGCCGGCCGGACTACGAGCTGCTGCTGGCCCGTGCCTACATGGCCGGCGGCTACCAGCGCCAGGCCCGCACGCACTTCACCCGGGTCACGGCGCTCGCGCCCGACGACGCCGAGGCGCGCTTCGGCCTCGCGCGCATGTGGAGGCGCGATTACCTCAAGTACCTCGACACCACCTCGCTGGTCCGCGCGATCGGGCACCTCGAGCAGGCCACGCGGCTGGACACGGCGAACGTCGCGGGCCGCGTGATGCTGGCGTCGCTTCGGACCGAGCACAGGGATTTTCCCGGCGCGCTCGCTGCGGCGGAGGACGCGCGTGCGCATGCGCCGCGGGCCCCGGAAGCGCTCGCGGCGCTGGGCACGGCACGCTGGCGCATGGGCGATGTCGAGGGCGCCGACAGCGCGTTTCGCGCGGCGCTTCCGCGGCTCCCCGAGAAGGTGCGGGAGCGCTTCGACGACATCGCGCCGCTCGTGACCGAGGCCGACACGGCCTACTACAACCACCTGTCCGCCGAGGACCGCTACGAGTACGCCCGCCGGTTCTGGGCGGAGCAGGATCCCGACCTGGGCACGAGCGAGAACGAAGCGCGACTGGAGTACTGGTCCCGCGTGGCGCAGGCCTGGTCGTTGTGGTTCGACACCCGGCGGCAGGAATGGGACGAGCGCGGCGAGGTCTACGTGCGCTTCGGCCCACCCGAACGACAGGTCTACAACCCCGTGGGCATGACGCTGGACGCGCAGGCGGCGAGCACGTCACGGTTCCGTTTCCCGCTGAACGTGCTGCAGTGGCAGTATCCGTCGCTCGGCATGACGGTGAATCTCCTCGACCGGGTGCTCGCCGAGTATTACCTGCTCCAGCGTTACGCGGACCACCCGCCGGATCCGGTCCCGGATCCGGACTCGCTCGCCCGGCGCGACCTCGTCGCGACGCCGGGAGTCCGCGGGCTGTTCCCCACGCTGCCCCCGGGCGCGAAGCGCATTCCGCTCGCCGGGCAGGTGTCGCGCTTCGAAGGGGCGGGGCGGCCGCGAATCGTCGCGACGCTCGAGGTGCCCGCCGGCCCCGCGGATTCCCTGGTCGCGGACTACGTCGTCATGGACAGCCTCGAGCACGTCGTCGCGCGTGGCGCGCGGACGCTTTCGCCGTCCGCCTGCGCCGCCGACCGCTTCCGCGTCGCCGACTTCGCGAGCGACCTGCCGCCGGGCGGATACCGTGTCGGCCTCTCGGTCCGTGGTCCGGGAGGGCGCGGCGCGCTTCGTCTGCCCGTCCGGTTGCCGGCGGCGGACTCGGCGCTCGCGCTCAGCGACCTCGTCGTCACCTGCGGAACGCCGGCGCCGCTCGAGGCCTCCGTGCGCCTGGCCGCGAATCCCGCCGCCCGTGTCGTCGGCGAGGATCCGTTGACCGCGTACTTCGAGATCTACCATCTCGCCACCGGAGCCGATGGACAGGCGCGATTCGAGGTCGGCTGGACCGTGCGTTCGCAGGAGCGCGATTCGCGGGTCTGGCTCCAGCGCCTGCTCGCGCCCAGGCCGGCGCCGCCGACGATCGAGGCGACGCGGCGGGAGTCGAATACGGGCCCGCTGCGCCGGCAGTTCGTCAGCGTTCCGGTGCGTTCGCTTCCGCCGGGCCGCTACCGGCTGGAGGTTTCCGTGCGGGACCTCTTGAGCGGCGCCGAGGCGGCGGGCGGGGTGTCGTTCGTGCGCGCGCCCGCCGCACCCTGAACGCGCCGGCGGACGCCCGGACGTGCGGCCCGATTTCGGGCTGCAGGCGCGGGCGGGGGCGACCGATAACGGCCGCGAACGACTCGCACCGACCCGTGAACGGAATCCCACCATGCCCCAGAACCCGCCGCGCATCCTGATCGTGGACGACGAGCCCGACCTGCGCTCGGTGCTCCGCTTCGGGCTCGAGGCCGAGCGCTTCGAGGTGATCGAGGCCGCCGACGGCGAGGAAGGCCTCAAGCTCGCCTGCGATCAGTTGCCGGACCTGATCGTGCTCGACCTGATGCTGCCCCGCATGGACGGCTACAAGGTCTGCCGCGCGCTCAAGTTCGACGACCGCTACCGGCACATTCCGGTCATCATCCTCAGCGCCCGCTCGGGTGAGACCGACCGCCGCCTCGCGCTGGACCTCGGGGCCGACGGGTACGTGACCAAGCCGTACGACATGAAGGACCTGGTGTCGCGCGTTCGCGAGCAGCTGCAGAACGCGCCGCGCACCGACGCCGCCTGAGGCGGCGTCGGCCCGCCTCCGCTTGGCTTCCTTCAGAGTGCCGCGCGCACGTGCGCGTCCGGATGGCGCGCCAGCACCTCGAGCAGCCGCGGGTGCAGCTCCGGCCCGGCGGCGCACACCTGCCGGCCGTCGAGCCGGAACTCGCGTCCCGCGTAATCCGTGATCCGGCCGCCGGCCTCGCGCACGATGAGCGAGCCCGCGGCGACGTCCCACGGCGAGAGGTTTCCCTCCCAGAAGCCGTCGAAGCGGCCCATCGCGAGGTAGCACAGGTTGAGCGCCGCCGAGCCGTCGCGGCGGACGCCCTGCGCGCGCACCAGGAACTCGCCGAACAGCGGCAGGTGACGGTGCGGATATTCGCGAACGTCGTAGGGAAAGCCCGTGACCAGCAGCGCGTCCTCGAGGCGCGCGCAGCCGCTCACGCGGATCGGGCGGCCTCCGAGCGTCGCGCCTTCGCCGCGTGCGGCGGCGAACATCTCGTCGCGGACGGGATCGTAGACCGCGCCGGCGGTCATCACGCCCCCGACCTCGACTCCGACCGAGACGGCGAAGAACGGGTAGTTGTGCGCGAAGTTGGTGGTGCCGTCGAGCGGGTCGAGGATCCAGCGCACGTCCGCTCCGCCGGCGCCGGCGTGCGCGCCGGACTCCTCCGCCATCACCGCGTGTCCGGGGAAGGCCTCGGCGATGCGCTGCAGCAGACGTTCCTCCGAACGGCGGTCGTACTCGGTGACGAGATCCGTGCGTCCCTTGTGCTCGGGGACGTGCTCCATGCCGTAGCCGGCGAGCACGACGGCGCCGGCCTCGCGAGCGAAGCTCACGGCGGCTTCGCGCAGAATCGCGGCGGAGAGTTCGTTCATGCGTGGGCGGGTCCCGGCACGCGGCCCTCAGCGACGGGCGGCGCTGTAGAGGCAGAAGCGTGAATAGGGGCAGAAGCCGCAGTTGCGCTGGTCGGGCGTGGCCGGAAACTCGGCGCGGCGGATTCCCGCGGAGGCCCTGGAAATGCGCTCGAGCGCGAGCTCGTGGTGCTTCGGCGCGACGTCCGCCGAGCCGACGAGTCCCGAGCCGACGAAATGGAGCTGCACGCGTGCGGCGTCCTTGCGGCGGGTCTCGCGATACGCGAGCGCGTAGAGCCCGAGCTGTCCCTCCTTGAGGCTCTCCTTCGCGCGCTCGTCGGCCTTCGCCTGGTCGCTCACCTCGCCCGTCTTGTAGTCCACGAGCACGATGCCCTCGGCGGTCTCCTCGATGCGATCCCAGCGCCCGCTCACCACGTCACGGCCGATCGCGAAGCGGAACTCCATCTCGACGGCGAGCGGCAGCCGGCCGGACGCGGACTCGCGCGCCATGAATCGGCGCAGCGACTCGCGGCCCTCTTCGAGCCGCAGGTCCTCGTGCTCGACCGAGTAGAAGCCCTCGCTCGACCACGCTCCCTCGAACGCCGCGATCACGTCCCGCTCCTCGATCGGCAGTCCCTTGAGCCGATGCTGCAGAAACACGCGGATCGCGTGATGGATGGCGATGCCGTACATCGCCTGCGGGTCCGAGGCGAGCGGCACGCGCACGACGTGGGCGTAGCGGTACTTGAGCGGGCAGGTGAGGTAGTCGTCGATCTGTCCGTGCGAGAGCGTGAGCGGCTCGTCGTCGGCGAGCGGACGCGTTCCCGCGGCGGGGGCCTCGGCCGCCGGGGCGAACCGGCGGATGCTCTCCTCGGCGCTGGCCGTCTTGCTCGTCTTGGGCGGCGCGGGCAACCGGAGCGCCTCGACGACGAACTTGCTGAGCTTGACCGTTCGCTTGCCGCCGTAGTCTTCGGCGCTCGTCAGCACCAGCCGGTCGCGCGCGCGCGTGAGGCCGACGAAGAACAGCCGGCGCTCCTCGCGCTCGTGATCGGCGCCCGGGTCGGCCCCGCCGTGCGTGAGTTCCGGGGGAAAGGGCAGGCCCCCGCCCTTCGCCCGCATCGGAAACCGGCCCTCGGCGAGCTGGACGAGCCAGACGACGCCGAACTCGAGTCCCTTGGCGTTGTGCGCGGTCAGCAGCTGCACGGCCTCCTCGTCGGTGTCGGCGGTCGCCGCCTGCGGGTCGTCGCCCGCCTCGATCAGCAGGTCGAGGTGGCCCACGAACTCGGGCACGCGGTCCCCGCGCAGGAGCGGGCCGACGCGCTGGACGATGCCGAACAGCTTGTTCAGGTTCTGCACGCGTTCGGCGGCCTCCGCCGACTCGTCCTGCGAGAGCCGGCCGAGCAGGCCGCTTTCGGTGACGAACGCGTACAGGACCTCGCTCGTCCGGCGGCGCGTCGCCTGCTCGGCGAGAACGTCCCAGAGCGCGAAGAAGCGGCGCAGCGCCTCGAGCGATTCGGCCGAAAAGTCCTGCGGCGGCGCTTCGGCCGCGCCCCGGGCCGCGCGCAGCAACCCCCGCCGCGTGCGGTTCGCGGCGGCGGTCAACTGCAGCAGGTCGAGCGGCGCGACGCCGAAGAGCGGGTCGCCGAGCACTCCGAACGCCGCCGGCCCGTCGTCGGGATCGGCGAGCGTGCGCAGGAGGTTCAGGCACAGCAGCACCTCGGGACGCGAATACAGGCCGCGCGAACTGCGGCGCTGGAACGGCACACCGCGGGCCCGCAGGCCGAGCGCGAAGGATTCGAGCTGCGAATGCGCCCGCGCCAGGATGGCGAGTTCGGAGGGCCGGCGGTCCCCCGAGGCGATCGCCGACGCGATCTCGGCGGTCACGGCGTCCACCTCGTCGGCGCCGGTCGCGAACGCCTGATGCACGACCTCGCCCGGCAGATCGCGCGCGGCGCGCAGGCGTTTGTCGAAGCGCACCGCGTCGGAGGCTTCGAGGCGCCCGGGATTGTTGAACTGGATCGCCCGGTGGGCGACGTCGAGAATGCGCTGCCCGGAGCGGTAGTTGTCCTTGAGCAGCACGACCTTCGCGGACGGGAAGGCCCCGAGGAAGCCGAGCAGGTTCTCGACCTTGGCGCCGCGGAAGCGGTAGATGCTCTGGTCGTCGTCACCGACGACCGCCAGGTTGCCGCTGCCGCGCTCCTCCGATCCCCGCGCGGCGAGGAGCTTCACCAGCTCGAACTGGACGTGGTTCGTGTCCTGGAACTCGTCCACCAGGATCCAGCGGTAGCGTGACTGCACCTCGCGGCGGACGTGCGGCCGCTCGCGCAGCAGCCGCAGCGCGAGCGAAATCTGCGAGCCGAAGTCCACCCGGCCGTGCTCCAGCAGCAACCGCTGGTAGGCGGCATAGGCTCGCGCCTTCTCGAGCTCGGATTCGGCGCGGTCGCGGTCGGCGTCGGACGCCGCCGCGGCGGCGAGCCCCGCGGCGAACGCCAGGTACTGCTCGGGACTCACGTCCTCGTCGCGCGCGCGATCGAAGACGCGCACCAGCGCCTCGAGGTGCGTGTCGGGCGCACCGAGCGGCCGGTAGCGCGCAAGGCCGAGCTCGAAGATCCGTTCGCGCAGGAACACGAGGATCTCCGCGGGCTGCTCGACCCGCAGCTGCGAGGTGAGGCCGAGCTCGATCGCATGCTCGCGCACGAGCCGGTCGCAGAAGGAGTGGAACGTGGAGATCGTCGCGCCGGTGAACCCGTACGGCACGCGCTCGTCCACGCGCGCTTCCATCTCGGCCGCGGCCTTGTCGGTGAAGGTCAGGGCGAGGATTTCCTCGGGTCGGGCGCGCCGGGTGGCGATGAGCCAGGCGATGCGGCGGGTGATCACCGCGGTCTTGCCGGTCCCGGCGCCGGCCACGATCATCAGCGGTCCTTCGCCGTGCGTGACCGCCTCGAGTTGCGGCTCGTTGAGCCCCTCGAGCGCCTCGTGGATCTCGCGCGACTCGCCCGTCGCGGTCTCGCCCGGCGCGCTCATCGAGCGCCCGGAGGCCGCAGGTCGATCGGCGCGTTCGTCAGCCGGCGCGCGCCTTCCGCCTCGACCACCACGATGTCCTCGATTCGAATGCCGAAGCGGCCGGGAAAGTAGACCCCCGGTTCGACGCTGTGGACGTTGCCCGCCGCGAGCGGCTCGCGATTGCCGCGCACGAGCCACGGAGGCTCGTGGACTTCGAGCCCGAGTCCGTGGCCGGTCCGGTGGGTGAAGTGCTCACCCAGCCCGGCGCGCTCGATGACCTCGCGCGCGGCCGCGTCCACCGCCTCGCACGCGGTTCCGCTTCGCACCGCGGAGATGCCGGCGACGCGCGCGGCGTTCACGACCTCGTGCGCACGCAGCACCTGGCGGGGCGGGTCGCCGAGGAAATAGGTGCGCGTGATGTCGGAACTGTAGCCGCGGGTGGAGGCGCCGAGATCGAGCAGCAGAACCTCGCCGTCCTGCAGGGGGCGGTCGGAGGTGAAGTGGTGGGGATCGGAGGAGTTCGGCCCCGAGGCGACGAGCACCCAGGGATCGGAGTCGCCGAGGGACTCGAAGCGCTCGAGGGCGAAGCGCGCGACCTCGCGTTCGGTCATGCCGGGTCGCGCGTGATCGGCGGTCGCCTCGACCACGTCGTCGGCGTGCGCCGAGGCCTCGCGCAGCCCGGCCAGTTCCTCGGCGTCCTTGACCGCGCGCAGCGCGCCGAGCGCGGGCGTCGCGGCCCGGCAGTGGGTGGTCGCCGCCAGGCGCAGCAACTGCGGCACGCGCATCCCCTCGCCGAGCAGGATGCGGCTTCCCGTGCCGAGTCCGGCGCGCGTCACGAGCCGCTCGAGCGGGTCTTCGTGCTCGTCCCAGGCGAGCAGCTCGAGCTCGGGCATCGCGGTCGCGAGCGGTCCGGCCTCGAGGCGCGGCGCGACCAGGAAGGCGTCGCCCGAGCGCGGGACCGCGAGGGCGACGAGGCGTTCGGTGACGCGAGCCGTGGCTCCCGTGAGCCAGCGGAAGTCGGGGGAGGCGGGAACGATGAGCCACTCCGCGCCGGCGCTCGTGAGCGCGGCCCGCGCGCGATCGATGCGCGCGGCGCGTTGAGCGTGGCTTGCCATGAACCGCACGCTAGCAGCGCGCGGCCACGAGGGTCAACGACCGACGGCGTCCGCCGCCGCGCGAGGCGGGTGCGACCCGGATGCCCCGGCGAGGAATCCTGACTACACTGTGCCGCCATGATGCCGACCGCATGGAAGCGAGCCCGGAGCCTTGCGATTTCGCTGATCGTTTTCGGTCTGCTGTCGTCCGCCGGCTGCGCGCCACGCCGGCCGGTCGTGACGACCCGCGCCTGGGTCGCCGGCTGCGCCGAGCCCGTCTTCGACCCGGACGGTCCGCCGCACGCCGTCCGCTGGGCGATGGAACGGCTCCTCTCGCGGGGGCTGGTCGAACTGGACTCGACCGGTCGGGCACGGCCCGCCGCCGCGGAGTCGGTCTCCGTGTCCGCTGACGGACGCACCTGGAGCTTTCGCCTGCGGGAGGGCCTGCGCTTCACCGACGGCAGTCCGGCGACGAGCGAGGACTTCCGCGTCGCGCTGCTCGCCGGGCTGCCGCGCGAGGACCACGGCTCGCGTGCCTGGCTGCTGGCGGCGGTGACTGGGGTGGATCGCGTCCGCGCGGGCCGCACGCTGCCCGCGCTCGGCGTCGAGGCTCCCGATCCCCGCACGCTGGTGTTGCGCCTCTCGGCGCCCGATTCCTTGTTGCCGCTCAAGCTCGCGCTGCCCGGCGTGGCGACGCCGTGGAAGCGGCGCACGGGGATCGCGTGGAGCGAAGCCGTCGGACTCGGGCCCTACCGCGTCGTGGACGAATCCGACGGCCGATCGCTGCTGCTCGCGCGGGCCGCGGACTGCGTCGTCGCCGACGCGGCGGCGGACACGCTGAGGGTGCGATTCGTCCTCGGCGCGCCTCGCGTACGCACGCTCTTGCGTGCCGGGGCCGCCGATCTGGCCTGGCCGCTGCCACCGACGTTCCTCGAGCAGGCGGTGCCCGAGGGCTACGTGATCGGGTCGTCGCCGGCCGCCCCGGCGAGGCGGCTGCTTCTGGTGTTGCGTGACGACGTGCCGCCGACCACCCGGACCGCAGCCCGGCAGGCGCTTGCTCATGCGCTCAACCGCGGGACGCTCCTCGAAGCCCTGCGCGGCCGCGCCCGGGCGGAGCCGGGCTGGGTCCCCGGGGCGGGGCCGTTCGACTTCCCGCGACTCGACGCGGGGGAGTCCCGCGCGTGGCTCGCGCGCGGCAAGCTCGGGGCCTCCCTGCACGTCACTCTCGCCTTCGACGCGGACCTCGCCGGCGCCGAGGTGGCGCGCTCGTTGCAGGGCGAGTGGGCGCGCCAGGGCTTCTACGCCAGCCTGCGCGGCCAGCGCGGGGAGCCGGCGCTCGAGGAACCGCTTCGGGCGGCGGCCGCGCAGGCGCAGCTCGTCGAATCGCAGGCGCTGGTGCCGGGCGCGGTGGGCCTTCTGGCGGGCCTCGTCATGCCGCCGCGCGGTCCCGCCGTCGGGTCGTTCAGGACCGGCTGGCGCACCCGCGAGTTCGATCCCTGGCTGCTGCCCGGCCACCGGGCTGGCCCGCTCGACGCGGCGGGGCTGCAGGCCAGGCTGGTCGAGGAGCGCAACGTGCTGCCCTTGGCGGAACTGCCGTGGTTGTGGGCGGCGAGGCACGGGGCGGCGACGGTTCGTGTGTCGGCCCGATTCGGCCCCGAGTTCGCTTCCGCGCTGCCCCTCGCTGCGGCGGCGCAGGGAAGTCGTTGACCGCAACTCAACGTGTTGCATAGGATTGACTGCCACCAGATTCGGGCCAGACACCGCGCCCCGCCTCACCATCGTGTGCCCGTCGCCGAGCAGCCTCGGCGGTGATGCCGGTCGCGCGGCCCTGTCACTTTCCTGACCGTTACACGCCTCGCGCGCGCCACCGGGAGAACCTGCTCATGCACCTTCGATTGTTCGCCGTGTTCGCCGGAGCGCTTCTCGCGACGGCGGGGGTGGCCAGTGCCGCCACCGTGATCGAGAAGGAGTTTCGCTACGACGCCGGCCGCGTGCGCGTCGCGAGTCGCGATGGCTACACCGCGGTGGAAGCGCGCGGAGCGGTGCGCGAGTTCCGCTCCGGGCATCCGGACCTGCCGTGGATCAGCGAACGCATCGACCTGCCGGAGGGAACGCGCGCGACGTCGGTCGAAGTAGTGGACGTCGAAACCGGCCTGCTCGCGCGCGGCGCGCTGATCGCGCCCGCCATGGTCCTCACGCCGGGTCTGGGCCCGGTCGAACGGACACGGCCCGATCCGCGATATTTCTCGACCGCGACGCCGCAGCCCGAGGACTGGGTCGGCCTCGGAGAGCAGGGTTCACGTCGGGGTCGCAACGTCGCCTACGTGCGAATCAGCCCGGTGCGCTGGAACCCCTCGACCGGCGAGTTGGACCGGGTCGCGCGGGTGCGGGTTCGGCTGACGCTCGAGGCGAGCCACGATGTTCCGGTCACACGCGAGCGGATCGTGCGCGAATGGGAGGACGGGGGGCTGCCGAGCGGCGTGCCGACCCGCGCCCTGGGTGCGGCGCTCACCGCGGCCGACGGGGTCCCGAGGCCGGGGGCGGGCGCGTTCCGGCCGCAGCAGCTGCCGTCGGTGCTCGGCAGCCCGGTCGCCTATCTCATCATCACGAGCGACGCGCTGGCGCCCTCGTTCCAGCCGCTCGCGGACTGGAAGACGCAGTGCGGCGTCCCCGCGGTGGTGCGCACGACCTCGTTCATCCAGCAGCAGTACCCGTCGGCGGCGGACGACGCCGAGCGCATCCGGCTGTTCATCCGCGACGCCTACTCGCGCTGGGGCACGAAATGGGTGTTGCTCGGCGGCGACACCGACATCATTCCGACGCGGCAGGCCATTACGCTCTTCTATGGCGGCGAGAGCATCGCCACCGACCTGTACTTCAGCTGCCTCGACGGGAACTGGAACGCCGACGGCGACAGCGTCTACGGCGAGGGCTACTCCTCGCCGTCGGACCCGGGAGACGGCTGCGACCTCCTGCCGGACGTGTACGTCGGGCGCGCGCCGGTCCTGACGGTGAGCGACGCGCAGACGTTCGTGAACAAGACGCTGTCGTACGAGAAGACCCCGCCGGGCGGCTACGAGCAGGGCTGGCTGTTCTTCGCCGAAGTCCTGTTTCCGCAGCCGTGGACGACGGGCCAGCCGACGCAGCTCGATGGCGCCGAACTGACCGAGGACCTGCTGCCGCTCACCGACCAGGTGCCCGCCATTCACACGGCGAGACTGTACGAGAACTACACCGATGGCCGGTGGCGCCCGGGGTCGCTGCCGGAGGATCAGCAGTCCGTGATGGACTCGCTCAACGCCGGCTACGGAATGGCGCTGCACATCGGTCACGGCTACCGCAACGTGATGGAGGTCGGCTCCGGATCGCTCGTCAACTCCGACGTGATGAGCCTCCACAACGGTGACAAGCTCTTCAACCTGTACGCGATCAACTGCACGTCGAGCGCCATCGATTTCCCGTGCATCGGCGAAGCCTTCATCCTCAATCCCAACGGCGGCGCGGTCACCAACGTCGGCTCGACACGCTTCGATTTCCCGAGCGCCGGCCGCTCCTACCAGTACGAGTACTTCCGGCTGTTCCTCGAGGACAGCGTGGACGCCGTGGGAGAGCTTCAGGCCCGGCAGAAGGAACCGTTCGTGGCGTTCTCCGCGTACGATGGCGTCCATCGCTGGACGCAGTTCACCCTGCTCCTGCTCGGGGACCCCGAACTGCACATGTGGCACGGCAGCTGGCGGCCGCTCGCCGTCTCGCATCCCGCTTCGGTCGCGTTGAGCGATTCCCAGTTCGCGGTGAACGTCTCGAGCGGAGGTCAGCCGGTCGCCAACGCGCGCGTGACCGCCTATCGCGCGGGAGACGAGTACGCGAGCGTGACGACCGACGCGCTCGGCAACGCGATCGTGCCGTTCCGTCCGGACTCCGCGGGCTCGTTCGTCCTGACGGCGACGGCGTACAACGCCCACCCGTATCAGGCCACGGTGGCGCTGCTGCCCTCGGCGGTGGCGACGCTCGTGGACGGGGCGGTGATCGTGGACGACGGCGCCGCCGCGGGGACTTCCGGCGACCAGAACTCGAAACTGGACGCCGGTGAGACGGCCGAACTGAGGGTCGCCGTTCGCAATCGCGGAGCGCTCGCGGCCACGAACGTGACCGCCAAGCTGTCCACCACCGACCCGCAGGTCACGATCCTCGTGCCGACGGCCAGCTACGGCTCGCTCGCGGCCGACGCGCTGATCGTGCCGTCGGTGGGCTTTCGCGTCAGCACGCCGGACACGATGACGGACCAGCGCGAAATCCCGTTCACGATGACGGTCCTCGCCGACGGCGGGCTGAGCTGGACCGAGAAGTTCCAGCTGACCGTGCACTCACCCGAGCTGCGAAGCTTCGGACACGGTGAAACGGAGCCCGTCGGCAACGGCAACGGGCGACCCGAGGTGGGGGAGACGGTCCAATACGCGATCCAGCTGCGGAATCTCGGCACCGGAACCGCCTACGGCACCGCCGCGGTTCTGCGCAGCTACGACGGGCTGGCGCTGGTGACGGACAGCACCACGTCGTTCGGCACCGTCGCGCCGGGCACGGTCTCGACCGGCGATCCGCTCGTCTTCCAGCCGTTGTCGGCGGGCGCGAAACTCGCGCTGATCGTGAGCGACTCCCGCGGCCTGCAAACGACCCAGACGCTCGACCTCGGCCATCCCGCCGTGCCGAGCGCGATCAAGGGGCTCGGGGCGGCCTCGAGCATCGCCCTGACCTGGAAGCGCGTCCTGGACCCCGACCTGTTCGGCTACCGCATCTACCGGAGCTCTTCGCAGGGAGGCACCTACACGCTGGTGAACCCGGTCCCGACGGATCGGATCGCCTATTTCACCGACGAGGGGTTGGTGCCGCTCACGCGCTACTACTACAAGATCTCGTCGGTGGACTCCTCGGGCAACGAGTCGGCGCTTTCGGCCGTCGCGGCCTCGAGCACGAACCCGCCCCTGCATTCGATCTTCCCGGTGCCGACCGGCCGCAACACGCCGTCGCCCGTCGCGCTCGAATACGTGTACTCCTCGTCGCAGATGGACATCGCCGCGGGCGCCGACTTCCTCTATGTCCTGCACGCGGACGGCAACGCGCCGGTGGACGCCGACGGTTCGGGCGCGACCCTCGGCGACTTCAGCAACGTGGGCAGTTACTACGCGGCCGGCCCCTCGATCGCGCCGCTGGCGCCCGGCCAGGGCTGGTCGTTCATCTGCCCGACCTGGGACTCCTCGGCGCTCTACGTGTTCGACACCGCCGGCCAGCTCCGGCCCGGGTTTCCGGTCAGCACGCTGGATCCGCTGTGGAGCTCTGCGGCGGTCGGCGACATCGACGGCGACGGCCGGATGGAGATCGTGGTCGGATCGAACGGCGTGCGCGTCTACGCCTTCAACGACGACGGCACCGAAGTTCTCAACGGCGACAACAACGCCGGAACGCAGGGTGTCTTCAAGGCGCTCTCCGCCGGCCCGAACTTCTGCACGCCGGCGCTCGCGGACATTGACGGCGATGGTCTGCCGGAGATCATCTTCAACGGCGGTGACGGCCGCGTGTACGCCTGGAACGCCGACGGCTCGAACGTTCCCGGGTTCCCGATCGTCACGAACGCCTACTTCTCGGGCTCGCCGGCCGTCGGACATCTCGACGGCGCGGGAGACACGAGCCTCGAGATCGTCTGCGTGGGCACGAACGACTCGATCTACGTTTTCGAACCGGATGGCACGCGACGTCCCGGCTGGCCGCTGTGGAATCGCGCCAGCGGCACCAGCAAGTCGCCCTCGCCGGCGATCGCCGACATGAACAACGACGGCTACAACGACATCGTGTTCCAGAGCACGAACGGTTACCTGTTCGTCTACAACCGGAACGGTACGGTCCTCCCGCCGCTGACGGCGATCAAGTACACGGCGCTCACCTCCGGGGTCGCCGAGTGCAGCCCCATCGTCGCCGATCTGAACGGCGACGGACGCAACGACGTGTTGCTCGGTGACGAGGCCGGCGTTCTGACGGCGATCTCCGGCATGGACGGGACGGTCCTGCCGGGATTCCCGATCCAGCTCGCCGGCGAGGTGCGCGGCACTCCGGCGGTCGCGGACATCGATCGCGACGGCATGACCGAAATCGTGGTCGCGGACTGGGACAAGAACATCTACGTCTGGGACTACGATTTCCCGTTCCAGCCGAATGGTGAGGCCCCGTGGCCCCAGTTCCACCACGACCCGCGCCGGACGGGCCTGGCGAGCTCGGTGCTCTACCTGGGCGCCGGGGATCCCGGGCAGGGCGGTACGCCGGTGCGCGAGCTCGAGCTCGCGCCGCCGTCGCCGAATCCCGCGCATGCCCGTTCGCGGCTCTGGTACGGCGTGCCGGTCACGCTGGCGGGCGGAACCTACGATCTTTCGATCTACGACCTCGGTGGACGGCGCGTTCGCCACGTCGCCTCGGGCGAGGCGCGCGCCGGGCGCTGGTCGCTCGAATGGGACCTGCGCGGCGAGGATTCGCGTCCGGTGCGCGGCGGAGTCTACTTCGCGCGCTTCTCGCTGGGCGGCCACGCGGTGACCCGCAAGCTCGTCGTGGTCCAGTAGGCGGATCCGCGAGGGCGGCCGCGCCGGCCTCCGGCGCGGCCGCCGCCCGCGCGCCCGCGACTCCCGCACCGCAGCGGCCCGATTCGCGCGCAGGTTTGACCGCTCGTGCCACCGGTCCGTAACCTGCGCCGCCCGAGCGCAGGCCCGTACCGAGGATCCGCCCCGCATGAGCGTCCGCGTCCGTTTCGCCCCGAGCCCGACCGGCTTCCTGCATGTCGGGGGCGCCCGAACGGCGCTCTACAACTACCTCTTCGCCCGCTCGCGGGGCGGAACGTTCGTGTTGCGCATCGAGGACACCGACGCCGGCCGCTCGAGCGAGGCGTCCGTGAACGAGATTCTCGCCGCCCTGCGATGGCTGGGCCTGAGCTGGGACGAGGGTCCGGGCGCCGATGGCGGGCACGGCCCGTACTTCCAGTCCCAGCGCACGGACTTCTACCGCCGCGCCGCGGCCCGGCTGGCGCAGGGCGGGCACGCCTACCCGTGCTTCTGCTCGACCGAAGAGCTCGAGCAGCGCCGCGCCGCACAGGCGGCGCGCGGCGAGGATCCGAAGTACGACGGCCGCTGCCGGACGCTTTCGCCGGCCGACCGCGATGCGCGGGGCGCCTCGGGCCGTCCGCACGCCCTACGCTTCGCGCTCGGCGCCTCGGAGGAGGTCGCCTGGGACGACGTCGTGCGCGGGCACGTGTCGTTCCGCAGCGACGTGCTCGACGACTTCGTGCTGGTGCGCTCGGACGGACTGCCGACCTACAACTTCGCGTGCGTCGTGGACGACCTCGAGATGCGGATCACGCACGTCGTGCGCGGCGACGACCACATCTCCAACACCCCGCGCCAGCTGCTGCTCTATCGCGCGCTCGGAGCCGCGCCGCCGGTCTTCGCGCACGCTTCCATGATCCTCGGCCCCGACGGCAAGCGGCTCTCGAAACGTCACGGCGCGACGTCGGTCGAGGCCTTCGGCGAGCTGGGCATCGTCCCGGAGGGCATGGTGAACTTCCTGGCGCTGCTCGGCTGGGCCTACGACGGCCGGCAGGAGCTGTTCACGCTCGCCGAGCTCGAGAAGGCGTTCACGCTCGAGCGGGTCGGAGCCCATCCGGCGGTGTTCGACACGCAGAAACTCGAATGGGTGAACGCGCAGCACCTGAAGCGCCTGGACGAGCCCGAACGCGTGCGCCGCGTCGTGGCCTTCCTCGAATCGCGCGGCCACGACCTGACGGAGCGAAGTCCGGAATGGCGGCGCGTGTTCGTCCGGGCGCTCGGCGACCGCCTGCGAACGCTGGCAGACGCCGAAACGTGGGGCGCGTTCGCGCTGCGCGGAACACTCGAGATCGAACCCGAGGCCTGGGCCGACCTGGCGTCGAGGCCGGCCGCGTCACGGGTGCTGGCGCGCCTCGCCGACCTTCTGCGGGCCGACGAAGACTTTTCGCTCGCGAGCCTCGAGGCGGGCACGCGCGCGCTCGCGGCCGAACTGGGACTCAAGCCGGGCGAGGTGATCAGCCCGGCGCGTGTCGCGCTCACGGGCCGCAAGGCCGCGCCCGGGATCTTCGAGGTCATGTGGCTCCTCGGCCGGCAACCGTGCGTCGCCCGGTTGGAAGCGGCGCACGAGCGCTTGCACTCGCAGGCTCGGAGCGGCTAGATTCCCGCCCGCGATTCCCCGGTAGTGTAACGGCAGCACGACAGGTTCTGGCCCTGTTAGTCGAGGTTCAAATCCTTGCCGGGGAGCCATTTCATCGCGCGCGCCGGGGATGCAGAGTCCCCGGCGCGGCGCATTTGCCCGGTCCACTTGACGCGTCGTGAGGGCGTCAGTAGATTGCCGCCCGCTTCGCGGCGGGACCGTGGGCCGCAAGCCGTGTGGCGCTATCGTCTAGGGGTCTAGGACGGGTGGTTCTCAGCCATCAAACCGGGGTTCGAATCCCCGTAGCGCTACCAACTTCGCTGCTGGAGCGCGCCGTCGCGACTAGCGTGCGGGTCCGCCGCCGGCGCCCGTCGAATCCGGGAGCGTGAGGTGGCGGAACTCCGAGCCCCAGCGCATGTCGAGTTCGGGGCGCCCGTCCTCGGCCAGCCGGGCGTCCACGCCCGTGCGGCCATTCGCGTCGAGCAACTGCACGCGAGGCGAACCGTCCGCGCCGACCTCCAGCACGATGCGGTTGCGTCCGCCGGCGTCGGACAGCCGCAGGCGCGGCGATCCGTCGGGCCGGATGACGCCGTACAAGACCGCGCGGCCGGACACGTCGTTGAGGCGCACGGTCGGGCTTGCGCTTTCGTCCAGCGCGAGCGCCCCGCGCCAGTGCTGGTCGCCGTCCACCAGCAGGAAGCGCTGCGCGACCACCTCGGTCCGCGGCAGCAACGCCCAGAAGACGGCGAGCGCGAAGCCGACGGACAATGCGGCGACCGCCGCGGTGAGCCGTTCGAGCCGGCGCGACAGCGCTCCGGCCTCCGTGTTCTCGCTGGGCATGGCCACGGTCTCCACTGCGCAGGGGTGAATCGTGGTTGACCGGCGCGAGCATAGGGCAGCGGGCGCGGCGGAGCGACCCCGCCCGCGGCGGGAGCCGTGAGCGCCGCCGGATCACGGTCGCCCGGATTTCCGCATCGCGTCGTCGCGGTGACGGGCGCGCTCGGTTTCGTCGCTTCGAGACTCCTGCCGCGGCTGGCGAGGCGCGGGGTGCGCGTGCTCGCCGTGCTGCGGCCCGGTCGCGACCCTTCGCCGCTCCCGCCGCTCGCCGAGCTCGAGGTTCGGCACGGCGACCTCGCGGAACCGGCGTCCCTGCGCGGCGCGTTCGACGGCGCGGGAGCGGTCGTCCACCTGGCGGGACTCGCGCTCGTGCCCGGGATGCTGCCGGCCATCGAATCGGCCGGCGTCGCGGCGGGCGTGTTCGTCAGCTCCGCCGGCGTCTACACGAAGCTCGCGAGCCGGGGGGCCGACGCCAAGCGCGCCGGCGAGCAGGCGCTGCGCGCTTCGGCGCTCGCATGGACGATCCTGCGTCCGAGCATGATCTACGGCACTCCCCGTGACCGGAACCTCGTGAGACTGCTTCGCTGGTTGCGACGCTGGCCGATCGTCCCGGCGCCGCTCGGCGGCCGCACACCCCAGCAGCCGGTGCACGTGGATGATCTCGCGGATGCGATCGTGGCCGCACTCGAGCGCCCCGCGGCGGCGCGCCGCGAGTACGACGTCGGCGGACCAGAGGCGATCCCTCTCGCGACGGTCATCCACGAGTGCGCGGAGGCCCTCGGGAGGAGGGCCCGCATCGTGCCGGTCCCGCTCGCGCCGGCGCACGCGGCGGCGGTGCTGGCGAGGCGGCTGCGATTGCCGTTTCCCGTCAGCCCGGAGCAGGTGCTTCGCCTCGCCGAGTCCAAGGCCGTGGACATCCGTCCGGCCCGCGAGGACCTCGGCTTCGCGCCGCGGGAGTTCCGCGAGGGCATCCGGGCCGAGGCGCGCATGCTGCTGGAGCAGGCCGACTAGGTCCCGGCGGCCGCGCCTTCTCCACCAGCGCTCCCCGGGTGGAGGGTTTTTTGGCGCAGACCCCACCGCGCGGCCCGTGACGGAGACGCTCACCCGGGGCTGCAGGCCCGGACCCGGCGGCGCACGATCCCGCCAACGGGCGGCCGACCCGGCCGGTCGCTCGTGCGCCATAAGCTCTTTTCTGCGCTTCATTTGACGCTGCCAGACCGGCTGCCTAGTATGCCTGCCACTCGCGCCCAAGGTCACGCGGGTGAAGCGGCTTCACGACGGCGCCGGCGGTCGAAGTGCTCGGCTCGGGACGGAAAGCATCCCCGGTTTCGCCCTCGGGCCCGCAGGCGCGTCGCTTGCATCTGCTTTCTCGGTTCGGGGTTTCGCCGTGCTCCGGCGGCCCCGGCGTTGCGCTCCGGGGATCGGCATTCTCCGGCGACGAATCTCCCCGGGTGGCCCGCGGCGGGCGGGCGACTCGACTCTCCTGCGAAGGTCTCCGCGACCGAATGTCGTTCCGAAAAGCACCCCGGTTCCTCGTGCTGACGCTCGGCTACACGCTGATCGTCAACCTCGCCTACGTGGCGGCGCTCATGCTCCGCTTCGAGGGTCAGATTCCGGCTCGCTTCTGGAACGGCTACCTCGATCTCGCGCCCGCGTTCACGCTGCTCAGCCTGCTCGGCTTCTTCCTCGCCGGCCTGTACCACGGCCTGTGGCGCTACGCGAGCACCGTGACGCTGTTCCAGGTCTTCAAGGGCGTCACGCTTTCGGCGGCCGCGCTGGTCCTGCTGCTGTTCCTGATTCCCGACCGCAAATTTCCCTCGAGCCTGATCGTCCTCGTCTGGCTGCTGGAGTTGGTCGCGATCGGTGGCGTGCGCTTCGCGTGGCGGCTGTCGCGCGACCGCGTGCTGGGCTCCTTCAGCGGACACTCGGTGCCGACGCTCGTGATCGGCGCCGACCACACCGGCGTGGACCTGGTGCAGGAGATGCGCCGCCGCCGCTCGGGCGAGGAATCGCTGATGCCGATCGGCTTCCTCGACGACGACCAGCGGCTGACCGGCCACCTGATCGAGGGACTCAAGGTGTTCGGCACGATCGCGGACCTGCCCGCGGTGCTGCGCGACCGGCACGTCGAGATGGTGATCTCGAGCGACGCGGCCCTTCCGGGCCGCGTGCTGCGCGAGATCGCGCGCGTGTGCACCGAAGCCAACGTGCGGATCAAGACGCTGCCCGGGCTGGCCGACCTGCAGCAGCAGGGCTCGCGGCCTTCGCTGGCGCAGATCCGCGACATCCGC